>JBCDAA010000157.1:0-18654 GCA_039186435.1 Myxococcota bacterium | reverse complement strand
GACGTTTCTCCAGCGGCTTGCAGAGGCGCTTCTCGCGGAGCTCCACTCAACGCACCTCGCGTTCTACGTGACGAGCGAGGAGGGGCTTCGCCGCGTCGGAATCGCCGCCGAGGAGCCAGGCCCAGACGACCATGCCGAGCTCGGCCATACCGACGACGTGGTTCACACGTTGCCTGGCGTGGTTGCCATGCCCGACGAGCGGTTCGTGTCGCTGCCGGGAGAGCACGTTTGGGTGGTGTGTTCGCACCCGCGCCGGTTCGATGCGGTGCCCGATGGCGATCGCCGCGCGCTCTCTTCCGCGATTCGTTCCGCGCACGACTCCTACGTTCAACAGCGCGCCCTTCGCACGGCCGCACTGAACGAGCAGCTTCAGCGAACCGCGGTGAGCGCGGCGATGGATGCGGCGCGAACGGTTGAGCTCTTTCTTGGCGCTGCGATCTCCGGGCTCGCGGGGCAGCACGGGTTTGTCGGGATTCAAACGAACGACGATTTCGAAGTGCTGGGCGTGCACGGCGAGATCGAGGCGTCCCTGGAAGGCGTGGTGGTCGAAGAGATCGCGGGAACCTGGATCGCCACCGTTGCGGATGGATCGAAGATTCAGGCGAGCGCCACGGCGTTCTATGCGCTCGCCCGTCCGTGCGCGGGTGGGGTCCTCGTGTGCGTAGTGGCTTCCGCGAGGGCGACGACCTTGAGTGAAGCGACGACTCGCCGCGTCGATCGCGCGATTGAGATCGTGGCGTCTCTTCACGAGGCGGACGAGGAGCGACGTCGGGCAAAGGCCCGCGGAACGCAGATCGTCGAGGCGCTGGCCGCGATGGTGGACTCCGACCCGGCGACGCCGGAGCATCACGGGCGAGTCGCCGAGGTTGCCCGGCGGGTTGCCGAGGTCGTCCACCTCGACGCAGCGTCGCGCGCTCTCGTCCGACGGGCAGCGCTCGTGCACGACATCGGCCGCGTGGACGTCGAAGGCGCGGCCGGGACCGCGCTCGAGTTTTTGCACCCGCGGGTCGGTGAACGACTCCTGCGGACGTTTGGGGAGCCGCCGGAAGTCGCGCGCCTCGTCGCGCTGCATCACGAGCGCGCGGACGGGCTTGGGTTTCCGGTTGGGATCGCTCCCTCGCCGGGCGACCTCAGCGCGTGGTGCCTCATCGTGGGCGAATGCGTCGTCGAGTTCGCGGAGCAAACAGGAACAGGGTTGGAGGAGGCATTTCAGCGATGGATCGCAGAAGCGAGTTCGGGCGTCATTCCCGACGATCTACGCACGCAGCTTCTCGCTGCGTGAACGTTTGCGTTGGTGCGGCGCTCGCCGTGCTCGTCGTCCCGGTGCGGGCGTCCGCACAAGATCTCGAAGCGCGCATCGACGCGTTCGTGAGTGCTGGAGATCCTGCGTCGGCGGCTCCGCTCGCCCTCGAGGCTGCACAGCGGGACCCGGATCGACTCGAAGCGTGGGAGCGGGCGCGGACGATTGCGGGATGGTCGTCAAATGCCGAGATCGCCATCACAGCACTCCAAAATCTGGTGCGCCTTCGCCCGGAGGCGCGAGACCTTCGCTTCGCGCTTTCCCAGCAGCTTCTTTGGGCGGAGCGAACGAACGCTGCGCTGCCCCACGCAGAGTGGCTCCTCGATCACGACGAAGCGGATCCCGCTGCCCTTGAGGTGGTCTCGTGGATCTTTCTCGGAGAGGGCCGCCGAGGTCGTGCGCGGGACGCCCTTCGGCGATGGATCGCGGCCCTTCCGGACACGGCTGGACCCCGGTGGATCCTCGCGGACGCGACGCATTGGTCGGTGCGGTGGCGCGAGGCCCGCGCGCAGTACGAAGCGCTCACGGACGACGAGGAGTACGCGGAGCGCGCCGCCGAGCGTCAGCGCATGCTCCGTCGCGATCACGCGACGCGGGTCGAGGCGGGCGTCGTCCATTGGGACGACAACACCGGCGTATCCTTCCTGTCGATAGGTGCCCGGGCGCAGATCCAGCTACCGGAACGCCTCGTCCTCACGTCGATGGTGGAGCGGGGTCGCTGGCAGCAGTCCCGCGGCACGGTCACCGGAAATCTCGGAACGATTCGAGCTGGCGTGGGGCTGCGCGTTGAGGCTTCCGATCCGATTCAGCCCGAGGTTGTGGTGGGCACCGAATTCGACTCGGAGAGCAATCGCGCGCCGTTCGTGATCGCGCGCGCGCACATTTCCCTTTTCGGAAAGATCTTTGGGCGGGTGGAGGCGGGGTGGGATCGCTATCGCCTGAGTCTGGCGGCCGCGCGCGAAGACATCCGGGTCGCGTACGGTCGGGTCGTCGCCTACGCCGAGCCTCACCCTTGGCTCTTTCTGGGCGTGGACGCCTCCCTCAGTCGGCTAAGCGACGACAACGCCCGCTACTACGGCGTCGCCGCGCTAGGCGCCCACAATCCCCACGCGTTTCAGATCGAACCGCGCGTCTTTGTGCAGCTCGAGGAATGGGCGGAGTCTCGCGAGAACGCGTTTCCGTACTTTACGAACCCGGACCTCGTTGCCTTCGGTGGCGACCTCACGCTGCGTTACAAACTGGACCATCGATTTCGCGCCGAAGCCGGCATCGGCGTGATCCTGCAGGGCGACCGGATGGCGCTCGTGCCCAAAGCGTTGCTCCAGCTGGATCTGTGGGAGCATCTCATCTGCAAGGTGACGGTCGGCTACGTCGGGGCCGTTACGTATCGGCAAACGCGCGTGGACGGCTGGCTGGGCTATCGATTCTGACGTCGGGGACGCTCGCTCCAAGCCGCAGACGTCAGCCTCGTGCTTCGCGTCGAAGCGAGACGACGCGCCGGTGTGTGATCCAGAGCATCAAGAGCGCGATGAGGTTGGTCGCGATGAGAATCCAGTGAAGGAGCCCAAGCTGCACCTTTCCTGGGAGCTCCAGGAGACTTCGGAGAACTCCGCTCGATGTCGCCTCGACGGTCATGGCGCCATCCTCTCCGACGAGTATTCGTGTTCCGCTCGGCGCGTGCGCATGGAGCGCTCGCACCGTGCGCGTTGCATGTCCCGCGTCGGCTTCCAGGAAGAGTCCCTGACGCTGCCCCACCGCGAACGCCACGATCTGACCGACGCTCTCCTCGAACTCGGCCGAAGTCGGTACGGCCGGGCGTTCGATTTCGACCGCCACGGGTTCGGCGAGAAGGCCCGTCCACGCATCCCAGGCGGCGACCCCCATCAGGGCGACATGGGCATCCTCGTCGGGCGCGTCTGCGGCGAGAATCGAGAGGGGCGGAGGCGCGAGGGCGTGTCGACCGATCTCTGCCGCGAGGGAAAGCGCGGCAGCGAGCTCCTCGCCCTGGAACTCCGCGATGCGGATCTGCGTCGGTCGCGTGGCGTCCGGTCGGCTGAACGGAAAGGGAAACCAGAAAAGATCCGGAAGCGACGGCTCCGCGGGATGAATGTCGAAGTAGGAGTCGCCGTGGATCAACGTCCACGCTTCCTCGGCGCGAGGATCGCAGTCCGCGAGAGCGTCCTCGATACGCTGGGTGATCTTCAGTCCGACGATCAGGTAGTCGGCGGGCCTCCCGGCGGGCGTTCGATTGGCCACCGAGGGAAGCGGAACCTGGAAGCGCTCGTTCTGAAGACCCTCGGGGCCGATCGAGCCCGCGGAGGTGCCGTTGATCGATACTTCGATGGCGAGGTCGGAGTCGGCGCTGTGGGTGATGTGAAGCGTGAGGCTCGAGGTATTCGAGAGCTGCCATCCGCGGGGACGCGGAAAGTAGAGCGTCCGTTCCGACTCACCGAGACCACGAACCATCAGCTCCGTGACGCCGAGCTGCGCAAACTCGGTTCGTTTGTCTCGCCACGGTTGAGGAGCGGGTTCTCGCGCGGGCCGGATCACGCTTCGTCGCCCTCGGAGTTGCGCTCCTTCCAACCAGGCGTCGAGTGCTTCCTCGAGTTCGGATGCGGGAAGGTGGGCCCAGAGCACCCCGCGATGCTCGCTCTCGCCGAGTTGGCAGAGCGTCAGACTCGCTTGGGTCGCTCCCTCGCCGCAGCGCCGAAGTATCTGTGGCAGCGCCCCGCGCTCCATGCGGTCGGTGGCGAGGACGAGGACGCTCCCCTTGAGGTTGTCGGGTGACGCGTCCGCGTCCCACAACGCGTGGAGGTCGATCGCGGAGCTTCCCGCCTGACGGCCGAGCCACGCAGCGGCGCGTGCGGCGGCGTCGAGTTCTTCGGCGCTGGGATCCGAGGGAATCACGAAGGTCACCTCGATCGGCGCGTCCGCGCGCTCCCAGACGAGCGGGTAGGGGAGCGCGGAAAGCTCTTCGTCGACCGGTCGAAGGGAATGCTCGACGTTGACGGCCGAGATCTCGCGAATCACCACGGCCCGTTCGTCCGGCGCAACGCACTCGGTGGTATCACCGCGGCTGAGGAACTCGACGACCAGGTGAAGACCGTCGGGCGTGGGCCGAATCACCGGGAGGTCGACCACCCATCGGCCGAGGGCGACCGCGTCCGAACCCAAGGGGAGGCGTCCGATCTCCTGGCCGTTGAGGGTGGCTCGAAGCGCTGCGTGCGAGGTGTCGCCCGCCGGATGGGTGTAGAGGAACTCCGCGGTCGAACCCGTTTCGAGGAGCCAGTTCCCCGGGAGCTCCACCCAGTATTCGCTCTGCGGAGAGGATTCCGAAAGGGTCGCGGCGGCGTACCCGAGGTCTGAGAGCGTGCGAGGTTCGGCCGCTGCGGGGCTGACCGCAACGAAGGCCGCAAGGGCGGCGAGGCCGACGCGATCCATACCCCTACATCGGATGGTTGGGCACGGCTCTTAGAAAGCCCGGTGTTTCGCGGGAGGCCGTCAGCGCCTGGACAGGTCTGTCAGGCCGATGACGCTCGTCTCCTTCGCCGCCGTTCGTTTGTCCGAATTTACGACGTCCGCCCACCCCGGCATCGAATTCGCATAGCTCGCGCCTATGCAACCGCGCATTGGGATCCTCCTCCTGCACGGCTACGGGCTTAGCGGCTCGGGTTCCAACGTCTACACGCGACATCTGTGCAGTGCGCTCCACCGTCTCGGCGCACGGGTTCATGTCGTTTGCCAAGATCACGGAGAGCCGTTGCCTTTCGTTGCCACGATGACGGACTACGACGAGTCCGGCGTCGCGGCGCGCACGCGAGCCATCGCGCCCAGCGGCGTTCACCTCCACCGTCCCGCCGTCGGGCCAGTCCTGCCCGTGTACAACTGGGATCGCTACCCAGGCTTCGACGAGGTCGCGCCTTTTCACGAGCTTTCGGACGACCTGGTGGAGCGCTACGTGGCGCAGCACGTCCGCGCGGTTCGAGCGATTGTGGAGGCCCACAGCATCGACGTGATGTTTGCGAACCACGTCGTGGCGATGCCCGAGGTGGCGCGGCGCATTCACGAGGCCACCGGAGTTCCCTACGCGGTGATGCCTCACGGGAGTGCGATCGAATACGTGGTGCGGCGGGATTCCCGTTTTGCGGCGATGGCGGAGCAAGGTCTTCGCAGCGCGAGCGCGGTCGTGGTGGGCGGCGACGAAATGCTCTCGCGTCTCGACGCGGTGTGGTCGCCGAAGCTCGGACATCGCGCCAAGGCGGAGCTCATCCGCACCGGCGTCGATCTCATGCAGTTTCATCCTCGGACGCAGCGCGCGACACCGTCGGCGGTCGCGGGCCAGAGCGGCAGCTCGCGGGCGTCGATGGACGAGTTCTTTGCACGCTGCGCCGTGCAGGAGAGCGACGACGATCTTCTTGCGGTCGTGGACGCGCAGCGACGGATGTACTCCCCGACGGCCGCGGATCGCGATGTGGTGGAGGAGCTCGCGGGTGCCGGTTTTGGCCAAGGCCGCGTGGTGTTTTTCGGCGGCAAACTGGTGGCGGGCAAAGGCGTGCACGCGCTCATCGCTGCGATGGCGGGGGTTGCCGACGCGCACCTCGTCCTTGCGGGGCAGGGGACGTTTCGCGAGGCGCTCGAGCTGGTGCTGCGCAGCATTGTTCACGGGACGTACGCCCTCTTCGAGCGGGTCGTTCGCCTCGGCTGGGCCCTCGAAGGAAAGCCCCGAGCGCCCCTCCGTCACCTCGCGCATTTGTGCGCGCCGGAGGCCTTCGCGGAGCTTCATCAACGCGCGGTGGATTCGAACCTGGGCGCGCGCGTTCACTTCCTCGGGTTCTTGCCCCACGAAACCCTTGCCGCGGTCCTCCGCCAGTCGGATGTTTCGGTGCTGCCTTCGGCCGTTCCGGAGGCTTACCCGCTCTCCCTCCTCGAGTCGCTCGCGTCCGGTGTGTTTCCCGTGGTCGCCGATCACGGCGGGGCGGCCCAGATGGCAAGCGAGTGGAGTGAGCGCACTGACGTCGAGCGTTCGATGCTCGCGGTCGATCCTGGCGCGGACGTCATGGTGGGTGCGCTTCGGGCGCGCTTGAACGCTCGCCTTCGCAGCGCAGACGGGCCCGATCCGCGGGCGAGGCAGCTCGCGGAGGACCTCTACGGGTGGCCGTCGATCGGCAGCACGGCGCTTCGTCTTTTCGAGCGGATTGCGGCATGAGCGTTCCGCCACGGCGCCACGAGTTTGAACTTTCCGGGCCGGTCGCCGGGGAGTTCGCGCTTCCTTCGGATCGCGCATGGACCGAGGCTGAGATGAGTGCGGTGGACACGCTCGTCACGCACGCGCGGCGCAGCGGCGTCACGCTCGTCGTGCGCGACCCGTGCCCGGACTTGGAGCTTCAGCTCGACGCGATGAGCCTTCATCGGCGCGTCGTCATTGTCGGGCGCGCCCTCCCGGAAATGGGCGAGATGTACACCACGCCGGAGCCGGTGAGTCTGGACCCCGTGCAGGTCGCGCAGCAGCTGGAGACCCTGCCCGCCGAGGACGCGCGCCGACTTCTCGTCAAGGTCGTCGCCATCGAGGACGAGCGCTACGCGCGAAATCGAACGCGTCCCTACCAGGACGTTCTCCCGCCGGTGCTCGAACGAGTCGCCCCTGCGCGCACGGCCCAGCTCCTCGCGGATTCGGCGCCGGTCTATGTGACCCGCGTCCTCCTCGGGGACTACACCCGCGTCGCCGATACGACCGTCGGTTCGATTCTCGAGGCCTTTCCTCGCAAGGTCGCGGATGCGGTGCTGCGCGTGATGCTCGCGGGCGCCGACCATCCCTGCCGGCTCGGGCCTGCCCTGGCAGCGTGCGGTCTGACCGATCTGCTGTCCGGACTGCGCCCAGATCACGTCCTCACGCTGCTCGAGACGGCGCCCACCGTTCTCGTCAGCGCCTGGGTCGCCCGCTCGCTTTCGTCGCCACAGCGAGCGGAACTTGAATCTCGTGGTCTTGCCGTCCTCCTCGAGGAAGCCGCGGAGGGCATGAGGGTGCGAGCGCGGCGAGGACGAACGTCGGAACGAGAGCCCCTCGTGGCCACCGGAACACGGGTTGAGCGCGAGGTCGAGGAGGGGCGCTGGATTCACGTCGAAGAAGTCTTCGAGGGACCCTTTGGCCCCAAGCGTTCGGTCGCGGACCTCTTGGAGATCGATCCGATGAAGGTTCGGCTCGAAGCGACTCGTTCGTTTCAGCGAACGCCGGTTGCGGACGCGGCCGCTCGCTTTGGGGACCGCGCCCCCACCTGCGAAGCCTTTGCGGAGCTCGGGCTCTTTCAGCTCTCGAAGCGCGCTGCCGACGAGGGGGCCCTCGGCGCGATCAACGGCAACTTCTATTTCGACTACGGGCATCTCGAGAACGCTGCGACGCTGGGAATCCCGGTCGTGTCGGTCCCGGGCGTTTGCTTTGGCGATCCCGTGGGCTGGTTTGTGGCGAAGGGGGAAGAGCTGAGTCCACCCTCCCTCGGACGGTGCGCGTTTGTGGTGGCCCGGGACGGTCGACCGTGGATCGGGCGCGTGAAGATGTGCGGTCTTCAGGTCGGCGACGAGGTCGTTTACTGGTCTCGGGAAAACGTGGTGCCGAGCGGCGGCGAGACAGTGGTGTTCACATCCCTCTGGGGCACGACATCCCCCGCCACGCCTTCGCATGTGCATCTTGCGGTTGCGAACGGCCGGGTACTCGGCCGCGTCGACGGGGGAGAAGCCACGATTCCCATGACTGGCTTTCTGCTGGCGCTTCCCAAGGGGGATCCTCGCGTGGAGGCGCTACCGGTTGGAACACCGGTCGCAATTCTTAACGACTGCCCCGTCGATGACGTCGAAACAGCGGTCGCGTGCGGTCCCCTTTTGGTCCGCGACGGCGACATCGCCATCGACTTCGCCGCTGAGGAGTTTGGTCCGAAGGACTCCCCGGTGATGTCGTTCTTTCTCCCGCGCCTGATCGATGCCTACGAAGCGGCGCGGAGCTTCGTCGCGATCACCAAAGAGGGCAAGGTTCTCCTCGGCGTCATCTCGGGCCGATCCTTTGGGCGCGGTGACCTCGACCAACCTGCCGGAATGACCTTTGGCGAGCTTGCGCGCTTTGCGCTGGACCTCGACGTCGAGGTCGCGATGGGTCTCGATGGAGGCGGCTCCTCGTCGTTGGTGACGTCGCTGGACGGCGAGCTTCGCGTGCTGAACGTACCGACCGGAGGGAGCGACGTTCCCCGCGGCGAAGAGCGCTTCATCGCCAACGGGATCCTCATCCATCGACGGGAGGGCTGAGATGCGTGGAATCCGACGAACCGTCGAATAACGACTACTGCGGCAGAAAGACCTCGCTCCACACGGGATCCGCACGACCGAGTTGCCCCTCGCCGTTGCGACCGGTGCACGACACCGTCGGTCCCAGGGCGCACGCAAAGAACCGACCGACCGCAACGGATGTCCACGGTCCGTCCACCGCCGCCGCCGTTGGGACGAGGCGCGTGAGCCGGTCGCCGGTTCCGAGCTGTCCTTGTTCGTTCCACCCCCAACACCAGAGCGAACCATCGAGGCGGACGCCGCAGGTGGAAAACCAGTTGGCATCGACCGCGCGCCAGGCGGAGGAGTCCGACGCGACGAGAGTCGGTTCGGTACGGGACGCCTCCTCGCCTTGACCGGTGCGTCCCAGGCTACCCCGCCCCCAGCAGAGAAGCTGGTTGTCGCTGTCGATGCCGCAGGTGTGAAACTGCGCCGCGGCGACGCTCAGCCAAGTTCGCCCTGCCACGATTCGTGGTTCCCGCTCCTGCGTGCTTTCGCTGCTCGGAAAGCCGAGTTCGCTGTCGGTATTGCGACCCCAGCACGACATCACTCCGCCTCGATCGATCGCGCAAACGTGGCCGTCGCCTGTCGTGAAGCGCTCCCAAGGTCCCCCGGGAACCTCAATCGGTGCGAGCGCAACGATCGGGTCGAGCGGGCTGTCCCCTTGCGCAAGCTGGCCTTCGGCGTTTTGACCCCAGCAAAGGAGTACGCCATCGGTGCGAAGGGCGCACGCGTGGGAGAGACCGACGTCCACTCCTTCAGCGTCCCCGCCGAGATTCACTTCCACCGGCGTCGAACGTGAGGTGCGATCGCCTTGCCCGAGGGCTCCTTCGTCGTTCGCGCCCCAGCACCAGACCCGTCGGTCCTGATCGATGGCGCAGGTGCTGTCACCGCCAGCGCCGACCTCGAACCAGCGCCCGGGAACGGAGACTGGGCCCGTTCGGGCATCCGTGTCGCCGACCCCGAGCTGTCCCGACGCGTTGCTTCCCCAGCAGCGCAAGCCGCCCTGAAGATCGAGCTGGCACGCGTGGTCCAGTCCCGCGGAGAGACGTTGTCCAAAGGTGCGCGGCGGCGAAGCGTCTTCCCCCGCATCTAGACCATCGAGGGGTGCGTCCGTGGCTGCATCCCTTCCCGCTTCCGTTCCGGCGTCGACGCGATCAAAGACCGGGATTTCCTGAATGCACCCAGCGAGACCGACCACGACGAATAACGTTCTCATCGCAGTTGAATTCCCACCTGCAGGTTTCCGGAGAGCGCGACACCCTGGACGCCCACGTCCTGCTGCGCTTCGCCGGTTCCGACGGCGCCGACGAGAGGACCGCCCACGCCGACTGCGATCGAAAGCCGCCACCGTCGAAACTCCAGCGTACCTCGAGCGCCGCCTTCCAGGGTGACGAGGCCTCGGCTACCGCCGCGCGCGCTCGCGTCGGTGCCGCTGGTGCTCCCGTCCAGACGCGCGATGCCAGCGCGGACGCCTGTCCACAGTCCGACGCGACCTCGCGGGCCGACGAGGGGATCCACCGAGAGTTGCACGCCCGCGAGGAGGAGCCGTCCGCGAACGCGTCCGAGGGGAACGCCCCGTTCGGCGAAGAGCGCCTCCAGGCTTCCGCTGAGCGCAACGTATCGATGGATGCTGGCCTCGAGTTGGAGTCGGGCCCCTCCAAAGACGAAGCGATCGACGAAGAGAGCCTCGGCGCCGAGCGAGAGCCAAACCGGAAGCGCGGAGACGGCGTTTGCGTCGATTTCCGCCTGGACGACGTCTCGGGCGACTTCGACGACCGCTTCGGATGCTTCCGTCGAGGGGGGAGCCGACTGCGTCGTGAGCTCCGCCCACGATGCGATGAGCAATTCGTCCGCGGCGATCGCAATCGCGAGCGCACGGCCATCCGCCGCGAAGGATGAAAAGTCGAAGGTACGCTCGACTCGTTTTGAGGTAACCGCATCCCGCACTTCGACGGTCAGTGCGGCGACTTCCCCACTCTGCTGGCGGATCACGATGACCGCGGCCGCGGCGTCCGGGTCGTCGCACAGGGAGACGCCTCGGGCGCGGAGCGACTCGGTCAGCTCGTGACGAATTCCCGCGACGTCGTCTTCGGGCCACGCTCCGTCGAACATGACACCGATCGCGACGGGGCCAGGGCACGCCCGTGCGACGCTCGCACCGAGGGCGCTAGCGAGGACAACGGCGACGAATATCTGTCGCGTGGCGACCCTCCGGATAGCGATCCAAATAGGCTTCTTTGGCGCGCTGACACTGCTGCTCCGAGCCAAGACGAGCATAGGCTCTCACGATTCGAGCCATGGCATCCTCGCGGAGCGGGGATCGCGGGGCTCTTCGAATCGCGAGCCGAAACGAGGCGACCGCGCCGCGGAAATCTTCGAGCTCATCCATCTGCAAGCGCCCCGCTTCCAAGGCCGCAAGGCCCGCACGGGTATCCCGGGGAAAGCGCCGCGCGAGTTCCCGATAGAGACGCACGGCTTCCGCGTGGTTGCGCTCCGCGCGCGCGGTACGGGCGGCCTGAAAGAGCTCGCCAACGCCTGGCCGCGGGCGCTCCACGCTGGGCGGCCGCGATTCCTCCTGCGTCTCAACGGGCGGTTCGTCGAGGGCTCCCTCCGGCGCCTCTGGCAATTCGTTGCCCGGGTCAACCCGCGGCACCACCTGGGCGACCTCGCGCGAAAACCAGCGCGCGTCTCCGGCTCGAAGCCGCTCGACTTGCGTTCCGTCGCGCACATCGACCGAACCGCGCTCGACCCTCACCTCGACCGAGTCGCCGTCGCGATGAACCCAAAAGCGAGTACCGACCACACGCACTTCGAGCTCTCCCGCCCATACGACGAAGGCGCGCTGGGGATTGGGCATGACCTCGAACCGAACTTCCCCCTGCCGAAGCCGCAGCCGAACTTCCGAGCCACTCTGGAGCTCGCGACGAAGGTCTGTGCCGGGCTCGGCGGCGATTGTGGATCCGTCCGGAAGCGAGCGTTCAACCCTCTCTCCATCGGTAACGAGCGCATCGCTGGCCCACTGCGTGCCTTCGGTCTCGCCAGCATGGGCCCAGAGAAAACCACCACCGATCGCGAGTGCCACGGCAGCGGCGATCAGCAGGGGCCCTCGCTGCCGCTCTTTCGACTCTCGCTCGCCGATCGCTTCCCAGTTGGCGAGGAGGCGATCGTCCAAGTTATCGGGCTCCACGAGGTCACCGCGATCGAGATCACGAGGAGAGAGGTTCATTGGGCGCCTCGACTTTCTAGCGCGTGCGTCAGCTGCGTTTCGCCTTCCGCAACCCGGCGTTTCACCGTGGAAAGGGACTTGCCCATCGCCGCCGCGATTTCGGGAAAGGTCATGCCCTCGACGCGCCGGAGCACGATCGCAAGGCGCACGTCCACCGGCATCTCTTCCAAGATCCGGTAGAGCTCGCGAAGCTCCGCCGTCACCTCCGGATTGTCAGCGAGCCCGACCAGGCGTTCTGGATCGAGGGCGTCGCCGCGAAATCCGAGTCGGCGTCGCAGCGAACGTCGGCGAATGCGCCGGCGGACCAGATTCAACGTGATGCTTCGAATCCACCCTTTGGCACCGGCCGGGTCTCGAAGGGTACCGAGTTTGGAGAACACCGCGAGAAAGACGTCTTGAACAACATCATCGACCTCGTGGCCGCCAAGAAGTCGGTGGGCCATCCGCGTCACCATCGGCGCGAACCGAAAATAGAACGCCTGCTTTGCGTGGGCATCGCGCCGTTCGAGGATCGCACGAATTAATTCGGCGTCGCTTGGCTCGACAGCCAGCGTTGCTCGATGTTGTGCCAACGAATGAACCGCGCCCATGGGAACACCCTCAGAGTTCCACAAGGGCCCCGATTCGGTTCACGCGAGGCGCCCGTCGCATCGCGGAGGGCCCGAAATGCTTGAAAAGGCGACGTTTTAGGGCCTGCGCCGTCGCAGCCAAAAGAGCAGGCCGAGGGGCCAGAGCGCCCCGCCTACCGGCGCGCTACGACATCCACACCCACCGTCGCTTACATCATCAACGCCGGCATCGAAGCCGCCGGCGTCCGGGACGGTCGCATCCACGCCCGCGTCGAGACCCGGACCAGCGTCGGGCCCGCTCTCGTCAATGGCGCACGCGGGATTGCACCCGTCGCCCGCGCGATCGTTTCCGTCGTCGCACTCTTCGACGCCCTCCTGAACGAACCCGTCGCCACATCGCGCCGCTTCGCAACTCAGCAAACACTCGTCGGTCTGCTCCGCGTTTGCGTCGTCGCACTCCTCCATGCCTTCCCAGACGAAGCCGTCTCCGCAGCTCGCGTTGCGACAGGTGCTCAGGCATTCGTCCGTGTCCAGGTCGTTTCCGTCGTCGCACGCTTCGCTTCCGGCGCGCACAAACCCGTCGCCGCAGCTCGCGCTAAGGCAGGTGTTCAGACAGCCGTCGAAGTTGGACGCGTTGCCGTCATCGCACTCTTCGCCGGTCTGAACTTCGCCATCCCCGCAGCTTAGGAGCGCGCACATATTGGTGCAGCCGTCGTCATCGATGTCGTTGCCGTCGTCGCATGCCTCGACGCCGTCGCGAATGAACCCATCGCCGCAGGCGGCGAGCACGCAGCCCTCCACGCAGGCGTCGTCGTTGTTGATGTTGCCATCGTCACATTCCTCGACGCCGTCCCGGGTGACTCCGTCCCCGCAAATCGCGTCTCGACAGGCGTTGGTGCAGGCGTCGGTCGCGATCGAGTTGCCATCGTCGCACTCCTCGCCGGCTTGCAGAATCCCGTCGCCGCACGCCGCGTCCATGCACGCATTCGAGCAGGTGTCGTCGTTGACGTCGTTTCCGTCATCGCATTCCTCGCCGGACTGAACGATTCCGTCCCCGCAGGTGGGGTTGCGGCAGGCGTTGGTGCAGGCGTCGTCGTTGATGTCGTTGCCGTCGTCGCACTCCTCGCCGTCTTGGAGGATTCCGTCGCCGCAGCTCGGGTCGCGGCAGGTGTTGGAGCAGGTGTCGTCGTCGACGTCGTTTCCGTCGTCGCACTGCTCGCCCGGTCCGATGAACCCGTCCCCACAGCGCGCGTCTTCGCACGCGTTGGTGCACGCATCGACGTTCGACCCGTTGCCGTCGTCGCACTCCTCGACGCCGCTTTGC
This sequence comes from Myxococcota bacterium, assembly GCA_039186435.1. GTDB lineage: Bacteria > Myxococcota_A > Polyangia > Polyangiales > Houyiibacteriaceae > JALVDI01. Next base: position 4,924 of record JBCDAA010000157.1, on the reverse strand, counting down.
ACGAACCCGTCGCCGCAGGATGCGGCCCTGCAGGAAACGCAGGCGTCGGTGGAGTCGTCGTTGGCGTCGTCGCAGTCTTCGACCCCCGCTTGAATGAATCCATCCCCGCAGGTGGCCGGCATGCACGCGACGCAGGCGTCGGTGGAGTCGCCGTTCGCGTCGTCGCATTCCTCCACCCCTTCGTAGACGATTCCGTCGCCGCACGTCGCATCGAGGCACGTCGAAAGACAGGCGTCGGTGTCGTCCGCGTTCCCGTCGTCGCATTCCTCCGGGCCGTTGCGCGTTCCGTCGCCACAGTTGGGCCCCTGCGCGGTGCAGCTGCCGTTGCAGAAGCCGTACATGCCGTTGCTTGCGCCGTCGTCGCAGACCTCGCCCGCGCCGATCACTCCGTCGCCGCAGACCGTCACCCGCGCGTACTCGAACGCCCCCATGTCGAACTCCGCGCCGCCGAGTCCGTTGCCGTCGAGGGGCCGCACGGTGCCGTCAAAGTCCTCACTCGGACCCACGAGTCCCGCCGCGTCAACGCAGGGCGACGTTTCCGTCAGGTGAAAGTCGCTCGACGAAACGAAAAAGGGATTGATGGAGATGGTCGCGGCATCCGGCCCGATCGAAAACTCCGAGGGCGCGTAGTTGGTGCTGTTGTTCCAGACGTTGGAGCGCTGCACGGTGAGCGTGCCGCCACGCTCGTCGACGCCGCGGGAGAAGTTGTTGGTGACGATCGAGCCGCGCACGATGCCGGTGCCCGCGTCGACCTGGACGCCGGTGGAGTTGTTGTTGATCGTGCAGTGGTCGATGATCGCGTCCGCCGAGACGACGACGCCGCGTGAGTTGTTGAGAAAGAGACTATTCGCCACGACGAGGTCAGCGCTGTCGCGGACCACCAGGCCGTCGGCGTTGTTGCGAAAGGTGAGCCCCTCGAGGGTGGAGGGCGTGTCGCTCGCGACGATTCCGTCCCGGGCGTCCTCGATGATGGTGCCGGTGAGACTTCCGTCCGAGCCCGCGAAGAAGAAGATGCCTTCCCACGTCGACGAGCTCGTCGAGGTCGATCCGATCTGCGAGGGCGATACCGCGGACCCCTCCGTATTGAAGGTCCCGAAGACGCGGAGCTCGCTTCGGCTGGTGGAGGCGTACGCCCGCATGATGTCGCTGGTCGCAAACGTCAACGACGCACCCTCGGCGAGAGTTACTGTGACACCTGGTGCGACCGTCAGATCGCCCGCGACGGTGTTTGCGCCGGTGATCGTGCGATTTGTCCAGTGGGTTCCGTGGAGTCCGGGGGTGGGCACGTCCGTGTAGGGAAGGGCGCCCTGATCGCTCATCGCCGCGCCGCCAAAACGCGAGGGGGAGTTCGAGGTGAGCTCGAGGTTCGAGCTGGACACGAAGAGAGGGTTCGCGGAAAAGGTCGCCGCGTCGGGGCCGATCGAAAACTCCGAGGGCGCGTAGTTGGTGCTGTTGTTCCAGATGTTGGAGCGCTGCACGGTGAGGGTGCCGCCACGCTCGTCGACGCCGCGGGAGAAGTTGTTGGTGACGATCGAGTCGCGGACGATGCCGGTCCCCGAGTCGACCTGCACGCCGGTGGAGTTGTTGTTGAGGGTGCAGTGGTCGAGAATTGCGTTCGCCGAAACCACGACGCCGCGGGAGTTGTTGAGGAAGAGGCTGGTTTCGACCACAAGGTCCGCGCTGCCGCGAACGACCAGGCCGTCCGCGTTGTTGCGAAAGGTCAATCCGCGCAGCGTCGAGGGGGTGTCTTCGGCCACGATCCCATCGCGGGCGTCCTCGATGATCGCGTTCGTCAGGTTCCCGTCCGAGCCGGCGAAGAAGAAGATGCCTTCCCAGGTAGACGAGCTCGTGGAGGTCGACCCGAGCTGTGCGGGTGCTGCTGCGGTCCCCGTCACATCGAAGGTGCCAAAGACTCGAAGCTCGCTGCGGCTCGTCGAGGCGTACGCTCGCATGATGTCGCTCGTCGCAAAGGTGAGCGATGCGCCGGCCGCGAGGGTGATCGTCACACCGGGAGCGACGGTGAGGTCACCGGCGACGTTGTTGGTGCCGGTGATCGTCAGGTCCGTCCAGTGGGTTCCGTGGAGCCCGGGCGTGGGGACGTCCGTGTAGGGAAGGGCGCCCTGATCGCTCATCGCCGCCCCGCCGAAGCGCGACGGCGAGTTCGACGTGAGTTCGAGGTTCGAGGAGGAAACGAAGAGCGGGTTCGCGGAAAAGGTCGCCGCGTCCGGACCGATCGAAAACACGGAAGGCGCGTAGTTGGTGCTGTTGTTCCAGACGTTCGAGCGCTGCACGGTCAGCGTTCCGCCGCGCTCGTCGACGCCGCGGGAGAAGTTGTTGGTGACGATCGAATCGCGGACGATGCCGGTCCCTGAGTCGACCTGCACGCCCGTGGAATTGTTGTTGAGGGTGCAGTGGTCGAGAACCGCGTTCGCCGAAACCACCACACCGCGCGAGTTGTTAATGAAGATGCTGCTCGTGAAGATGGCGTCCCCGCCGCTTCGAACGACGGCCCCGTCGGCGTTGTTGCGAAAGGTGAGTCCGCTGAGGGTTGCCGTGGCGGTTTCCACGATCAGCCCGTCGCGGGCGTCTTCGACGATCGTGTTGGCCAAGTTCGCGGAGGATCCAGACTGGAGAGTGATGCCCTCCCAGGTGGACGAGGACGTCGACGTTGAACCAAAGCGGACCGGCTCGGCGGCTGTTCCCTCGGTGACGAGCGAGCCTCCCACGAACACCTCGACTCGCGAGGTGTTGTTGCCCGACCCGGTCGCATCGCTGGTGCTCGTTCGGACCTCGACGCCGGCCTGGATCGTCAGCGTCGCGCCGGCCAACACCGTGATGTCCCCTTGAACGAGGTAGGGGCTTCCTGCGGCGGTCCAGGTTTGGGTCGTCAGGTTGCCTCCGACGATCGTGGTCTGGGCGGACGCCGCCGACGTGAACGCGGCCGAGGACACCATGAAGAAAGCGGCAAAGAAGAGCGCCCGAAATTGGTTCATCGCCAAGGCGTCTACGCTCAGTGCGCCGCGGAGTGCCGTGTGGGAGGTCACGCGGGGCGCGAACCCTTCGAACTCGCCGTGAATTTCGTTCTCTGTCCCCTCGTTGCGCAGAGGCTCATTCTAGGTGGCGACTTACGTTTGCGACGTCCTTTCCAGACCCCACCTCCGACACCCCAAAGTGTCAGCGAGTGCCAGAAAAAGTCAGCGTTTATGGGTGGCCCGCGTTTTGCTTTGTCTCCGAGCGCAACTGAATCAAACCAGATTTGAATCCGATTCATTGAGAGAACCACCTCCGTTCAATTCGTGTTGGTGGGGCTCTTGCGAATCGGATTCAGGAGCAACCCATGAAACGCTACGCAGCCTTGTCCATCCTGTTCAGCGCCTGCGCTCTTCCCGCGGGGGACGTCGACTCCGTCACGTCCCCGATCATCTACGGCACCGACGATCGACTCGAAGTCTTTGAAGCGCCGCGCGCCGACGCGAATCTCGCTCGCCAATCCGTTGCAGTCATGATCGACTCGCGCGACATCGACCGGCGCCTCGGTCTCATCGATGGCGTTCCGCTTCGAACGCGCCGCAACCGCCGCTACTGCGACGACCAGCCCTTCTTGGATCAACCGCAGGTCGGCAGTTGCAGCGGCACGTTGATCGACGGAGACCTCTTCGTGACCGCGGGCCATTGCATGGGCCTTTCGACCCGCACAACCCTCGACGGATCGGCGGTCCCGGTGGCTGATGTCCGCGCAGCACTGGCGCGCAAATGCGACACGACGGCGGTTATCTTCAACCACGTCAACGAAGCCGGCGGGTGGACCGCCCCCGATCGCGACCGCGATATCTTCTACTGCCACGAAGTGCTCGTGCACTCCTTTGTGCCCACTCCGGCCGAAGGACCCAGTCAGGCGCGCTTCGACGTCACCGTCTTCAGCCTGAAGCGATCGCGCACTGGGACCCGGGCCGAACCTGTTTTTCAGCCCTACGCGGCCGCTCCGATTCCTTCCTCGCCGCGAACGATATCGCCGATCGCGACCAGCCCCGCGGGGACGACGCTTCTCGGCATCGGCGGCCCTGAAGGGCTGCCCCTCAAGATCAAACGCTCTCCCCTTCTCACGACGGAGGGCGACCTCTGGGTTCGAACGCTCCTGGACGTCAACGGAGGTGACTCCGGCGGTGGCGTGTTCCTGCAGATCGGGGGCACCTGGACGCACATCGGCGTCGCGTCGCACTTCACCCATCCGCGCTTCTACTGTCCGGGAGACGAACAAGAGGAAGGCGGTAGCTACTGCGCACGAAATGACGGCGCACCCGACGAGTGTCGTACGGAGGCGTTCCACTCCGGCGAGTCAAATCTCTACAACACCGGTCACTCGATGACCCACCGGGCCTACGACGTTCTCTGCGGCGGCGCGCCCGCGCAGGGAATGATCGGCCCGGCGAGTCGGTACAGCGGATTCATCTGCGGAACGGGACCCCGCGTGTCCCCGGTCCCCTTTGTTCCGCGAACGCCGGACACCGAGCCTGATCCGCCGACGAACACAGACGGCGGCGGCGGAGGCTGCAGCACGTCGGACGCGGGCTCGTCTGGTGCACTCTTGGTGCTTCTCGTTCTCGGACTGCGGCGACGGCGACTTCGTCACGGCGTCGCAACCTCGATGCTTGCGCTTATGCTCGCGTGCAGCGGTGACTCGGACCCGACGGGCGAGCCGCCGACGACCGAGCCACCGACGACCGAGCCACCAACGACCGAGACGCCGCGCCATCCGACCGATCCCGACGAGTCGCTTTCGCACGCCGTTTCGCAGCTGCAATTGCCGAGCACCCGCGACGAGTTCGGTTGGGATCTCGACGGCGATGGAAGCGTCGACGCCGCGATGGGTGAGCTCGTCGAGCTCACGTCGAGCCTCGGAATCACCCTGGACGACTACCTGCGG
>JBCDAA010000156.1:0-18987 GCA_039186435.1 Myxococcota bacterium | reverse complement strand
TTCGACATCTGATTCAGCACAGTCGGCAAGCGCGCGTGGTTCTTTCCGACTATCGCCGCGCGCTTCGCGAAATCGCGCTTCGACGCGGCTGGCGGCTCACGGGCTAGATTGCTCGTCGCCTAAACTGATCTCGTGAACCCGCGGGGCTCGGCGTTCCTCCCAAGGAGGGGCGCGAGAAAGCGAGCGAGAAGGTCAGTTCAAGCAAAGAGCGATCGCGGCGAGATGAGCAATTTATGACGGCCCGAGCTGCGTTTGGAACGTTTGAGCGGGGGGAGTTCGACCCAGCGCCGCGAACGCGCCCGCACCGAGGGCGCCGCCGAGTGCGATGACGACCAGCAGGAGCGCGACGAGAGGGAGTCCCTCGCGGGGCGGTGGGGCTGTGAAGGTCGGTGGATGGATCGCAGGCGCGTCGACGAGGGTCCGATCGAAACATGTGGTTGTGTCCTCGAGTGGCTCCGCCAGAGGAGGCGGCTCCACGCGCTTCCTCGACTCCACGCGCTTCGTCGGCTCCATGGGTACAGTGAAGCGCTCGACAGCGGTGTGCGGCAGCGTCGTCATTTCTCGGGTGTCGAAAAAGTTGGTGTTCGCGGATTCGGGGAGCTCGTCGAGTGTTGTGGGGAGGAGCCCCCAGAGCAGCGCGGAGATGTCCTCGTCTTGAATCATGAGCGCCTCTGAGCAGATCGCGCGGATCGCGGCGATGATCGACCGTCCGGTACGTGGGCGACTCGCTGGGTCGAGCGCAAGGAGCTGACCGAGGAGCATTGTGAGAGGCGAGGGCAGCGAGACGTGCAGGCTTGCGCTGGGCAGCATGCCCGCAACCACCAGGCGAATCACCTCGGCGTCGTCCCGTCCGCGAAACATACGTTTCATCGTCAGCATCTCCCAAAGCATGACGCCGAGGCTGTAGAGATCTGCCCGTCGATCGACATCCGCGCCGAGAAGTTGCTCTGGCGGCATGTAGCGGAGTTTTCCTCGAACGCCGCCATGGCCCGTTCGATAGAGTCGATCTCGCGCACTCGCGACCCCAAAGTCGATCACCTTCAGTGCGCCGTTGACGCCGAGGAGTACGTTCTGAGGGCTCATGTCGCGGTGCACGATATTGAGTCGTGCGCCATCGACACCGTGGGTTTCGTGAGCGGCGTGAAGGCCGCCAGCGATTCGAAGCGCGAGCGCGAGCGCCATGGGCGTCGAGGGCCGAAGCCCCCGGCGATTGAGCTCTCCGAGGAGGGTCGAGAGCGGTACGCCGGGGACGTACTCCATGGCGATGTAGAGTTGACCGCCAACTTCGCCGAGGGATTCCGTTCGAATGACGTTGGGGTGCCGGATGCGTGCTGCGACGCGCGCCTCGTCGAGGAACATGACTTCCACGTCGGGGTCGCGGGTGAGCTCTGGCCGAATCACTTTGACGGCCGCGTGGCGGAGAAATCCCCCGGGTCCATGACGCCGCGCGAGATACACCGACGCCATTCCTCCTTCGGCAAGGAGACGCTCCACTTCGAATGGGCCGACTCGCAGTCCGGCGCTCAGCATCAGAGGCCTGGAAACGCGTCGGGGAACGATGCGTCGAAGGAGGCGTCCGGGAACGTGACAGCCGCATCGGGTGCGGTCGCCGCGTCAGGTGCCGTCGACGCGTCGAGTGCCGTCGACGCGTCGGGTACCGTCGTCGCGTCCGACGACGCGTCCGCAGTGGGTCCGGCGTCCGAGGCTCCGCCGAGCAAGCATTCCTGGTAGGCGTCCCGCTCGGAAGGGCATGCGTTGGAGTCGCAGATCAGTTCGGGACGCAGGTCATCGAGACACGCCATGTAGTCGCTGAAGCGGGCGGCACATCCTCTCGCTTCGCTCATCGCGCGAAGGTCGTCGCAACCGTCCGCGCAGTTCCCGGACGTCGACGCGCATCCTGCCGCCTGCTGTTTTTCACAGACGGATTCGCAGTCGCCGGAGCCTCCCCCGCTTCCGCCACAAGCGACTCCGCCGACCAGAATTAAGACAATGAAAGTTGCTTTCGTCACTCCAAACCCTTTCGGTCACTGGGTTGCGACCCGTTTGCGTCACAGTGAAAACGCGTGCCGGAACGGGTCACTTTTTTGGATGTCGTCGTCAGCACGTCGCGCGAAGAAGCTCGCAACTAAAATGAGCCGAACGCGCGGCGCGCATCACTGTGAGGCAGCAGATGCGTGGATTCGTTCCTCAATCGTGGACGCTTTGGCTGTGGGCCCTCGGGTGCAGCGAGCTGGTGTTGGTCCATCCTCCAGACGCGAGACCGAATGACGCCTCGAACGATGCAGCGCGCGGCGACGCCGACGCCGGAACCGGAGCGGACGCGGGGGCGGACACAGGCGTGGAGGCGGGGGTCTGCGACCAAACGTCCCGCTGCCAGGACTGTGAGAGCTGTGCCGTGCTCTCGAAGTGCTTTTCCGCTGTCTCCGCCTGTGGCGACGATGCCTGCCGGCGTCTTGCCAGTTGCGTTCGAGCCTGCGCGGCCGGCGAGACTGGAAACGCGTGTCGGCGATCCTGCGGCGAACGCGATCCGGATGCCCGTGCCCGCGTTCTGGCGCTCTTCGACTGCTCCTTCTGTCAGGAATGCCCGATCGACTGCGCCGAAGGCGCCGCGACGTGGTGCGCCGGAAACCCGTTCTTCGAATGAAACGTCAGCCCGTCTCGCGACCGAAGCTCACCGTGGTGCGTGGAGGCTGGTCGTCCATGCCCGACGAGGAGCTCGTTCGGTCTCAGCTGCGAGGTGAGCTCGGAGCCGCCGAGGAGATATGCCGTCGTTACGGTCGCGATGCGGAACGAATGGTCATTCGCATCTGCGGCTTCACCCCCGAGCGTCACGACATCCTTCAAGAGGTCTTTCTTCGAATCCTCGCAAGGCTCCACACGCTCCGGGAGCCTTCGGCGTTGCGCTCGTGGGTCGTTAGCATCGCTGTACGCTGCGCGCGTGAGCATCTTCGACAGCGCAGGCGCCGCCTACGCCTTGTCGACTCCAAGAGCGACGTGCCCGCGCCCGCCGATCCCGAGGCATCGGCGTTGCTGCGCCGCGCATACTCGCTCCTCGACCGTCTTCACCCCGACGACCGCGTCGCGTTTCTTCTCCGTACGGTGGAAGGCCTCACGCTTCAGGAGATCGCCGACACCACGGGGAGCTCGCTGGCCACAACCAAGCGGCGTGTTCGTCGGGGCGCGGAGCACTTTCGCAAGATTGCGCGGCGTGACCTCCTCCTAAGTCATCACGTCCCGGAGGATGGTTGATGGACGAGGTGATGCAGATGCTTCGTCAGGAGCAAGACCGTCGGCTCGCCCGCGACTCCGTTGTCGCTGAGGCTTCCGCCCTCGCCATCGTTGAGCTCACCCGTCGCTCGGCTGTGCCCCCGCGGCGGCGCGCGCGGTGGCCCTTGGTGGCCGCCGCAGTCGTCCTCGTCGGCGCTGGGGTGGTTTCTTGGGGTTGGCGCTCCTCCAGTCCGCTCGCCTACGACGTCCAGGGGAGCGACACGTCGGTCGCGGGGTGGATCGCGGCGGGGGACACCGGGTCCGAGATCGAGTTTGAGGACGGGACGCAGGTCTCGTTGGAACCCCAGAGCGAGGCGCGGCTGGTCTCGGTGTCCCCCGTTGGGGCAGTTCTCTCCCTCGAACGCGGCGCCCTCGCGATGAACGTGCAGCATCGCCCGGAGGGGCAGTGGACCGTCCTCGCCGGTCCCTACGCGGTTGTCGTCGAAGGGACCGTGTTTCGGGTGACCCGCGCCATCGGCGGCGTTGGGGTGAACGTCGAACGGGGCGTCGTTCGGGTTGATGGCCACTGTCGCGACGCGGGGGTGAAACTTCGGGCAGGCGAGGCTGCGCAGTTTCGTTGCGGGCAGGCCTCCCGAGACGCCCGCGCGGCGGTTCCGGCTCCTCTTGTTACGGCGCAACGCGAGGACACCGCAGAAGATGAGTCGGGGCCCGTCGACCAAACGAGGGAGGGAGGTCGTCGAGGGGTCCGAGAGACTTCGCCAGTGCGAGCGCAGGAAGACCGAGACGAATCTGGGGACGCGCTCGTTGAAGCGGCGAGGCAGCTTGCGCTCACTGGGGACGTGCCGGCCGCGCGGCGGCTGCTTCGTCGAGCACGGCGCACTCGCTCGCGGGCGCTTGCGGCGTTTCTTCTGGGCAAGCTCGCCTTTGATGAGGACCAGAACTTCGGCGAGGCGGTTCGGTGGTTCCGGACGTGTCTTCGTGAGCAGCCAGGTGGGCCGCTCGCGCGCGAGGCACAAGGTCGCGTGGTCGAGGCCCTCGCTCTGGCCGGTCGTGATCGAGAGGCCCACGCTGCGGCGCGTCGATACCTCGAGCGGTTTCCGCGGGGACCTCATGCGACGCGAGCGCGCGCACTTCTGGACGGTCCATGACGCGCGTGGTGGTCGCGGCTTGGATCCTCGGTGCTTCCGTGCTGGCGAGCGCGCAGCGCATCGACGTGGGCGTCGTGTTTGCGGATGGGAGCACGCTCGGTCGTCAACTCCTTGCAGAGCTTCGGGGCCAAGGGTTCGTCGCGGAGCGCACGAGTTCGCGGGAGGCTGCGAGGGTGACGGCCCACGTCCAGGACCAGTCGGTCTCGCTGTGTCCCGGGAGTTTTGACGACTGTGAACGAGTCGAAGGGTCGTCTCCCACGATGGTGTTCGTGCGAGCGATCGAAGTTGCGCGCGCACTCGTGTCGGCCAGTCGAAGCGCGGACCCTTCGTTCCCCGTCGTGACATCGGATGAAACGGACGAAAGCGACGCGAACGAAAGCGACGCGAACGAAAGCGACGCGAACGAAAGCGACGCGAACGAAAGCGACGCGAACGAAAGCGACGCGAACGAAAGCGACGCGAACGAAAGCGACGCGAACAGGAACGACCCGTCGACTACCGCGCACTTTCGTTTGGGGGTGGAGGCCATTCTTCCTCACGCCAATTGGCGAACGGGGATGTCCCTGGTCACCGCGTTCTCATGGCGCCCCCATCGGACCTGGGGGGTCGTGCTTGGGATTCGGGGCACCCTGGTTCGCCCGCGTGTGCTCCATGCAGCGGGGGAAGCACGGGTCGGTGGTGGAGCGGTGTGGCTCGGCGGAGTCGCACGACTCGGAACGGACCTCCATCACGCGGACCTTCTGGCAGGGATCGGCGGAGGCGTTGCGCAGCTCGATGTGAAGGCCCGGCCACCCTGGCGTGGTGAGAGTCGCGTGGTTGGCTTTGCCCTCGGCGTCGTCGAAGCGAGCTACGTGGTGACGGTTCGGCCCTGGTTCGAGGTTCTGCTTTCCGCGCGCGCCGAGATTCCCCTCCCGAAGCGCGCCCTCATCTTTGTCGATCAAGAGGTTGCTCAGCTTGGCCCCAGCGTCTCAATCGGCTTCGCATCGAGGATCCGTCTTCGGTAGAGCTTGTGAAAAGAGCAGCAATTACATAGCTTTAAATGATTCGCTTGCTTGCGCGTGGTTTTGGTATTACCACTTGGTATTACCAATCATGGCCAAGGCGAAACCAGAAACCAAACCCGCGAAGAAGAAGGCCGCAGACGAAGCGGTGGATGTGCTCCGTCATCGGATCCTCGCGGGTCAGCTCCCCGCCGGAACGATGCTTCCGCCCGAGCGCGAGCTCGCCGACCAGCTCGGCGTGAGTCGACTGACGCTTCGGTCCGCTCTCGCGAGCCTTGAGGCGCAAGGTCTGATCGAAAAGGTTCACGGCGCCGGAAACCGCGTCCTCGACTTCCGTGAGCATGGCGGCGTTGAGCTCGTCGCTCATCTTGCGGCCCTCGCGATGGACGGTCGCGAAACGTTCCGTCTTCTCGCTGAGCTCCTTGAGTTTCGTCGCGTCGTCGCGGTGGAGCTTCTCGGCCTCGTCGCGCAGCGAGCCACCGCGCAGGAGCTTCGGGGACTTCGTTCTCACCTCGCGAGCCAACACGAGGTGCTCGACGATCCCGAAGCGTTTGTGCGGGCGGACCTGACGTTTGCACGGCTGCTCGTTCGCGCGGCGCACAACCTCACGCTCGAGCTTCTCTACAATACGGTGCAGCGACTCGTGATGGAGAACCCGCAGTTTGAAGCGGCGTTCCTCGTGAACTCGCGCGCTACGCTCAAGGCCTACGAGATGCTGCTCGAGCTTCTCGAGGCGCGTGATCCGAAAAAGGTTCGTGAAGCCGCCCGCGCGGTTCTCGAGCCCCTCGACCGAGTGACCTTGGATCGCTTGGCGACGATGAGTGATGTGTTCGTCGGAGATGCGGCGGAGTCTGTGAAGGAGACGAGCTGATGCGGTTGACCAGGTGGGAACGAAAGTGGTTTGCGGCCGTCGTCGAGAGCTTCGCGCCGGCCCGTGAGGAGGGTCGAAGCGGCGAAGGGCTTGCCCCGAAGCCAGGCGAAGTGGACTACGCGAGCGATTTTGAGCGTCTCAATCGCCACGCGACCGTGCTGGCGCAAGTGGGGCTTCGCTTTGGAATCGCGCTCGTCGGTCTGTCGCCCGCGTGGACCGGAAAGGGACTCCGCGGTCTCGACGCGCTTGGTCCGGAGCAGCGCGCGGAGCTCGTCGATTCGCTGACCCGCCATCCGAACGCGCTTGTGCGCGAGATGACGTGGTTGATGAAAGTCCAGGCTTCGATGTCGCTCTTCGGCGAGAAGTCGATCCGTGCGCGTTCCCGGTACGACGAGGGACGCGACGAAGGCATGCCGGTCCGCATCAAGGTGCTTCGGCAAGGCAAGCTTGTGGAGGTGGCGTGATGTTGTCGAGACTACGAGCAAGGCGCGTCGTGTACGAAGATCAGGCCGATGTGGTCATCGTGGGAACCGGCGCGGGGGGCGCGACGGCGGCCCGCGTCCTCGCAGCCCGTGGCGTCGATGTCCTGATGCTGGAGGAAGGGCCCAAGCTTCATACGCCGAGCCGCCCGCGGGACGCGATCGGAACGCTCTCGTCAACGATGCGAAGCGCGGGAACGCAGACGACGACCGGAACGCATCCGATGCCCTTGCTGCAGGCGGTTTGCGTGGGCGGAAGCACCGCTTCGAACTCCGGGATCATTTGGCGGATGCCCGAGGACGTTCGCGAGGACTGGATTCGCAATCACGGGTTGAGCACGCTGGTCGATCGCGGCGAGATGGATCGGATCTACGAGCGGATCGAGGACGACCTCGAGGTTACCGAGACAGGGGGCGACGTCCTCGGCGGCAACGCGACGCTCATGCAGCACGCGTCGGACCTTCTGGGGCTTCCCGGCAAGCCCATGAGCCGAAATGCGGGCCGCTGTCAGGGCAAAGGCGAGTGTCTTCAAGGCTGTCCCGGTGAAAAGCGGCAGAGCATGGACGTGTCCTACGTTCCGGCGGCGATGGCCGACGGCGCGCGGCTGACGACCTTCTGCCGCGTCGAAAAAGTCTGGATTGAGGGCGGTCGCGCGGTGGGCGTCCTCGGGGTGAAAATCGACCCCGAGACCCGGAAACCCGTTGGTCGATTCCGCGTGCGGGCGCGTCGCGTCATCGTGAGCGCGGGGGTGGTGCACACGCCTCTCATCCTTCTGCGGAGCGGTCTTCGGGGCCAGGTGGGGCGCCGCTTTCAGGCGCATCCCGGTGCCGCCATGGTGGCTCGTTTTCCGCACCCGGTGCGCATGAGCTTCGGAGCGACCCAAGGCTACGAGGTGCCGATGCGGGACCGTGGGTTCAAGCTCGAGTCGCTTTCCCTACCGCCCGAAATGCTCGCCGCGCGACTTCCGGGCGTCGGTCCGGAATGGCAGGAGCGAGTCGCCCACCTCGACTGCTACGCGCAGTGGTGTGCGCAGGTGCGGATGGAAGCGAAGGGTCGCGTTGTGCCGGGGCCGCTCTGGCCGCTGGTGTTCTACGAACCGACCGACCGCGATTTGGAGAAGATCCAGGAAGCTCTCGTCCTTATCGGTCGCATGATGTTTGCCGCAGGCGCGGTGGAGGTTTACCCGGGCGTGGACGGGCTTCCCGAGGTGATGACCGATGTGCGTCAGGTGGAAGAAGCCGCGAGCTTTCGCTGGAAGCGCGGGGCGATTCACCTCGTGGCTTCGCACCTTTTCGGGACTGCGGTTGCGGGCGCGGATCCCGGCCAGAGCGTCGTCGGACCGAATCTCGAGAGCCACCGAGTGAAGGACCTCTATGTGATGGACGCGAGCGTCTTTCCGACGAACATGGGCGTGAACCCGCAGCACTCGATCATGACGGTCGTGTACCGGGCAGCGGAGCGCCTTGCGATGCGCGAGGGGCGCGCGCAGGCGGCATAACCACCCCCGGATGGGTCCGTACCCGGGGAGAAGCGGGGGGCGTGAGCACAGCGGGGGGAACTGGGAAGCCGTGCTCGCGCTCCCTCGCTTCGTTTTTATTCGGCGAAGGCCTCGACGAGAGATGCGATGTGGGCGGGGGTCGTGCCGCAGCAGCCTCCGATGAGCGTCGCGCCTGCGTCGCGCCACTGCTGAGCCAGTGCAGCATAGCGTTCGGCGCCCGGTTCGGGAGACGCAGTCCAACCGATCTCGTCGTCAGCGGTTCCGGCGTTCGCATACACACCCTTTGCGACGTCGAGGGATGCGATGGCGTCGAGGTAGGGCAGCGCCAAGGTGGCTGCGGTGCAGTTGATGAACACCGCCTTCGCCCCTGCGTCGACCACCTGCATCGCACCCTCAGCGAACTCCTCCGGCGTCATGAGCGCGGCGTCCGGTCCGGCTGTCAGCGCACACCAGGTCTCGACGCCGGTGCCGACGGCCGCTCCGACCGCGGCCACCGCTTCGCCAACGTGGGGAAAGGTCTCACAGAGCAGGAGGTTTGCGCCGGCTTCCGCAAGGACTCTCGCGAGCTCGCGATGGGCACGCTCCGCGCGATCGCCCGGACTGAGGTCGGGGCGATAGCAGTCTTCGATCGGCGCGATGCAGCCGGCGACGCGGTGAGTGCTCGGCACCGATTCTCGAGCGATGGCGACGGCGTTCGCCGCGTGCTTCGCCCAGGCGTCTCCCAAGGTTCGCGGTCGCGTCCGAAAGGTGTTGGTCGTGTGGACGGTCGCGCCGGCGTCGGCGTAGTCCCGGTGAATCTCCGCGATCACATGGGGGGCGTGAACGAGCGCGCGTGCACTCCACAGCGGTAGCGATGTATCGACTCCACGCGCGTGGAGCTCCGTTCCCATCGGTCCGTCGAGAATGATCATCTAAGAAAAAAGGTCGCCTCACGAAAAAGGCCGCCCCATGCGGGACGGCCTGCCTTCCGTGTTGGGAACGACGCTACACAGCGTCCGGACGTACGGGGCCGCCGACAGTTTCGGTGTCTTGCTCGTGGGGTGCGTCCACGGCTCCTTCACCCATGTCGATCTCGCCCGCGCCCGTTCGTGTGCCGTTGCCTTCGCTCGGCTGCGGCTGCGGTTCAGCGCCGATGACGATGCCGTCCGGCGCCTGCAACCCTTCGAGGCTCGGCTGAGGCTGCGGCTCGTACGCCGCAGGACCCACATGCCCATCGAGGCCGTTCTGCTGCCGGGTCGGGTGAATGCAACCCTCGGCGAACGACTCGACCTCCTGCAGCGCAGCCATGTAGCCGAGCCAGAGAGCGTCGACTCCCTCGGGCCCCACCAGCGTGAGCTCCGACTCCACCGCGGAGAACGAATCCACACAGACGACGAGGCCGCCGGTGAGACCCACGACGAGTTCGGGCGCGCCTTCCGCGATTCCGAACTCGATCTCCTGGGAGAGCGAACCTTCACAGCCTGCCGGTGCGAGCTCCCACGCTTCCTGATCGATGGTCGGAAGGGGAACCGCATCCACGGCGAACGAGCCACCGGTGATCGGCGGTTCACCACCTGCGCAGCCGGCCATGGCCAGCACCAACCACGGCGCTAGTCCTTTGAGTTTCATGATCGCACCCTCTTCTGCGCTTTCGAATCGACCAGGTTGTACTGCTTCACCAGCTGGGAAAGCCTGGGCCGCTTCATTCCGAGCAACGCAGCCGCTCGGGTAATGTTCCCGTTTGTTTCGACGAGCGCGCGCACGATGCATTCGCGCTCGATGACCTTTTTCATTTCGAGCAGCGACGTGTCGCCGTCTCGAACGCGCGCGTAGAGCGCGTCTTCCAGGGGAGGCGGAGGCGCGCCCCCGTCTTGTTCCGGCGCCGCCGCGACGAAGACATCCCCGAACGCCGCGAAGTCGTCGCGGGTCAGCACAGAGCCTTCGGCGAAGAGCGAGGCGCTCCGAAGCACATTTTCAAGCTCGCGAATATTCCCCGGCCAGTGGTGTCCCGCGAGCATTCGAAGCACTTCCTTCGATGCGGTCCGAATCGGCTCGTTGCGTTCCTCGGCGAAACGCTCGAGGAGCCGCTCAACCAGCTCCGGAAGGTCTTCGAGACGCGATCGCAGGGCAGGCACTTCGACGCTCACACCCCGAAGGCGGTAGTAGAGGTCTTCGCGGAAGGTTCCCTCGGCCACCATGGCTTCGAGGTCCCGGTGCGTCGCGGCGATGATGCGCACGTCGACCTTGATGGGCTGCGTTCCGCCGACCCGCTCAAACTCGCGCTCTTGAAGAACACGAAGGAGCGCGACCTGGGTTGCGGGTGAGATGTCACCGATCTCGTCGAGGAACAGCGTTCCGCCATCGGCGAGTTCGAAGCGACCCTTCTTCCGGGAGCTCGCCCCGGTAAACGCGCCGCGCTCGTGACCAAAGAGCTCACTGAGAAGGAGTGTCTCGACGAGTGCCGCACAGTTCACCTTCACGAGCGGCTTGTCGCGGCGGGGCGAGTGGCGATGGAGCGCTTCGGCGACGAGTTCCTTACCGGTGCCGCTCTCACCTCGGACGAGGACCGTGGCCTCGCTCGGCGCGACCTTCTCGAGAACCTCAAGGAGATGAACGGTGCGCGGGCAGGAGCCGGCGATGTCCGGGTAGCGTGCGTCGAGTTCCTCGCTTCGCTGGCGCGGCGGCGGCGCGGACGAAATCCGGCGACCGGAGCGCGACGAAACTCGGCTCTCGAGATCGGCGAGGCGTTCGCGGGTCTTGCGCGAGCGCCAGCAGGGGAGGGCTTCGTCCGGAACCTGAGAGGTCAGGCCCGCCTCGATCTCTTGCGCTTGGGCAAGCTCGTGGCCCGCCGCCTGATCGTCGCCGGCTTCCCAAAGGGCACGGCCGATACGAAGCACTGCTTCGAGGATGAGCTCGTCGTCACCGGTGGTCTTCGCGAGGCGAACGGCCCGTTGCGCTGCGCTGAGCACGTCGCCGCCCACCGCCCGCTCGAGGTCGACGCCGAGAATCGCGAGCTCCGCGACGTAGCGCGGGGTGTCCGTCGCAGGAGCAGTGACCATGAGATCGCGAGCGCGGTGCACATCGCCTTCGTCGAGAGCGAGGCGCGCGAGGTCGATCGTGGGCTGGATCACCTTGACGGATCCGAGATCGGCGAAAGTCTCATGGGCCGCTTCAAGGGATGCGCGCGCCGCATCGCCTCGACCGTCCGTCAGATCGATCTGACCGCGAAGCAGGAGGCATTCCGCCGCGAAGAGACGCGGAAGGTCCGGACCGCCCATGTGCTGGGCGAACTCGCTGAGCGAACGTGCGCGCTGAATATCGCCGAGCGCGAGGTAGAGCCAGCCGAGGTTGAGACCCACACGGGTCAGCATCGCTCGGTTGCCGAGGCGCTTAAGAATCGCGACCGCCTCGTGATAGCGGGTGAGTGCTTCGCGATAGTCGCGGCGAAGATGCGCGAGAACCGCCAAGTTCTCCGTTGCGATGGCGCGCTCACGGGAGTCGTTCACACGTTCGGCGACTTCGACCGCTTCCTCGAAGCATCGTTTTGCTTCGGCCAGTCGCTGGAGGCGAAGCATCGCGACGCCGAGGTTGGTGAGCGCCTGCGCTTGCTGGTGCCCAAGGCCCGCATCGGCTGCGCGGTCCTGGTTCGTCTCGAAGAGCTCCGCCGCGACCGCGGCTTCCTTGCGCGCGAGGGCGACTTTGCCGAGGGTGTTCCGCGCGTGAATCTCCAGCGCGAGGCTCTCGTTGGCGTCCTGGAGGGCCTGACTCGCCCAGTCCTGCGCCTGGTCGTAGTCGCCGCGCTGGTACTCAAGCTCTGCGAGCGACGTTTCGACCTCAGTGCGAACCTCGTCCGCGCCTGCGAGCTCGAGCGCGTCCCGAAGCATGTCGAGGGCTTCGTCCAAACGGCCGGCGAGGGTGAGAAGACGACCCACGCGATGGGCCGCGTCCGCGCTCTCGGGCTGTGCCTTGCGAACGGCCTGCGCGTGAATCAACGCGCGACGATACTCGCCGACCACGCGGTGAAGTTCCGCAAGGTACTCGCGAAGTTCGGTCGGCGCGTCCGGTGCACGTTCAAGGACCCGCTCCAGGAGTGCCGCCGCTTCCGCATGCGCGTGACGGGAGGCCAGGGCCCGCGCGTCTTCGAGCGCTAGCGGAATCGCTTTTTGGTAGTCGCCCGCTTCGAGCGCGTGGTGTGCGGCGAGCTCGCGGCGATCGTTTCGGGCAAAGAGCTCCGCGCATCGACCGTGGAGCTCCGCGCGACGCGCATCGCTCAGGCGGTCGTAGGTGAGCGTTCCGTGGCGCTCGCGGGTGAAGCTGTAGAGGATGCGCCCGTCGAGAAGGGAGCGGGTGACGAGCTCGCATTCGGCGAAGGCGGAACGGGCCGCGGGTTCGCACGGACCGGCGACCTCGCAAAGGAGGTCCAGGTCGCTCGGATGCTGAACGACGGAGAGCGCCTCGAGGAGGCGTTGCGCACCCTCCGGCAGGGTTTCGGTTCGTTTGCCGAGAAGCTGCTCAGGCGAGAGAGGCTCCGCCGCGAGGAGCAGCTCGATACGTTCCGGGACGCCGCCAGTGCGCTCGAGGACCTTGCGAACGGTCGTTTCGCTCTGCAGGAACTGCCGGATTCCCTCGGAGTCGAGGGTTCCGATCGGAATCCGCGTGGTCGCTTCGTGATCGCGGAGGTCCGCGAGACGCTCCGCTTCGCCGGGAAGCACGCTCGCGACGAAGAGAGCTCGAAGTGCTCGCTCGGGAGCGACGCCCGTCGACCACGGACCGGCACCCTCGAAGATAAAACGGAGGAGCTGAAGCGTCGCCTCATCGGCGCGATGAAGGTCGTGCAGAAGAACGACGGGGGCGCGCACCCGGCTCACGTCTCGAATCAAGCCGCGAACCGCGTCGAAGAATCGGAGCCGGCGCTCGTTGGCTTCGCGGCTGTCGGCTACATCCCCGTGATCATGTTGGTGCCAGAACCGATGACAGCCGACGCTGCAGCCGAGATCGGCGAGCTCGATCGACGGGGTGAGCGACATGTCGCCGAGGAAGCGAAGTGCGCGGTCGACGATCGTGGCGAAGGGACCGAACGCCCGGCCGGGGTCGCAACGACCCTCGAGCACGACCCCACCGTCGAGGCGAATGCGGTTTCGGAACTCTTGAAGCACGCGCGATTTGCCGCTTCCAGCGCTGCCTTCGACGACGGCCAAACGCTCCCCTCGCTGCATCGAGACCCGATGCAATTCGGCGAGTTGCGCGAGTTCGTCCTCGCGACCCACGCAAAGGGGTTGGGCGGTTTGCGGCATATCCGTGGCAGACGACGGAGCACACCTCCGCCATCCTGTTTCACCAGGGTAGTGTGGCCCCCGAAGGGGTTCAAGAGGCCGTGGGGCGCTCCGATGTGGGATTCCCATGCTGGCTCGGGAATGAGCAAGGCTCATACCGAGACGCTTTGTCGAAATTATTGAGGAAAAATGCCCGCGAAATCACTGGTGTGCAAAACCTGACGGTCCCTTGCGGAATCCTCAACTCCGATAGTGAGTGGGGTCGATATCGTAACGCTTCAGCCAGCGGTGGATCTGCATACGCTCTTTGCCGAGTTCGCGACCCACCGCGGCGATGTTTCCGCGATGCCGCGCGAGGAGCTCGCGAAGGACGGCCTCGGGAGGGGCCTGGCTCCGCGTTGAGGATTTGGCGGGTGCGGTCGCAGGCGATTGAATGGCTTTCCCGGTCGCGCCGTGGCCGTCGAGGGCTTGCTGGATCGTCGCGGGGAGATGCGGCAGGTCGAGTTCTTGGGCTCCATCGCAGAGCGCGAGGGAGAGTTTCACCGCACTTTCGAGCTCCCGGACATTATAGGGCCAGCCGTAATGGGCGACCGCGAGCATGTAGGGGAAGCTCACCTGCGTCGCGCCCCGACCTGCCCGCGCGAGAAAGTGGCGGACGAGGCGGTAGAGATCTTCGCGGCGTTCGCGGAGCGGAGGGAGCTGCACAAGAAACTCACGAAGCCGGGCGAGAAGGTCACCGCGAAAGCGGCCGTCCGCGACGAAGTGATCGAGATCCCGGTGCGTCGCGCAAACGATTCGAACGTCCACCGGGCGTGGGACTGTCGCGCCGAGGGGAAGAACTTCCTTCTCTTGAAGAACGCGGAGGAGCTTGGCCTGCGCTTCGAGCGGCATGTCGCCGATCTCATCGAGGAAGAGGCTCCCGCCATGCGCGGCTTGAACAAGTCCGACTTTGTCGCTGCTCGCGCCCGTGAACGCACCCTTGAGGTATCCGAAGAGCTCGCTCTCCAAGAGGTTGGCCGGGAGCGCCGCGCAGTTGATCGCTTGAAAGGGTCCTTTGCGTCCAGAGAGCCGATGAACCTCGCGGGCCACGAGCTCTTTGCCGGTGCCGCTCTCCCCAGTGACGACCACCGAGAGCTCCGTCGGTGCAACGCGCTCCAGGCGATCGAGAAGTTCGTCGATGCTGTAGCCGCCAACGAGCGGACTGTCGCGAACGCTATGGTTCAGCGGCCTTGCCGATTCGACGACCGTGCCGTCGAGGCGATACGCGCTGAACCGATACACCCCCGACTTGGCGAAGCGAAAGATGGTGTCTCCGACTCGCACGATGTCGTGGTTTTCAAGCCGATAGGCCGCCGTCTTGACGCCGTTGATCACGGTGCCGTTGGTCGAGCCTTTGTCGACGATCCACCAGCCGTCGGTTCGGTGTTCGATCTGCGCGTGGTAGCGACTGACGGCGGCTTCTGGAATCGAGAGGGAGTTGTCGGCTTCCCGTCCGATCGTTGTCGTCTTCCCAAGGAAGGGAAGGGAAGACGGGAGGTGGTCGTGCAAGCGCGAGTACACGAGCACGAGGCCCGGCGTCGGGTCGAGCTCCGCTTCGATGCGGGGAACGGCCTCCACCGACGCTGTGGTCCAGCCCTGTCCCTGCCGATCTGAGGTCATTCAAACACGCCCTGCACGCGGAGTGAGGACCTTATCAGAGCGATTCCGGCTCGTCAGCCGGTCGCTTCGCGCGTCGGCGAGGTCGCGATGACCTCGAGGAGCTGATCGGCATCAAAGGGCTTTCGAAGCCAGCGATCCGGCCTGGATGCAGGGGGAAGGTAGGGTTCCGAGGCGCCGGAGGCGAGGACGATCTCCTTCGCGATATGATGCTCTCGAAGGTACTGGATGACCTCGATTCCGCTGGCGTCACCGAGGGTGAGGTCGACGAGGGCGATGTCGAAGGAGCCGGTCGGGAGGCGCTCAACCTCCCCAAACGAGGCGACGCCGACCGCATCCACCCCGCGAACGGTGAGGGCGGTGACCACCATCTCTCGCACTCCGTCGTCGTCCTCCACGATGAGAACCCGTTGTGCGAGGCCCCGACGACGAACGCCGCTCACAGCCTTTGACCGCTGGCCCGCGAGGGGAACGACGGCCCGAAAGGAGGTTCCGCTGCCGGGGGTGCTCGCGACCGAAAGGCGTCCACCGGCGTTTTCGACCAAGCGCCGAACAATACCGACGCCAAGGCCGTGGCCGTCTTCGCGGGAGGTGAACCCTCCTTCGAGGACCTTGCGCTGGGTTGCGAGGTCCATTCCGGGCCCGTTGTCCTCGACGCGAAAGGTTCCTTGGGCCCCGCCGTCGACGGTGACTCGAACGAGTCCGCCTCGCGGGGTCGCCTGGACCGCGTTGAGGGTCAGGTTCCAAAGACAGCGAAACGCAGCGGCTTGGCCGAGGCGTGTGATCGTGGGCTTGGCGCTGACCTCGACCCCAACCCCGCGCTTTCGGGCCTCGGGGGCGACGAGTCGTCCGACCGCCGTCGCGACTGCGCCGAGATCCGCGGGAGTCTCATTGTCGACGTCCCCGAGGAGAAGCTGAGCCGTTGTCCGCGCCGCCCGGGCCGCGGTTTCGATCGCATCGAGGGCCTCTTCGCTTCGAGCGCCCTGCCGTGCGAGCTCCACCCACCCCAAGACCGCGCTTAGGGCGTTTGCGATGTCGTGGGCAGCGCCCGCGATGAGCTCGTCGTCAGGTTTCATTCGCTTCGTGTTTCGGGCCGCATGGTTTCATGCCACGAGAAACATTCCATGTCAGCGGAAAGTATCGACCAGATTGAGCTGGGTCAAGGCAGGGCGTGCGAAAAGGCATGGCGGCTCGCTGAATTCGCCCGGCATAGGTATGATCGGTACAGAGCCCAGTCGTATGAGGATACTTGCCTTTTTTCTAGTGGTTAGCGCGGGTTGTGCGTCCGGAAATGCCGGACGAACGGACTCAGGTCCAGCCCGCGATAGCGCGATCCCCGATTCCGCCACCACGGATGCGGCCGTCGACACCGGTGGGTGCGCGATGACCTGTGCCCCTGGGGAGACCTGCCGCGATGGCGTCTGCATGATGGTGGACTGTGGACCGGACAACCCGTGTCCGGTCGGTGAGAGCTGCTGCGACGGCACGTGTTCGTCCCTACCGAACGATCCGCTGAACTGCGGCGCGTGCGGACGGACCTGCGATTCACGAGGGACGCAGTGTCAGTCCGGCCAGTGTCGTTGCGGGGATGGACCGCAATGTACCGAGCCGGAGGTGTGCTGTACCGAAGGCTGTGTTAACCCGCAGACCGACGCAAACAACTGCGGCGCCTGCGGTCGGGCGTGCGAGGACGGTCAGATCTGTGAAGAGGGGGACTGCGTGGTTCCGCCGTGTATGCCCGCGTGCGACGTGGGGGAGACCTGCGATGCGACCACGATGATGTGTCGCTGTGGAGCCGGTCCAGCATGTGCGGATGGCGAAAGCTGCTGCGGCGGAACCTGCATCGGCACACAGGCCGACAACGCAAACTGCGGCGCGTGCGGCAACGTCTGCATGGGCGCGACGGTTTGCATTGCGGGCGGGTGCACGACGGACATTCCGTGTGAGCCGGCGTGTGCGGTCGGCGAGACTTGCATGGCTGGAAGCTGTCGTTGCGGCGCGGGTCCCGCGTGCGCAGGGGCGACTCAGTGTTGCGCCGGCAGCTGCATCGACACCAACTCGAGCATTGCAAACTGTGGCGCGTGCGGACGCGTCTGTTCGGGGACCGACCAGTGCTGTTCTGGAACCTGTATCAACACGTCGAACAACATCGACCACTGCGGTCGCTGCAACAACGACTGCGATGGAGACACCGCGGATGGATGCACCGGCGGCACCTGCACGTGCGGTGGCGGGTCCGAGTGTCTCATCGCATGCGCTCCGTTGATCGGTTGTTTCCCGCTCTAGCGGCCCCACGGAGATCGCCTCAAGAAGCGACGAAGCGTGCTATGGGAGGGGCATGACGGATGCCCTTTCGCTCGATCAAGTACGGCGCGTAGCGCAGCTTGCGAAGCTTCCGCTTTCCGATGAGGAAGCGGTGCGCTTTCGAGACGAGCTTGCGCGGATTCTCGTGTTCATGAAGGAACTCGACGCGGTGGATGTGGCGACTGTCGGCAATGAACCCGAAGGTCGCAGTCCGCTTCGCCGCGACGAACCAACCCCGAGCGATGCGAAGCGGGAGGCGCTCCTCGGCGGCGCACCGAAGCTTGTTCAAGAAGGCTTCGCAGTACCCAAGGTTCTCGAGCGATGAGCCTTCTCGACGAAGGCGTCGTCGCAATCGCAGACGCGTTTCGCACCGGGGCTTCGCTCTGCCCGCTGGTGGAGGAGTGCCTCGACCGCGCGGAGGCCGATCCCCATCACGCGTTTCTTCACGTCGACCGAGATGGCGCGCTCGTCCAGGCGGAGGCGCTGGAGGCGGCCCGCGCGGAGGGGAAGACGCTTGGGACCCTCGCCGGTGTCCCGGTCGCGATCAAAGACAACCTCTGCGTTCGTGACCTCCCGGCAACCTGCGCTTCGAAAGTACTCGAGGGATGGATTGCCCCCTACGACGCGCACGTGATCGAACGTCTTCGGGAGGCTGGCGCCATCCTGGTTGGAAAGACCAATCTCGATGAGTTTGCGATGGGTTCCTCAACGGAGCACAGCGCCTACGGACCGACGACGCATCCTCGGGACTCATCACGTTCGCCGGGGGGCTCGAGCGGAGGTTCCGCGGTGGCGGTGGCGGGAGGTGCGGTCCCGGCATCGCTCGGAAGCGACACCGGAGGATCCGTTCGCCAACCGGCGGCCTTCTGCGGCGTCGTGGCGCTCAAGCCGACCTATGGACGCGTGTCTCGCTACGGCCTCGTCGCCTTTGCGTCCAGTTTGGATGTCGTTGGCCCCTTTGGCCGGTCGGTTCGTGACGCTGCGCGCATCCTCGAAGCCATCGCCGCTCCCGATCCACGGGATGCCACCTGCGCTGCGCGACCCGTCGACGAATACGAGGACGCGTGCGCCCAGACGATTCGCGGAAAGGTCGTTGGGGTTCCCCGCGTCCTCCTCGAAGGCGCGGACGAGGGCGTGCGCGCCTCGTTCGAAGATGCGTTGACTCGTTTGAAGGACGCCGGGGCGACGATCGTCGACGTCGACCTTCCGCACGCGTCGGTGGCCGTGAGCGTCTACTACCTCGTCGCACCTGCGGAGGCGTCGAGCAATCTCTCCCGCTACGACGGCGTTCGTTTCGGCGCTCGCGGGAGTGAGGCGAGCCTTGCCGAGCTCTACGAGACCACCCGCGCCAAGTTCGGGGACGAGGTGAAGCGCCGAATCATGCTCGGAACCTACGCACTCTCCGCGGGCTACTACGACGAGTACTACGGCAAAGCGACCAAGGTGCGCTCGCTGATTCGAGGGGATTACGAGGCCGCGTTTGAACAGTGCGACGTCGTTGCGACTCCCACCGCGCCGACGACCGCGTTTCCGCTCGGAAGCCGAACCG
>JBCDAA010000155.1:0-19020 GCA_039186435.1 Myxococcota bacterium | reverse complement strand
TGGGGCTCGAGGATCGGCCACACCGCATCGGGCGCGTCGTCCTCGATCGCTTCCTTCACCGCGTCTCGAAGGCTTGCCATGGCGGCGGAGCCTAGCACGCACAGGTGTGGCGCCCAGCTCACGGGTCTTTGGTGATCAGGCACCCATGACCGGCGTTTTTCGGCTGGTACGTGCCTTGCTCTTCCTGCACGTATGCGATGCCGCCTTCTGTGCTCTCTCCTCGCCTTCTCCCTTGGATGGACTCACCTCGCGAGTGCGCAGCCTGAGCCGACGCTGGAGCTTCGACAGCCGCCCCCGATCTGGCCCTCTGCCATCGGCCTGGTGGGCGCGCTCTCCCTGACGACCCTGGGCATCGTCGGCCGCGTTCGTCCAAGCGAGCCGGACCCCGAGGAGGATTGAATCTTCTTCGGTGAGCCCGCTTCCTACTCGCTCTTGATCGGGCTCGGCACGATCGCGGTACTCACCTGCGTTGGCGATCCTCTGGCGACGTGTTCGTACCCGGCGTGCCTTCGACGCAGCGGTGATTCGTTTTTGATCAGGGCCGAAGGTCGGTTGACGGGAGCTGGGTCGGCGGCGCCTGCAGCGAGAGCTCCACCTCTCCGCGCACGGAGCCTGGACCCACAGTGAGCGTGAGCGTCGCGCGTTCGCCTGGATTCCGTCCCTCAAGAACGTTCTTGAGCTCGTCGAGGTTGCGCACCGGCCGACCGTCCACCGCTACGATAATGTGACCGGTCCAGGGCACTCCCAGTCGACGCACCACGTTCGGCATCGGATCGCGGAGTCCACGAAGCCCCGCACTTGCGGCCGGCCCGCCCGGAATCACGCGCTGGATGCGCACCCCCGCGACGCCTTGGCCCTCGAAATCGTCACCCAAAATGCCGACCCAGACGTCTCCGACCGGGAGCTCGTTCGCTTGCGCTTGCTGCGGACGTTGTTGGACGCGCTCGGGACGACTCCGCGCGGTGGCGATCAACTCTCGGACGTAGCTGGAGGGCATCGCAAACCCGATGCCGTGGGAGCCTCCCGTGCGGCTTAGGATCGCGGTGTTGACGCCGATGACCTGCCCGCGCGAGTTCGCGAGTGGACCGCCGGAGTTACCGGGATTGATCGGCGCGTCCGTTTGAATGACTCCTTCGATGGTCCCGCTGGAGCCCGGGAGATCGCGTCGGGCCGAAACGATGCCTTGGGTCAACGTACCGTCGAGGCCAAAGGGGCTTCCGTAGGCGAGGACCGTTTGCCCTACTTGGATCGAGGCCGGATCCCCAAGCGCGAGAGGCGGGAGGTTCGGATTCTCCGCGGGGCGAAGCAGCGCGAGGTCGTGGCCGCGATCGACGGCGATCACCTGCGCGGGCATGGTGCGCCCATCGCTGAAGCGAACCTCGATGCGCTGTCGCCGGTGGCCCTGCACGACGTGCGCGTTGGTGACGACCCAGCCTTCCCGCGTTGCGATGAACCCGGACCCACCGGACCGGCCCACGCGGACAACGACGCTGGAGCGCTCAAGCTGCGTTGCGATGTTGATGCGCCGTTGCTCGGTCAGCTCGGGAGGTGCCGGTTGGGCTTGAGCAACCAGCGGCGCGGCGCTCAAGGCAAGCATCATCCAGAAGTTCCTCACTCGATCATGGATGGTCATCATGGCCCGTTCATTCAACCCCTTCGTCGGCTTCGTTGTTCCTGGGGCGCAAACGGGGCGCGAGCCAGAGGGGCGATCCGTCATCGCTGGAATTCCTGAGTGGAGGGCTCAGGGCGGTCGGTTTGGGGGCGCGGAGGTTCTTAAACACTTCAGCCCGACGCTCTAAGCAGCTGAAATCACTCGCGTCGGGTGAGGACTCTCGATTGCGATCCCTGAGGCGTGGTTAGCCGCTCCCAGCACCCGACGTAGTTCCATCTCGTCGCGAGGACTGTATCTTCGCAATCTCGGTCCTGCGGCAGCGCGATGTGATGTGCATCAGGGGTCTGGCCTGGGTTTTTTTGCCTCTTTGCGGACGCGCCCCCTCGCCTTTTTCCTCACCGCCACTGCGGAGCCTCGCCAGGACAGTTCTCCGGGTTTTTTTTGATGAGATTTGTTTTTCCCTCTTTCTCGATTCCCGGAGGCTCGGGGTAGGATTGTCTCGCGGAGGCGTGTAGGCTCCAGCTTCTTAGGTGCCCTCGGGGCGAGGTTTTTCGGGCGGGTTGACGAGCGTGTTCCAACGGTTCGGGGCGGGACTCACGGATATCGGGCGACGGCGTCAGGTAAACGAAGACGCCTTCTTCTTCGACGATACGCTGGGCCTTTACGTCGTCGCGGATGGGATGGGTGGCCATGCAGCCGGCGAGGTTGCGAGCGCCGAAGCCGTCGATACCGTCCATGGCATGGTGCGCCGCGGGGAACCCGCCCTCGACCGCCTCACGCAAGGGGACACGAGCGACGATGCGCTGCGTCACGCGATTCGTGTTCTTGAGAGTGCGGTCCAGGCGGCGACCTACATGGTCTTTGGCATCGCGCAGCACAACCCCGACCGACAGGGCATGGGCACCACCCTTTCCGCCCTCGCAATCTGCGGCAAATTCGCCATCACCGCCCAGGTCGGCGACAGCCGCATCTACTTGATTCGCGACGGGAAAGCCTCCCTACTCACCGAGGATCACACCCTCGTCGCATGGCAGCTCAAGCAAGGCATCATCACGGAAGAAGAAGCCGCGGTCTCACCCCATCGCAACGTCATCACGCGCGCCGTGGGGTCCCGCGACTACGTCCAGGTCGATACCAAGTTCTTTGAGTGCCAGAGCGCCGATAGCTTCTTGCTCTGCAGCGATGGACTCCACGGCTACGTCAAAGACGACGAGATCGCTGGGATCGTTGACCTCGGTCCCGAGGTTGCGACCGAAAAGCTGATTCAAATGGCGAACCAGCGCGGCGGACGCGACAACATCACCGCCGTCGTCGTCAAAGTCCGCTGAGGACTTCGGCCGACGGCAGCAAGGCTCGTCAAAAGTGAACGCGCTGCGCGTGTTTTCTCAACGACTGCGCTCGGGCGTCGCTGTAAGTGCGACTTTCAACTTTCATGATCGAGTGGATCAAAATGAGCGAACTCGTTCGCCGTACCGGTGTGCCTGGGCCGACGATCAAGTTCTACGTTCGGGAGGGCCTGCTTCCGGAGCCCCGTCGAACGAGCCGAAACATGGCCTGGTACGACGCCGGACTCATTCCGCGAATTCAGACGATCAAACGGCTCCAGCGAGAGCGCTTTCTTCCCCTCAAGATCATCCGCGAGGTCCTCGCGCGCGCCGATGTCGGCCTTTCCCTCGCCGACGCCATTGAAGCGGCCCTCCGGCAAGACGAGTCGACGGAAATCCGCACCGCCGACGAGCTGGCGGAGGCAGGCGTCCCCATGCAACAGGTCGCGTTCTTCGAGTCGCTCGGCCTCGTCCAGCAAACGGAAGTCGACAGCAAGGTTGGGTTTGCGGGCGACGACCTCGCACTCCTTCGCATTCTCGGAAGCGCACGCCGCGCCGGACTGCGCGCGGACATGCTCCCGTACACGATCTTGGCGCCCTACGTGGAAGCCGTCCGAGCGCTCGCAGAACTCGAGGTCAAACTCTTCGAGGAAGGTGTGATGCCCGCGGCCGAACCGAGCGAAGTCCCAGCGCTCGTCGAACGGGCAAGCGAGCTCAGCGAGCGACTGCTCGTGCTCCTAAGGCGAAAGATGCTGCGCGCCATCGCAAAGAAGCGCGCGACAGAAAACGAGGAATCATGAAGGTATGGGTGAACGTCGCGCTGGTGTGCTGCTTTGCCTGCGGTGACGACGACGGTCGCATTCGGGATGCGGCGACAACCGATTCGGCAACCGCAACAGACTCCGCCGTCCGAACGGATGCTGGCACCCTCGCTGACACGGGAACCGACGCCGCAGCCGCACTGGACGCGAGCGACGGCGTGGACAGCGCGGTGCCCGGCGGCGATGCCCCCACAGGCCCGGGTCGCGCGACCGTGGAAGTTCGGGAAGACGCGATCATGCGTGGCGATCGGCGCATTCCGGTCGCCGCCTACCTACCGGGGGAGCCGGCGCCGCTCGTACTCTTCCTCCCAGGATTCCAGCTCGAATCTCGACGCTACGACGCCCTTTGCCGGCGCGTCGCGAGCCACGGGTTTGTCGTCGTTCGCGCCGACCCGCCGGCCGCCCTTCTCTCGGTGAGCCACACCGCAATGCAAGCAGACGCGGGAGCCGTTCTCGACTGGGCACTCGGTGAACTTGCCGTGAGCGGCGGCGCCGGCGCGATGGGCCACTCCCTTGGCGGAAAGGTCTCGACGATGCTCGCTGGCGGGGATGCTCGGATCGTTGCGCTCCTCGGCATCGACCCCGTCAACGGCGGCAACCCCTTCACCGGATACTCCGCCGAGCTCCCGGACGTCGTCCCGGCGGTTACCCAAACGCTGTCGATTCCCGTCGGCTACCTGGGCGAGACGACCAACGGGAGCGCCGGTCTCGGGGGCATGGCGTGCGCGCCCACCGACCAAAACTACGCAACGTTCTTCGAGGGATCGACGGCCGCATCATCCGCCGCCGAATGGACCTTCGCCATGGCCGACCACATGGATTTCGTTCCGGACGTCGCGGGATGTGGCTTTACGTGCAGCGCGTGCCCCAACGGAGGCGCTGACGAGAGCGTGGTCCAGGCGGGGATGATGACGCTCGCGACGGCGTTCTTCCGACGGCATCTCAAGGCGGAGGCGGCGATGGACGCGTTTCTCGTTGGCCCCCAGGTGCCGGCGGGAGTCACCGTCCGCAGCCGCTGAACCAGCCCAGACCGCGCTTCCTTTGAACTGATTGTGCGCGCTGTCTAGAACGTCGTGTGGTAGCCGAGCTGGGCGCGGCCTCGGCCGACGGACGCCGTGATTCCACCACTGCCTCCATCGTTTCGGACCAGGTAGATGAAGGGGGTGAGGATCAACGGCACGGCGTACGAGAGGATGAGCGTCGCTTCGACTTCGTGTCGGGACTGACGCTCGCAAACCGCGCGGTCTTCGAGAGCAAGACACTCGCGCGTTTGAGCGAGGCGCGTCGCTCCCCAGACGCCGAACCCGACGCCGGCAGCGCCCATCACCCACGTCCACCAAGGCGTTCCTCGCCGGCGGGGAAGCATCATCGGAACACCCACGAGCAGCGCCACTGCGCCCGATGCCGCGAATCCGATACCTCGGTTGTAGGACTCGTCGACGTCGGTCACCAGCGACACGCGAAGGGACACCGATCCTCCATCGAGGGCATCGTACGCGTCGTCGAGGTCGCGTTTGAACTTCCAGCCGACGGCGTTGAGCGCCAGTCCGACGATCGACACGAGCATGCCCGCGACCCAGAGCCGAGTCGGCGCCTCTTCGACCGGAACTTCGTCCACGCGCCCGAGCGCCGTCAGCGCGACCTGCTGCGCGTCGGCAGCGGTCTGCGCGTTCGCAGAAAACGCGGTCACCAGCGGACGAACCCCACCATCGTCCACGCGAAACGCACGCCACTCGCCCGCGACACGCACGAGGATTCGGTTCACGCCAAGAAGCTCGCCAAGTCGGCTGAGATGACTCGGCAGATCCAGGTCGAGGCGCCGCGCACTCTCGTACTCGAGGGCGAGCACTGCGCCGGTGCGGAGCGCCTGTTCAAAACGAACGTCGAGGTCCAGGCGTGCAGGTCGATCGCCAAGAACGCGGACCTCGTGAACCCGGCCGGGTCGGTCTTCGCACTCCGCTTGCACGACGTAACGACCCGGCGGCACCGACATGCGCACCCGTCGCCCCATCCCCACGCGTCGGCCCTGAAGCCGGACCGCGCAAGCTTCGTTTCCGCCGAGGAGCTGCACCGCGACAACGCTCGTTCCTTCGCTTCCCCGCTCCGCGAGCAACTC
Organism: Myxococcota bacterium; assembly: GCA_039186435.1. Taxonomy (GTDB): domain Bacteria; phylum Myxococcota_A; class Polyangia; order Polyangiales; family Houyiibacteriaceae; genus JALVDI01. The sequence goes on along the minus strand of JBCDAA010000155.1, from coordinate 13,146 downwards.
GTGAACGCTCGGCGGATGAAGACGCCGGCTAAGCTCAAACGAAGGCGCGAGGCGCCGGCAAATGTCGAGCTGCTGCCGCGCGGCACCCACGTCCTGCTTTTGAAGGAACGCGCGAACGACGAAATAGCAAAGGTTGCCCACGTCCGCAGCCGTGCGCTCATCGCGACCGAGCGACGCGAGATGACCCTCGATCGACTCGAGAACCGGAAGCGCGCGATCGATCGCGGCCTGGTCTTCGCCGCGGGCGACACTGGTCAACACCGCCTCGGTCGCCACGCCGAGGCGCTCCACGAGGTCTTCCGGGGCCGAGCGATACGGCGCCGATTGCGCTTCGATCTCCGCCGAGGCGGAGGTCGCCGGAAGCACTTCCTCCCCCTGCGCGTCGAGGGCCTGTTCGACCCGTTCCACGGCTTCGTCCCCATCGCGCGCGCCGACCCCGGCCGACACCACCACCCATCGAGACTGCGCAAACGCGCTCCCGGAAGAGACGAGCGCCAACGCCACGCAGGACCAGCGAAGGAAAGCGCTCATGGTGCGGCGCGCGCCCTTCGCCGACCGGAACGAGTGGGCGTGGGTACGCCCAGCATGACCTCCCGGTAGTGCAAGAAGAGGCTTTGCGAGATGCTGAGAACAGGCACCGCGAGCAGTGCACCCGCGATTCCAAAGAGACTCTCGCCCGCGAGAAGCGCAAACACGACGAGGACTGGATGCACCTTCGCCGCGTCCCCCATGATCTTTGGATTCAGCAGGTTCGCTTCGATCTGATGAATGATGACGATCCATCCGGTAATCAAGAGTGCGGTACCAACGCCCTGCTGGAGGGCGATGATCACCGCAGGAATCGTACTCAAAATCGCCCCGAAAATGGGAATGATCGAGAGGACCGTGGCGATCAGCGTGAGCACCGGCCAGTAGCGAAGCTCGAGCGCGTAAAAGCCGATTCCGCTGAGGACGCCGTTCACGACGCTGATGAGAAGCTGTCCGCGAACGACGCCGGAGAGGCCGCGATCGATTCGCAGCACCAGACGGTCGAAGCTTCGACGGCGCCTCGTGGGCCAGAGCGAACGAAAGAACGCGAGAATCGTGTCGCTGGTGATCAGCAGATAAGCCGAGATCATGAGCATAATGAAGAAGGTAAAGATGCCCTTCACCACCGTCTGAATGACCGTTTGCGCGGTCTTGAGCAGCGTCGATGCGGTCGAGCGTGTGTCTTCGGAGGCGTTCTCGATCGCCTCGGAAAGCGCTGCTCCAAGATCCCGCGCGGTCTCCTCCCGGGGTCTCGCCTCAACGATGCGAAAGTTCGGCCCCTTCGGTTCGATCAGTAGTCCTTCCTCTGGAAGACGAATCTCCCAACCTCCGTCGGGTGAGGGAACCACCCGCAGGTTCCGCCGCTGCTCTGCGGCGGCAGACGTCACGACGTCGAGCTCATCCGGGAGCGGCGCAGGTTCGCTGTACTCCCCCATCGCGGATCGAAATCGCGTTTCGAGCTCCGGGAGCCATTCCTCCCGAGCGGTGTTCACCGTTTCCGGAATCTCGCGCGCGAGCTTTTGAATCTCCGCGGCGAGACGCGGCGTTCCGACGGCCACGAAGCCGGCCACCATGCTGAGAAACACCGCGTAGATGGTGACGACCGCGACCCAGCGTGGAATCGGGCGGCCGCGCACCTCGCGCTTTTCGAGCCAGCGAACGACCGGCGCCAGGACGTACGCCACGACAACCGCCAAGAAGAACGGAAGAAGGACGCTTCGAAAGAGGACGAGCGCACCCACAAAGAGCGCGCCCCACACACCGAAGAAGAGAAAGCGTCGGCGTCGATCGGCCGCCGCATCACTTTTGGGATCCGGACTCTTCGGTTCCGGGGTCGGTGCTTCGTCACTCACCCGCGCGGGATCCTACACGGCCCGAGCGACTTCCACCGAAAATGATTGAGCACGGCCCCAAAAGAAAAGCCGGAGACCTGAATGGCCTCCGGCTCTCTTCGTTGGCGCGAACGCTTACTCCTCTTCGGAGCTCGCGTCGCTGGAGCCGTCGCTCGCGGCGATGCTGCCGAGCTTGTCCTTGAGGAGGTCGCCCAGCTTCGCGCTCGGACGGCCCGAAGGACCGGTCGACCGCTTGGCGCGCGTCGCCTGCTTCTCCGCGACGAACTTCATCTTCTCGTCGAGCTCCTTGTTGTCGGCGCTCTTGAGAGAAAGCGAGAGACGACGCTCGTCGCTGTCGACGCGAATGACCACGGCCTTGAGGATTTCGCCTTCCTTGAGAAGATCCTGCGGGTCCACCGAGGTGTCCTTGCTGATCTCCGCGCGGGGAACGAAGCCCTCCACACCCTGCTCGAGCTCCACCATGACCTCGTAGTCGCCCACGAGCATGACGCGAACCTCGAGGACGGTGCCCTCGGGGTAACGCTCCGGAATGTACGTCCAGGGATCTTCGTAGAGCTGCTTGATGCCCAAGCTGACCTTCTGCTCCTCATGGTTGATGGAGAGAATGATCGCCTCGACCTCGTCGCCCTTCTTGTAGACGTCGCCGGGGTTGCCGACGCGCTGGGTCCAGCTGAGATCCGACTTGTGCACCATGCCGTCCACGCCGTCTTCGATGCCGATGAAGACACCGTAGTCGGTGATGGAGCGGACCTTGCCCTGGATGATGTCGCCGGGGTTGTACTTCTGCGTGAAGAGACTCCACGGATCCGGCTCGAGCTGCTTGAGACCAAGCGAGATGCGCTTGTTCTGCACGTCGATGTCGAGAACGACCGTTTCGACCTCTTCGCCCATCTCGAGAATCTTCGAGGGATGCTTGGGCTTGGTCCACGTCATCTCGCTGACGTGAATGAGGCCCTCAACACCCTGCTGAAGCTCGACGAACGCGCCGTAGTCCGTGATGGACACGACCTTGCCCGACACGCGGGTGCCCGGCTTGAAGGTCTCCGCGGCAGTGTTCCAGGGATCCTCTTGCATCTGCTTGAGGCCGAGGGACACGCGCTCGGTGTCGGCGTTGTACTTGAGGACCTTGACGGTGACCTCGTCGCCAACCGTGAACATCTCGGAGGGGTGGTTGACCCGGCCCCAGGACATGTCCGTGATGTGCAGCAGACCATCGATGCCGCCGAGGTCGACGAAGGCGCCGTACTCGGTGATGTTCTTGATGGTCCCCGTGACGATCTGTTCTTCCTCGAGGTTCTCGAGGGTCTTGGCCTTGAGCCGGTCGCGCTCCTTTTCGAGGAGGACACGACGCGAAAGCACGATGTTGCCGCGCTTCTTGTTGAACTTGATGACCTTGAAATCGAAGGTCTGGCCAATGAGCTTGTCGAGGTTCCGGACCGGTCGAAGGTCGACCTGCGAACCGGGAAGGAACGCCTTCACGCCGCCGCGAATGGTGACGCTGAGGCCGCCCTTGACGCGCTGGGTGATCGTTCCGCTGATGAGCTCGTCGCGCTCGCACGCGGCGCTGATCTCATCCCAAACTTTGAGCTTGTCGGCCTTCTCCTTGGAGAGGAGAACGAGGCCGTATTCGTTTTCCTTGGCTTCGACGAGAACGTCGACCTGATCGCCAGCGCTGACCTCGACGTTGCCGGTCTCGTTTACAAACTCGTGGATGCCGATGACACCCTCCGACTTGTATCCGATATCAACGACGACGGAGTCTTTGCCTACTTTGATCACGGTGCCGGCGACAATGTCGCCTTCGCGGAGCTGATCGGTCCGCGTAGTGGACGCCTCGAAAAGCGCCGCAAAACTATCGGCGGCGGGCGCCTCTTTGGTTTCTGTGGTTTCGTTGTTCATGTTGCTCACGAGTCGACTGCGAAAAAGCCGCCGACCCGGCTAAAGTTCACCGCATCCACCAAACGGAGGATGCAAAGGAAGCCCACGACCACCATTGGTTGTGGGCTGTTTTTCAGTCCCCCGAGGTGAGGGGGAGCGTCGAGTTAGCAGTCGGATCTGGGGCTGTCAACCAACGCCAGCGCCGATTCGCGTGGAATTCACAAGGGATAGCGGCTCTAGCCGTCGCCCCTGACGAGCGCGACAACCCGGGCCACCACCTCGTCAAACCCGAGATCGGTGGAATCCAGAAGGACCGCGTCTTCGGCGGGTCTTAAGGGCGCCACCGCCCGGGTGGAATCGCGTTCGTCGCGCTCTTTGATGGAGGCCAGGAGCTCGCTGTAGTCCGACTCGACGCCCCGCTTTTGAAGGTCGCCGTGGCGACGATGAGCCCGCTCCTCGGCGGTCGCGGTGAGAAAGACCTTCACCTCCGCGTCCGGGAAGACCACCGTTCCGATGTCCCGGCCTTCGAGGACCACGCCCCCGTCCGCCCCGAGACGTCGCTGAATCCCAAGAAGCGCCGCGCGAACCTCCGGATGGGCGCTGACTTTGCTAGCGCCCTGCCCCATCGCCGGGCTTCGGATCTCATCCTCGCGATCCGCGCCGTTGAGGAGCAGCCGCGGTCCGGGCGCAAACCCGAGCTGGGCCTTTTCCGCGAGGGCCCCAAGGGCGGGTCCATCCTCCCAGGGAACGCCCGCTTCCTGAGCCGCGAGGGCAATGCCGCGATAGAGCGCGCCGGTGTCGACGAGAACGAACCCGAGAGCATCGGCGACGGCTTTTGCGACGCTGCTCTTTCCGGCGCCTGCCGGTCCGTCGAGGGCGATCACCGGACGAGAACGAGTCACGCGTCTTCCTCCACCCTTGCGCCGAGCGCGCGGAGAGTCTCGACGAAGGTCGGAAAGCTCGTCGCTATGCAGCCCGCGTTTTCGATGACGGTTTCGCCTTCGGCACAAAGCCCCAGAAGCGCCCCCGACATCGCGATGCGGTGATCGCCGTGGCTTTCAACGCGCGCGGCCTTCAGCGTACCGCCGCCGCGAATCACCATGCCGTCCTCGAGCTCCTCGCAGGGAACGCCAAAATCCTGAAGGGCCTTGGCCATTGCCGCGATGCGATCGGTTTCTTTCACGCGAAGCTCCCCGGCGTCGCGAATCTCCGTCGTACCGTTCGCCACCGCCGCCATCGCACAAAGAACCGGCACCTCGTCGATCATCCGGACCAGGAGCTCGCCGCCGACGAGAGTTCCCCGAAGCGCTTGATGGCTCACGCCGAGATCGGCGGTTGGCTCGCCGCGAATCCCCTCGGGCTTGGGCACCAGGTCCACCACCGCGCCCATCGGTCGAAGGACATCGAGCACACCGGTGCGCGTGGGGTTCACGCCGACGCCTTCCACCACGACGCGGCTCTCGGGCACCATGAGGGCCGCCGCGAGAAGAAACGCGGCGCTGGAAAGGTCGCCCGGGATGGTCCCTTCGAAGGCATCCCATCCGCCGCTCCAGTCGGAGGGATCGAGATGGACCGCAGGTCCCGCCGTCTGAAGAGGCACGCCCAGCGCGATCATCATGCGCTCGGTGTGATCGCGACTCACCACCGGCTCCTGAAGGGAGGTCGGCCCCGCCGCGTAGAGACCGCTGAGCAACAAACAGCTCTTCACCTGCGCGCTCGCGACCGGCATCGCGTACTCGATCCCCGCGAGTGCTTCTCCCTCAACGAGGGGCGCGATCGAAAGCGGCGGATAGAGTTTGCCTTCCGTGATCGGACGCCCTTCCTTCGAGCTCCCTCCAATGTGTGCGCCGCGCGCCCGAAGCGGATCCACAACCCGGCCCATCGGACGACCGGTGAGGGAGGCATCACCCACCAGGCGGGTCCCAAAACGCTGCGCGCTGAGAAGGCCCGCGAGAAGGCGCATCGTGGTCCCGGAGTTGCCGCAGTCGACGACGTCCTTCGGCATCGAAAGCCCGCGAAGTCCGACGCCGTGAATCGTGAGCGCCTCCCCGCGTTCGGCCCGAACGCCCATCGCTTCGAGCGCAGCGAGGGTGGAAAGGTTGTCCTCGCCGGAGGAAAGCCCGTGGAGCGTGGATGCGCCGCGTCCAAGACCCGCAAAGAGAAGCGCGCGATGCCCAATCGACTTGTCGCCAGGGACCCGGACCTTTCCGCGAAGGGCACCTCCGCCACGAACGCGAAGCCTCATTGGACCTCCACGTTCATCGCGCTGCCGCGGAAAGGCGAAGAAAACCTTCGAAGCGCTCCATCAACGAGGTCACATCGACCTGGGTCATCGAAAGCCGAGCGGTGGTCATCGGACCCTCCGCGCTTGAGGAAAACCCCTCGCCGATGACGCCGAGTCCAAGAGCGCGCGCGGCGAACGATCCCGTAAGCTCATCGACCTGCTGATTGAGACGGTTCGAAAGCGCCTGCGCACTCGCATCGCTTTCGCCCCGCGCATGCGCAACCACGTTCAGGTCGCCCGGGAGGTCGAGCTCAAACGCGCCGCCCTGAACCGTTCGCACCATCGACGGGTCGATCGGAATCGCGCTGACAACCTCGGCCCACACCGGCTCCGAACCCACCACCCATCCGGACACCACAGTCGTTCCCGAAAGTCCCGCGCGCGCCTCCACAACCTGAGGGTTGCTCATCGCTTCGGGAACAACAGGAGAACGAAGCGCCGGCTGCAGATGATTGTAGGGACCGATCACGTACGAACCCGGCTCGATTTCGACGAGCGCCGCTCGCGCATCACCGAAGCCTGGGTAGCCCTCAACGTCGCGGGGCTGCAACTCGTGCTGAACCGACTCGTCCACGATGGTTCGGAGGAGCGACTGCGCCGCGTTCATGTCGAAGTCGCCACGAACGTAGATGCTCCCGAGGTTCAGCCGCGACCGCTCCTCCACCAGCGCGAGGTGCGCAACCTCCCCGCGCTCGAGCACCGTCCGAATCGCCTGGGCCCGCTCCGGGGTCATGTCAGGGATGAGGTCGACCCAGCGGACCAAGGTCGCGTAGTGCGCGGACTCTCGCAGGCGTGAGAAGTCGACCGTGACCACGCCGAGGGAGGACGCCGGAAGAAGCGCGAGCGGGTTGACCGGCTCGGCAACCTCCGCGGCGGCAACCGGATCGGGAACCGTCTCGTGGGTGTCCTGCGCGCCGCCGCACGCAGTCATCAACACTAGGATCGCGATCGCTCTCACTGCACTACCTCCCTCATGGCGTTTAGCAGCCGGTCGTTCATCGGCTCGGTCCCGATCGAAACGCGAAGCCACGTGTCGATCGGGGGCGGCATCGTGCGAACGATCACCCCTCGACGCAGAAGCGCGTCGTAAACCTCTGCGCCAGGCCGCTTCACATTCACCAGCACGAAGTTCGCCTGCGACGGCGCGACCTCCAGACCGAGCTCCCGCAGTCCGGCGGCCACGCGCGTGCGCTCCTTCGCGTTCAGGGCAACGTAGGCCGCGACGTGATCGGGATCTTCGAGGGCAACCCGAGCGGCGAGCTGCCCGAGGGACCCCACGTTGAAGGGCGCGCGCATCCGCATCAGGTAGTCGATGAGCGAGGGCGGGCCGAGGGCGTAACCGACGCGTAGCCCCGCGAGACCGTAGGCCTTCGAAAACGTGCGAAGCACGATCAGGCGCTCGCGGAGGTCGCGGAGCGAAAGCGCGCTTACGTAGTCGTCCGCGTCGGCAAACTCGACGTACGCCTCATCGATGACGCAAACGACGCGCGGAGGGAGGCCTTCGAGAAGACGCCGAAGGTCCGCCTCCCCCACGTGCGCGCCCGTCGGGTTGTTGGGGTTCGCCAAGAAGAGCAGCTTCGTGTTCGGCTGGACCGCAGCGAGCATCGCGTCGATGTCCCAGGCGAGATGGTCCTTCAGGGGCACCTCAGAAAAGGACACGCCGGCCGCCGTTGCCCCGAGCCAGTAACAAACGAAGCTCGGCTTTCCAAAGACGATGTGATCGTCGCGGGAGGGAAACGTGCGGCAGAGAAGATCGATCAGCTCGTTGCTCCCGTTGCCGAGGCAAACCTCGTCCATCGCGATCCCGTGATGATCCGCAATCGCGCTTCGAAGGGAGAACCCTGCGCCGTCCGGATAGAAGTGCAGCGATGCGGCAGCCTCCCGCAGGGCCGCGGTCACTTTCGGCGAGGGGCCTATGGGATTCTCGTTCGAGGCGAGCTTGATCGCGTCACGAATGCCGAGCTCCCGCTCCAGCTCTTCGAGCGGTTTTCCCGGCTTGTAGGGGATCATTCGCTCGACGTTCGGCGGTACCAGCGGGTCCATCGCGGTGGAGCATGGCCGCTCTCAGCAGGGCGGCGCAACCCGCTACGATCGACCGGGCTGCGGGTAGCTTCCGAGCACCTTCACATAGCGGCTGATCTTGCGAAGCTCTTCGAGTGCGGTCAGCACCGGACGGTCGGTGACGTGCCCGTCCATCTCGAGAAAGAAGAGGTAGCGCCACTGCGGCGTTGGGCGGGACTCGAGACGCGTGAGGTTTACATCTCGGGACGCAAAGGGCTTGAGCGTCTCGTAGAGCGCCCCCGGCGCGTCGTGAACGGCAACGGCGACGATGGTGCGGTCGCTTCCAGTTCGTGACGGCAGGTCTCGTCCGACGATCGCGTAACGCGTGTGAACGCCGCGGGAGTCTTGAATGCCTTCCCGGGTCACGCGGAGCGAGTAGAGATCGCAGAGCATCTTCGTGCCCACGATCGCTGCGCCGTGGTCTTCGCGCACCAACTCGGCCGCAACCTCGATGGAAGGAACGTCGATCACCGTCGCTCGCGGTAGCTCTGCGCGAAGAAAGCGACCGCACGCCGCAAGCGCCGCCCGGGCGCCGTAGACTTTCTCAACATCCGCGACGTTGCCCGTTCCGGAAAGAAGGTGATAGCTCGTGTCCACCGAGAGCTCCCCCGAAATGCGCACGTCGGAGGCCTCGAGCCCGAGCAGGGTCGCGGTCACTGCACCGTCGGTCGAGGTCTCGAGGGGAAGCACCCCGAAGACCATCCGGCCTTGGCTGATCTCGCCAAGCATCTCTTCGACGTTTTCGACCGCTTGGTAGTTCGCCGCGCTACCGAAATGCCGCCGCGCCGCCAGATGGGCAAAGCCTCCCGCATCACCAAGGTAGGCAATTCGGCGGGGCGCCAGGATCCCTTCACACGCGCCGAGAATCTCGCGAAGAGCGGGCTCGATCGACGCGACCGGAAACTCCTTCACGCGTTCGCACATCTGCGCGATCACATCGGAGTCGCGCGGTACGGGCACGAAGAGATCCGGCTCCTTTTCCTTCATGCGGGCGAGAACGCCGTACGCCTTCGCGCGCGCATCGAGGGCTTTGGCGAGCGTCTCGTCGGCTTCTTCGATGGAGGCCAGCAGTGCTTCAATCTCGTCCATGGCCTCTCATTCCCGGTCCAGCATCTTGTAGAGCCGCGAGAGCGCCAGCAGCGCCTCGACGGGAGTCATGTGGTCGACGTCCAACTCCCGCAAGGTCCGCTCCACCTCAGAGGGTTCGGGTTCGGCGACCGGCGCGGCCACAAAGAGCTCGAGTTGCGCGTTTCCTGCGGCATCGACGGGACGCATGCGCGCGTGAGCGCCCGAAGGCAGTGCCGCGCCTGCTTCGAGGTCCGCGAGGATCGCCTTAGCGCGCGCGAGAACGATCGCCGGCACCCCCGCAAGGCGCGCAACGGCTACGCCGTAACTTCGATTGGCCCCGCCGGGCACCAGCTTGTGCAGAAAGACCACGTCGTCGCCGTATTCCTTCGCCGCGACGTTGAAGTTCACCGCGCCGGAGTGCGTCGCCGCCAGCTCGCAAAGCTCGTGGTAGTGGGTTGCGAACATGCCGCGACAGCCAATGGCGTCGTGAAGATGTTCGGCGATGGCCCACGCGATAGCGAGGCCGTCGTAGGTGCTCGTGCCGCGTCCGATCTCGTCGAGGATCACGAGCGAGCGCTTCGTCGCACCGCGAAGAATCGCGGCCGCCTCGCGCATCTCCACCATGAAGGTGCTCTGCCCTTCGGAAAGGTTGTCGCTCGCGCCGACGCGCGTGTAGAGGCGATCGACCAGCCCAATTTCAGCACTGGCGGCGGGAACGAACGCGCCTGCCTGCGCGAGGATCACCGCCAGAGCGACCTGCCTCATCGCCGTGGACTTTCCGCTCATGTTCGGCCCGGTGAGAATCATCAGGCGCGCGCCGTCCGCGTCGAGATCGACATCATTTGGCACGAAGGTTCCAACCGCGGCGAGACGCTCCACGATGGGGTGGCGAAGCTCTTGAACGGAAAGGCGCGTCCCCTCGTGAACCGTCGGACGACAGTAGCCAAAGCGATGCGCCACACTCGCGAGCGCCGCGTGGACATCGATGGTCGCGAGGGCTTCCGCAAGGCTTCGAAGGCGATGCGCGTCGCGCGCCACCCTGCCCCGCAGATCCTCAAAAATCTGTTGCTCGAGAGAACGCGCGCGCTCGTCCGCGCCAAGGATCTTTTCCTGGAGCTTGGCCAGCTCTTCGGTGACGTAGCGCTCGCCGTTCGCGACGGTCTGCTTGCGAATGTAGTCACTCGGCACAGCGTCGAGGTTCGACTTCGTAACTTCGATGTAATAGCCGAACACCCGCGTGTACTTGATCTTCAGCGAGCTGATTCCCGTTCGCTTTCGCTCGCGCTGCTCAAGCTCGAGGATCAAGTCCTTGCTCTTGCTGCTCAGGGTGCGCAGCTCGTCGAGATCGGCGTCGACCTTCTCGCGAACAATGCCCCCGTCTTTGTGATTCGTCGGAGGCTCATCGACGAGCCCCGTCGAGAGCACGCCTTCAAGTTCCCCGAGAACATCGTCCGGCGCGAGGGCCTTCAGCGTGTCGTCGGTGGTTGCTTCGCCCGCAGCACGAAGGAGCTGCTGAAGAGCGTGCGCCTGGCGAAGAGCGTTGCGAACCACGCCAAGGTCCCGCGGCGTTGCGACCGCCATCACCGCGCGTGTGGCCATGCGCTCCAGATCCCCAACGCGCGCAAACGCGGAACGAACCTCGTCGCGGAGCGGCTCGTTCTTCACCAGCGCCTCGACCGCATCGTGACGCCGCCGAATCGCGCGAAGATCGGTAAGGGGCGCAAGCAGACGTCGACGAAGCAAACGCGCCCCCATCGCCGTACGCGTCTCGTCGAGGAGATGGAGCAGCGACCCTTTTCGCTCGCCGCCGAGGGTGCGCACGATCTCGAGGTTGCGAACGGCGGCCTCGTCGAGCACCAGATGATCCCGGGGATCGTAGGCGCCGATGCGCTGAATGGTCAGCTTGACGCTCGGCTGCGTCGACTGCGCGTACGCGAGCGCCATGGCCACAGCGTCCTGAGCCGCCGGCGCCATCGCGAGGGCTTCCTTCGCTTCCTCTTCCCCGAGGATCGTCGTAATCGTCGCGGCGTCGGCGGTCTCACCGCTTCGAAGCGCGGCGTTCGAAAGCAAGAGCTCTACCGGGGCGCGCAGCTCCTCGGGGAGGATCACCTCGCGGGGATCAAGGCGCACGAGCTCCGCGATCGTCGTGGTCGCGTCGGCAAGCTCAGTCGCGCGCAGCTGACCCGTGGAAAGCTCGAGGGCCGCGAGGCCAAAGCCCTTCTCGCCCTGACTGACCGCGACGAGGTAGTTGTCCGCGCGCGCATCCAGCGCGTCTTCTTCCAGACAAAGACCCGGGGTGACCACGCGGACAACCTCGCGCGGTACGACGCCCTTGACCGTCTTCGGGTCCGCCATCTGTTCACAGATCGCAACCTTCTGTCCGAGACGGAGGAGCTTCGTTAGGTACCCCGTGGCAGCGTGATGCGGCACGCCCGCCATCGGAATCTTCTCGCCGTCTGGTCCCGTCCCCCGAAAGGTCTGCGTGATCCCGAGGAGCTCCGCGGCACGGATCGCGTCCTCGTAAAACATCTCGTAGAAGTCGCCGAGGCGAAAGAAGAGGAGCGCGTCCGGGTACTGCTCCTTGCAGCGCATATACTGCTGCATCACCGGGGTGTGCGTCTTCTTGCCCCCCTTCTTCTTCTTCGACGATCGACGCCGGGTCGTCGGCTCCGCCACGACTCTTCCTTACTTCAGTTTGGAGCTCTTCTCAAAGCTCCGCGGCGCTACTCGAAGGTCTGCTCGCGGTTGAACGGCGAAAGGGTGTACTGAATCAATCCGTCCGTATTGGCATCCACGACGTAGAGGCGCTGATCGGTCTCGCTGTAGTGAAGGCCTTCGATCAACGTCGAAACGCGCCCGGTTCCACGTGATCCAATGTCCGCAACCAAGATCGGCGGAACGTCGTCGAGGCGGAACGTGAGCGTCGAGTTGTCCCCAGGGACCAAGCCGCCCGCGTTGGAGATCGTGAAGGCGACCCACGGGTTGATGTAGGCCGTGTCGTTAAAGGCGCGGCCGTTTAAGAACGTCGCGGGCTCATCGGCAACGATGGGCTGTTCGTCGCGATCCACGCGGCACGCCCCCTCTTCGTTCGGGATGACGCGATGCGGAAACCCGCTTCGCGATCCCTGAACCGCAAACGCCTCACGAACGCGAACTTCGATGCTGAAGAGAAAGCTCCCGCTCTCGGTCGTGTAGCAGTCGCGGAGATCTGCGGACGCCTGCACCCGCAAGAAACCGTCGTTGGCGTCGAGGATGGCCATGGGAATTTCGTCGCGAATCGCGTTCTCTTCGTCGGCCACAAAACGCGCACACTCGGGGCGCACCTGCGGCGGGTTTCCGACGAGCGGCGGATCGCTCACGATGAAGACCTGATCGCCCCCGTACTGACTCTCCGGGTCGTCCGCGGTCAGTGCCGACGCCGCAAGGTTTTCGGATCCGAGGACGCCGCGGTCACAGAGACGCGCGCCCTCCATCCGAATCACGTTGGGGTCGTCCGGATCAAAGCGTGCGAGGCCGTTGGTCGCGCCTGGAATCGCGCCTTCCCAATCGGCTTGCCACGTCTCCTCGCGCGCCGACCAGGGTTCCACAACACCGCAGATCACCGCTCCCTCGCTGCTTTCGACAGCGGTTGCTGGAAAGAGGGCACCGAGCGCACTGGGGCATTGGGCGAGGACGATCAGACCGGGCCCCCCGCTCTCGGACGTTCCGTCGTTTAGGAGACGGCCGGTGTTTCCTTCGGTACTGAAGGTCGGCGTACCCAGCACGGAGCTTTCCACGGCCACGAAGTCGCCGATGCGAGGGGAGTGGCGGCGGATAAACACGCGCTCGTCGAGCGTCGTGGGCGGTTCTTCGCACGCGGCATTGCCGCCGCGGCAGGTGGCGTCGAGATCGTAGATGTCGACGATTTCGACGAGCCCGTTTCCGAGCGCGATGGCCACAAAGACGCCCCGCAGCTCGTCGGGACCGATCTCTTCG
>JBCDAA010000154.1:0-19089 GCA_039186435.1 Myxococcota bacterium | reverse complement strand
TCCTTCTTCAGCACCCTCAAGCGCGAGCTTCTCGATGGACAGCGCTGGACCTGCCGAGAAGACGTCGCGTTCGCCGTCTTCGACTACGTCGAGACCTTCTACAACCGGCATCGACGCCATTCGACTTTGGGCTATCAAAGCCCAGCAGCCATTGAACAACACTACAACGCGGTGAACGCCGCATAGTGTCTACGTAGGTGAGGGAACCCCACAACGGGCACGGGCACGGGCACGGGCATGGGCAAGAGGGCGCTGGCGCGCGGCTCGACATACCTTCGCTTCGCAAGCGATTGACCATGGTTGAGAGCCTTCGAAGGGTCCGGGAGATCACCGACCTTCCGGCGTCGGTCGCGCGGCTTGAGGTTCGACACGGCGCGGTCGTTTCGATCCTTCAGCCCGAGCGAACGGTGATCCACTGGAGCGAGGCAGGCGGCGTGTACCTCCACGACCCAATCGACCTTCGGTCTACACTACTCGCGAGAGTCCCCGGCTGGATCCGTCGCGCAACCCCAGCCCCGGATCAGAAGCGCGTCGCAGTGTTCTCGCTTCCGGCCAACGGGCCCTATCACACGGGCACGATTTCGATCATTGGACGCGACGGGGCCCTCTTGGCATCGGAGCCGCGCTCCGGCGCGAGCGACTGCGTATGGTTCGGTGATGACCTTGCCATCGCGACCTGCTTTCGGTCCAAAGCGGACACGGAATGCGCCCAGATTTGGTCGGCCGACCTCACTCGCAAACTCGCCATCCTTCCCGGGGAAAGCTCCGGACTCGAACTCGACGCCGCCGGCGGTCTCCTCGCGGTCGGCTGCGCTCATGACCATCTTCTGTGGCGGCCGGTTGAAGACTCACCGTTTTCGCTCATGCGTTCCGCGTTCGCTCCGCCGAGTGAAGTTTCGGGCGGCGTCCTTTCGCGAGACGGGCGCCTGTCGGCGGTCGCGCACCACGCGAGGGGAGACGAACCCCAGGCGTTGATCTACTCAACGGACTCGCCGATGCGCGCTGCGGAGATCGCGGATCCTCGGGCGATTGCGCAGCTCGACTTCAGTCCGAGCGGCGCGTTCCTCGCAGCACTGCTTCCCGAACCGGCGGCGACCATTCTGCGACGGGATGAGCGCGGCAAACTGGTTGCGTTCGACGATCCCACTCCCGCCGCTGTGCGTGTGTACCGGAGCGCGGATGGAAGTGTGGTGGGGGAGATTCCGAATCCGAACGCGCGGACGCTCGCGTGGTTGGACGACGAAACGCTGCTTCTCGGTGGTCGCACGCTTTCTGCGTGGACTTGGTAGGTACCTCAACGAGGATGAGCATGGGCACGGGCATGGGCATGGGCGCGGGCATGGGCATGGGCACGGGGGCGCAGGCGCCGCCCGTCTTCGGCCGCGCTCCGGATCACGCTTCCTCGCGTATGCCTCACTCCTCTTCGCTCGTTCCGCGCACCTCGCGGTACTGACGCTCGAGCTCTTCGATCTGAATCAAGAGCTGCTCGCGTTCGAGGAGCAGCGCCCGCAGCAGTCTTCTTCGCGTTCGAAAGAGCGTGCGTACGAGCATCCGGTGTGCGTAGAGCCCGAGGCGCTGGCGGTAGCGGAGAAACCAGACGCCGAAGATGGGTAGCGAGCCGAGGTAGAGGACGACGGCGATCCAGCTTTCGGTGCCCGCCCAGACGCTGAGTCCGTAGAGGGTGTAGAAGAGCCCGAAGAAGAGACCGCCACCGACGAGCGCGCGAATGGCGCGGATGGCTTCTTCGTTCGTGCGAAGGGCGAAACGCCGCGCCAAACGGTAGGGCACGAAGTTGTGCACGAGGCCCCACATCGCGATCGGCGCGAGAAAAAGCGCGTAGGCGGTGAGCTTGAGCGCTTCCCGGCGTGCGGAGAGCGTCTTGGCGGGACGCTCGGCGAAGTCCGCGCGAAGACGAAGCTGGGAAAGATGCGCTTCGTAGCGATGAATCTGCCGCTGGAGGCGCTCGAGCACCTCCGGGTCATCCCGCTCGAAGTGCGCGATCGCGTCGGCGATCCACTGACGCACCTTGAAACGGCCCTCGAGATCCTGGTGCTCCCGGGCACGACCGGTCGCGCGCTGAAGGAGACGTTCGTCGAGGGAGCGAAGATCGATCTGCCCAATGAGTTCGTCCTGGAGACGTTCGCCGACGAGGGCGTCCACGGCGCCGAGAAGCTGCGTGTGCTCCTCGTCGTGAACGTGCACGGCCAAACTTCGCATCGACTCTTGAACTTCATCCGTGAGTGCCCGGACCGCCTCGCGGGAGTCGTCACCGTATTGCTCCCGGAAGCGCGCGGCGGGAATCGGCTCGCCGAAACGAACGAGCACGCGCGTCAGAAACTGGTCGCGCTCTTCGTAGTTGAGGCCGACGGGCACGACGCTGACGCCGAGGGACCAGTCGCTCTCGTGTTCGGCTTCGAGGGCGATGCGCGACACACCGGTTTTGATGTCCCGCACGTGACGCACCGGGGCGTTCTGGCCTTCGGGAAAAATGCCGATCACGTCGCCGCGTCGAAGGACGTCAAACGCCGCGCGAAACGCGTTTTGGTTGCCGCCGGGATCGCTTGGACCGTCCTGGCGGCGAAAGATCGGGATCGCGCCCGCGCTTCGAAGGCCGGCGCCGACGAGGGGATTGGCGAAGAGGCCACTCCGCGCGAGAAAATGGATCGTTCGAGGAAACACCGCACCGAGGACGAGGGTGTCCATGATGGAGTTCGGGTGATTCGACGCGAGGAGGAGCGGCCCGTCCTCCGGAATCTCACCGACGACCTGGAGATCCAAAAAGTAGAAGTCGACGGCGCGGCGAAAGACTCGGCGTGCGGCGGTGTAGATCCAGGCCACCAGGGGGGAGCATCTCTTCTTGGACGCGAGGCGGCAAACACAAAGGTCGAGGCGTCCGCGAGTCGAGGTGGGCAGCGCGCGAATCGATCATGGACTCTACGCGCCGGTATCCGGGAGCCGTGTGATGCTCGGGTAGACCTCCTGAAGATAGTCCGCCAACGCGTTGACGGCCGGCATCACCCCCCGGCGCGAAGGAAGCAGCAGACTGATCTCCGCGTCGCCAGCGGTCCACCCGGGAAGGACGCGAAGCAAGCGTCCGGACGCGACATCCTCGCGGCAGATGTAGCCGGGCAACGCCACGATGCCCAAGCCCTTCGTCGCCGCATGCTTGAGTGTGACGATGTCGTCGCTGCAGAGTCGAGCTTCGTACGCTGCGGTAACGCTCGCACCGTCGGGCCCGCGCAATGACCAGCTCGCGCGTTCGGATTGGGAGCCGAGCTTTAAACCAACGTGTTCGCCCAACGCGTCCGGCGCGTGGGGAACACCCGCACGCTCCAGGTACGCGGGGCCCGCAACGAGGTGCCAGGGCGCAGGCGCGAGACGACGTCGAATCAAGCTCGAGTCCGGAAGCGGGCCGGTGTGCGCGCGGACGGCGATGTCGAAGTTTCCTTCGATGAGGTCGACGGCGCGGTTCGTCACGTGCTGAAGGACGTTGACCTTCGGGTTGTCGACGAGGAACTGCGTGAGCGCGTCGCGTAGCGCGAACTGCGCCATGCCCACCGAGCACGTCAGACGTACTTGGCCAGCGAGGGTGTTTGTCTCGCGTTTGACCGCCGCCTCCGCCGCGTCCACTTCGTCGAGGGCGGCGCGAGCGAAGCGATAGAACGTCTTCCCCACATCCGTGACAGCGAACTGACGCGAGGTGCGCTGGATGAGTCGGGCCCCGAGGCGGTCTTCGAGCTGCTGCACATGCCGACTCAGCCGCGACTTCGGAATGCCTAGCGCACGCCCGGCAGGCGCGAAGCCGCCCTTCTCCATCACGTGTACGAAGTAGAAGTAGTCGTTCAGGTCCATCAGCGTTCTAAACTTGGAACGATAGGTCCTAATCTAGCTACTTTCGAGGGATATCGTTCCATCGTTAAGTCTTCTGTGTACCCAGGAGGCAAGAAATGACGATCCAGAACCCTGAGCCCCTCACCCAGAAGAACGCCGCGCTGATCCTCGTCGACCACCAGGTGGGCCTGATGACAGGCGTTCGCGACTACTCCATTGCGGAGCTCAAACACAACGTCGTTGGCTTGGCGAAGGCCGCGCGCGCGCTCGGGTTGCCCATCGTGACCACGACGACGTCTTCCGCCACGCTTTGGGGGCCCGCGTTTCCAGAGCTGGTCGAGGCCTTGCCCGGTCAGGTGTTTCTCGATCGCACGAGCGTCAACGCGTGGGATGACCCGCGGGTCGGGGAGGCGATTCGGGCCACCGGACGCAGCAAGCTGATCTTCGCGGGCGTGTCGCTTGAAGTCTGCGCCGCGTTTCCTGCGATGCGGGCAGTTCGCGAGGGCTTTGAGGCCTACGTGGCCGTGGACGCGAGCGGTACGTTCAACCTAACCAAGCGCGAGGCAGGGTTGGCTCGGCTGGTTCAGAGCGGCGTTGTGGTTGCGGACGGCTCGACTCTGATGGTCGAGATCCTCGCCGACAACGCGCGGCCGGAAGCCGCTGAGGTGTACGCCGCACTGGGCATGGACTGGGCGACGCTGGTGGGCCAAGTGCGGGCGAGCGCTGCGGCGTGATCCGATTCGCGGCTCGTCCCTACAGGGACGAAACCACGAAGAGCGTCCCTCCCCCTAGAGGGACGAGAGGCGGGCCGGGCCTTCGCCGTCGGGGTTGAGTTCGGCGGCCTGGTCGAAGGCACGACGGGCGCCGGCGCGATCCCCACGGACCACAAGAATGTCCCCGAGCAAGATGCGGTAGCGATCGCGACGTCGGCGAAGCCGGACCGCTTCCCGCGCCCAGGCCTCGGCGGCGTCCAGCTCGTTTCGATCGAGGAAATGCCGCGCGAGCGCCTCCGCGACATGCGGGTTGTGATCGTCGGCCAGGGCCGCCGCATGCAGAACGCGCAACCGCTCGGACGCGCGAACTCCGGATGCCTCGTCGAGCAGTCGGTCCGCCGTGGCGCGATCCCGGGAACCTCCAATGTCGCTCGGAAGGAATGTGGCGGGCGCACGCGGAAGCGCTGCGACGTCGAAGGGGGCATCCGCCGCGATCGCCGGCGCCGGCTCGGCTTCTGCGACCGGCGCCGCCTCGACCGGTGCCTCGGCTTCCGCAACCGGTGCCGCAACTTCCGCAACCGGTGCTTCCACCGGTGCCGCCTCGGCTTCCGCAACCGGTGCCGCCTCGGCTTCCGCAACCGGTGCCGCCTCAGCTTCCGCAGCCGCCTCCGCAACCTCTCCGGCTTCCGCTAGTTCAGACGGTGCCTCCGCCAGTTCCGATCCCGCTTCAGACGGTTCCTCTGGCGCTTCGGCCGCCGCACCCACGTGACTCGGCAGGGGCGCGAGCGGTTCGGAAACCATTCCCTCGTCCGAGGGCATCGCGTTCCACACCAGTACGCCCCCGAGCGCAGCGGCGACCAGCACGATGACCCCCGCACCGATCCAAAGACCCCGGGACGACGAGGTTCGCTCGACCTCCACCGCGGGGTGCCCGCTGGCTGGAGGCGGCGCACTCGGAAACGAAGCGGGCGCCTCAGGCGTCGGCGGCGGAACACTTTCCGACACTGGCTCGAGCGACGGCATCGGAGGAACCGACGGCGACGCGGATGAAGAGCGCGGTGGCGCGGAGGGCGGTCCCGGTGGCGACGACGGAGGCGCCGAAGGTGGCGACGACGGTCCCGGAGGCGCCGAAGGTGACGAAGGTGACGGCCCTGGAGGCACCGAAGGCACCGATGAGGCCGCCGACGAAAGCGACTCCACCACGGGCGGTGGCGGAAGCGAAGGCCGGTCTTGGATCGCCGGCAGGGGCCCCGTCTCGTCCGGGGAGGTCGCCACCGCCGGGGGAATCGGCGGCGCGGCTGGGGTTGCCGCCAAGGGAACGGCTCCCGAAGGCGATTTTCGCGGCGGAGGACGCGGCAGCGCCGACCCCGACTTCTTCGGCGGAATCGCCGACGCCCGAGGAAGCGGCTTGGGAACCGGTCGTTTGGGCGGCGCGGCCGGAGAGCCCCCGACGATGATCTTCTGCGTCGAGTCCGTGTCTCCGAGAAGCTGCACCGGCCGCTGCTTCGAGGTCACGTCCGGGTTTCCGGGGGCGGTCACCTCATCTTCGCCCAGCTCAAAGATGGGGTGGTCGTCGACCTCTTCCGACGTCGCCACCGGGGGAGTCATCGGCGCGGTGTGCTCCTCGGCCGTCTCCGGACGCGACGCAGCGATCAGATCGTCGAGTTCTTTGACGCGCGCTTCCTTCGTCGTTGCGAGCGTCGGTTGCAAAAGCTCGTTCTGCGCTTCGTCGAGGGCGATCGAAATCGACGCCATGATCGTCATCGGTCCGGTGTGCTCGCGCCGCTCGACATGACTGCG
The DNA here is from genome assembly GCA_039186435.1 of Myxococcota bacterium. Lineage (GTDB taxonomy): Bacteria > Myxococcota_A > Polyangia > Polyangiales > Houyiibacteriaceae > JALVDI01. Next base: position 12,745 of record JBCDAA010000154.1, on the reverse strand, counting down.
TCCACGCTCGAGACGAAGAAAACTCGCCAGCGCCTCCACGCCATGCTGATCGGTGCCCCCGACCTTGGTGATCGCACCCACGATCAGATCCCCGCAGATCTCGACCGTGCAATGCACATCGCCGGCCTCAGCGGTCAGCCGAAGCACATCATTCGTCGCGCCCGCAAGCGAGCGGAGAACCCGCGCGGGTCCAATCCGCTCGAGCGGCACCTCGAACTGGTGCGCCTTACCGGCCTGCGCGCGCACCATTCGATCGAGGCTGGTCAGCGGCTCCACGAGTTCGCCGAGCGCCACGAGGTTGGGGGCCCCAGCAAAGGGCGGCCAAACGGTATCCCAGCGAAACTCGTCCGGGATCTGCGCCCAGCGAAACCGAACGTGCGTCGAGAGCGCGTTGCGGAGCGTCGCCAGATCATCATCGCCCGGCTCCAGCAGCACCACTTGGGGATCGAGAAAGTCGAGACGCGGTAGCCCACGACCGGAGGCGTCGGCAATCCCCACGCGACAACCGAGCGCCCGAAGCTCCTGCACGAGACCGTCGGTCAGTGTGGGGTCCTGCCCAACCACCAGGATGCGCGCGGCCTCAAAGAGCCGCTCCGCCTCCGGCACGAGAGCGGTCGGTGGCGTACTCAGCTTCAGCGCTTGCGTCTCCCCCACCGTGCAAGGTGTGCCTTATTCCCGTGCGAGAAGCCAGCGTCCATCCGGAATCACCGGTCCGCGCGGCCCTTGGTACACGTACGTCCACGCCGGCGTTGGAACCTCAACCACAACGCGCCGGTAAAGCGACCGTGCAAGCGCATCCCAGCCCTCAAAGTCTTCCACCTCATCGAGCTCGCCGAGCAGATCGCCGAGGTCGCTCGAATAACTCCACACCTCGCCGTGAACCGTCGTCGCACCTTCGAGGAGCAGTCCCGGATAGGGACCAAGGTCAAGAAGTGTTCCAGGAACGATTGCAGGTGCGACGCCTATCGGTCGATGTCGCTCCATGAACGGCGCACGCGAGTGACCTCGCATCAACGTGCCGTACACGAAGACCGAACGGAGGCGGTGAACGCGACCGTTGGCGGCCTCACACAGCGGCGCCGCATCGAGCCCCCAGCGCGCCAGCCCCGCTTCGACCGCGGAGGAATAGGCCGGTGTTGGCGGTACCAATTCCTCTTGGCGGCGCACGGCACGCACGCGATAGGTGGTCGCTGCGCGAACCTCCCCCTTCATCAGGACCGGGTGCTCGATGCGCTCGTAGGAACGTCCGGCGCCCTCCTTGGCGTCGAGAAGATCCCACTGCTCGGTTTCGAAGAGCGCGCCCGGCACCGCACTCCCAAGGCACGGCACGACGTCGAGGGCGCCGCCTTTTCGGGCCTGCGAGTAGTAGTGAAACGCGAGACGATGATCGGGAAGCCACGCGGCACCGACAAATCGGAAGTCTGGCGGATCGAAACCCGCGCGCGCCGCCCACGCCGTGAGGTCCTCGAGGTTCAGATTCGAACCGTAGGCAAAGTAGAGCGACATCGCCGCTAGTACCCGACCACAGAGATCCTGATCGATTGGTTAGCTAGCGCAGGACCGGCAGCTTTGCTGGATCGACGAGGAGTTCGATGCTCCTCGCCACGCGCGGAGTCCGTGAGATGAGTCCTTTGTTCTGAAGCTCCTTGACCATGCGATGCACGGACGGCGGAGTCACTTCGAAGAAGCGCTGCATGTCTGCTTCGGCAGGCGCACGACGGTGAATCTTCGAGTAGGCGTAGATGAAGGCGAGGTACTGGCCCTGCAGTTCGGTGAACGCGGGCTGCTCATGCTCGTCGAGGCTCGACATCGTGCCTGCAGTCTGATCGTCTTGGGACTCCAGGAAAAGGGAGCCCATGAACATCAAGTACATCGTCGAGCTTAGCGAGGCAGAACGCGAAACGCTTCAGGCGTTCGTCGACAACGGCAGCAAGCTCGCCCGCAAAGTGAAGCGTGCGCAGATCCTTCTGGCCGCCGACCAAGGCTATCGGGACAAGGACATCGCGGATGTAGTCGGCGTCGGAACCTCGACCGTCTACCGCGTCAAGAAGCGCTTCGTCGAGCGGCCCTTCGATGAAGTGCTCCTCGACGGCCCTCGGCCAGGTCGGCGAAGGAAGCTCACCGGTAAGGAGGAGGCATGGCTTGTCGCGACCGCCTGCTCGAAACCTCCTGAAGGTCGCGCGAAGTGGACGATGCAGCTGCTGGCCGACGCTTTTGTGCTCATGACGGACCACGAGTCGCTCTCGGGCGAGACCGTGCGCAGGCTTCTTCGAGAAAAGAAGCTCAAGCCTTGGCAGCAGAAGATGTGGTGCGTCCCTCGCGTCGACGCGGAATACGTCGCTCGCATGGAAGACGTGCTCAACCTCTACGCTGAGAAGCCGGCTCCCGGCGAGCCCGTGGTCTGTTTCGACGAGTCCCCCGTTCAGCTCATCGGTGAGACGCGCACCCCGACCCCGGCAGCTCCAGGGAAGCCGGCGCGTATCGACTACGAGTACCGACGAAACGGAACCGTAAATCTCTTCGTCTTCCTCGACGCTCACGAACCGTGGCGACACGTGAAGGTCACCGATCGGCGGACGTCCTCCGATTTCGCCGAGTGCATGCGCGACCTGGTCGATACCCACTACCCGAACGCACACCGGATTCGTGTCGTGCTCGACAACCTGTCATCGCACTCGAAAGCGGCGCTCTACCAGAGGTTCCCCGCACACGAAGCGCGCCGCATCGTAAGGCGACTCGAGTTCCATTTCGTCCCAAAACACGCGAGCTGGCTTAACATGGTCGAGATCGAGATCGGCGTCGCGAAGAAGCAATGCCTGTCGCGCCGCATCGAAAGTCGTGACGTACTGACGCGCGAACTCGCCGCATGGGAGCACCGGCGCAACGACGAGGGCGCGCGCATCAAATGGCTGTTCACTATCGACAACGCCCGCGCGAAGATGGCACGTGTGTATCCCAAACCAGACGCCGCTCCGCCCGTCGCCGCATGAAACCGTCAAGATCTCTGTGGTCGGGTACTAGGTGAGGCCGAGTTCGGTCACCCACGTTCGCAGCGCGGCACCCAGTTCGACCGCGTGATGTTTCTGGGGGTTGTGACCGCCGGTCGAAAAACGCAGCGCCGGGCCACCGAGCGTGCGTGCGGTCTCCGAGGTAATCGCGACTTCGACGAGGGGATCATCCTCGCAGAATGCGTGAAAAGCGGGCAACTGCAGACGCTCCAGACGGCGCGCGTGATCGGGAATCGACGTTGCCGCGACGCAGTGGATCGTATGGATCACTTCGGCACGACTGCAGTGACGAAACCCCGCGCCGCGAAAGGCTCGCTGAAGCAGTCCGCCGGTCGCAAACGCAACGCCTGGAACGCGAAGGGCTGCGCTGAGCGCACGCCGCGATCCGAACTGACGAAAGCCGCGATGCACGCGAAGTCCTGGAGAGGCGACGAGTCCCACGCCGGCGACTCGCTCCGGTGCAAGGTCGGCAGCCGCCGTCGCGACGACACCGCCCATGGAATGGCCAACCAGAATTACGTTCGAGAGAGCGAGGGCGTCGAGGAACGAGACCAGAAACTGAGCGCGTGCTTCCACCGACGGGCCGGGCCCTGTCGCTAGCGGAGTCGCGCCGAACCCAGGCATTTCGACACGGAGCCCGCGGAGTCCGATGAGAGCAGGCGTCAGCCAACGAAAGTCGCGGGCGCTCCCTGGGATTCCGTGAACGAGAACCACAGCCGGGGCATCCTTCGGGCCTTCGTCCACGTAGCTTACGGGACCGGTCGCGAGAGCAATACGCTCCGGTTCGTGCGTCGAGGGGGCATCGGGAACCGTCACCGCTAGGGTTAGAGCACATCCCCCAACCCGCGTCGATCTTGCGATGTTGACCCACAGCGCCCCCAGCCCCACAACTTGCGTATGGAACGATCCTACGCGGTTGAGGTTTTCTTCGATGGCGACTGCCCTCTCTGCATGCGCGAGATTCGGTTCCTGCAGCGTCGCGACCGAAGTGGCGCCATTCGCTTTACCGACATCGCTGCGAGTGATTTCGACGCGAGCCGCTACGGCAAAACCCAATCGGAGTTCATGGCGCGCATTCAAGGTCGAACATCGGATGGAGACTGGATCGAGGGGGTCGAGGTCTTTCGACGGCTCTACACCGCCGTTGGGTTCGGACCGCTCGTATGGCTGACTCGCGCGCCGCTGCTGCGCGAACTACTCGACGTCGCATACGTCGGGTTTGCGAAGAACCGCCTTCGACTCACCGGCCGGAATGAGTGCGAGGACGGCGTGTGTGAGGTGCCCGCGTCGGCGGGCCCCGCGTCTCCATGAGAGCGCTCTTGCTAGTGGACCACGGGTCCAGGCGCGCCGCAGCAAACGAGATGCTGGCGGAGGTCGCGTCTCTCGTGAAAGCACAGGAGCCGGAACTGCCCGTTTACGTTGCGCACATGGAGCTTGCCGAGCCGACGATCGCGCAGGGTCTTCAGGCGTGCGTCGATGGAGGGGCGACCGCCGTCGTCGTCGTTCCGTATTTTCTCTCGCATGGGCGCCATGTGACGGAGGACGTGCCGCGGCTCGTTGCTGAGGCTGCTGCGTGTCATCCGGGTGTTTCTGTGGAGGTGGCGCCCCCGCTCGGGCTCCATCCGCTTCTGGCTGAGCTCGTCCTGCACCGCGCGGGACTGCGTAAGTAGGAGCTGAGTAAGGCACTACCAGGTAGCTGAGTAAGGCACTACCAGTACCCGAAACTCCGGTCAGTTTCAGCGCCACCAGGACTTCGGAAACCGTTCGGCATCACCAGGTATCGGAAACTCTGGTCAGTTCGGCGGTGTTACTCTGGTCCGTTCCGCTCACCAGGTATCGGAAACTCTGGTCAGTTCGGCGGTGTGCGAACATAGACGTGGGCGTCGACGATCGGCGGACCGCCACCTGGCGGCCGCCATTTCGCCGATCCCCGCCTCTAACCCTCCGAACTTACTAGCCTGACCCTTAGGCACGGGTCGTGCTGTTCCTCCATCGTGGGCCATCCACGACCAGTGGTACGAGGGGGTACGTACGCGCTCACGAAGCGTACGGTGTTTCGAAAAGCCTTCCTCGCGCCGTGGGATCCGCTCGTCATGCAAACGTGGTTGTACGTTCTTGCGGGAGCGCAGCAACGAACCGGGGTGTCGATCCACCACACGATGCTCAACGTGACGCATCAACACACGTCGGTGACGACGCACGACGAAGCGAATCTTCCGAGATTCACCGAGTACGCACACCGCGAAATGAGTAAGGCCCTCAACGTGCTCTTGGCAGCTAGGCGGTACGAAGCCCCCAGTCAGCTCTTCGATGACCGGCAAACTCATCAAATGCGTCTCCTCGATGCCCCCGCATGCATGTCCCATATTCTCTACGAGCGGCTCAACGGTGTCGCGGCTGGCCTCGTGGACAGACCCGAGCACATGCCGGGATGCCGCTTTGACTTCGCGCTGTGGCGTGGGGAACCCCTCGTGATCAAGCGCCCGCCTATCTACTTCAGCTCGCGCACCTGCGAAGCCGAGCGCGAGCTCCACTTCGAGGTCGACCCGCTCACGTTTCTTGAGTTCGGAGGGGACCTCAATGCTGTCATCCATCACTTTCGTCGAGTCGAACGCGTTGCCGTGCAATCGTTTCGCAGAGCACGGAAGTTCCCTGTGCTGGGGGTCAAGAAACTCCGGCGAATTCACCCTTACAACGAGCCAAGAACAAATCGCGAACTGGGTCGGAGCGTTATCCCAACGTTCAAGGTTGGAGCACGAGGGGTCACCGGACGACTGGCTCGGATCCGCGCGTGCCAGGAGGTAGTCGCGTTTCGCAACGCGCATGCGAATGCGAGGGCTGCGCGATGTAAGGGGGAGATCGCCCTGTTCCCGGCCGGAACCTACAAGATGCGACTTGAGCACGACGTCCAGGTTGCGGATCCTGAACCGGACGCCGTGGTAACAGCGCCGGGCGTCACGTTAGACGAGGCGTCCGAGGCCCTCGCCACGCGTTTGCCCGCGCAAGCAACTACCCCGGAGCAGGTCGCAGATGCATTCGCCAAGGAAGCCTCGGAGATCCTTGTCGAGGATCGGGTCTCATTTCGGAACATCGACACGCTCGATTCCTCGGTCGAGGTCGACATCCAACCCCTACCACAGTCGCGTAGGGAATCTTACGCAGCCCGAGTCGTCATCCTTCGAGACCATCGGCGCGGACGACGCTCGACCAAGGGTCGAGAGCCACCCGGTTAGCCACATCGCGCTCGCGAACGACCGGCGAAAAATGGCACGCATCCGCAGTGGTGCGTCCAACGCGGCGAAAACCTGGCCCGATTTGCGTCCACGGACGAGAAGGGGTGGTTTTGAGTCGCTCTTGTTTGGCTGGCCGTGCCGTGTAGGCGTTGTCTAAGACCGCTGGGCTCCACACATGCGCGTTGGATCCCCTGTACCTGGTAGCGTTGGCCGAGTCGCACGCGGCGTTGGCCGAGTCGCACGCGGTCGGGGTTTGGTGTACCTGGTAGTGTTTCGGGTCGGTGCGGTGGGGTTCGCGTTGGCGGGGCCCGTACCTGGTAGCTTTGGTAGCGTCCAGTGCGGACGATCGGCGCTTTGCCCACCGAAACCCCATGCCCCAAAGTCCTCCGATGAGGTTACTGTCGGCTCTGTTCGTTCTCGTCGCGTGCGGCCCCGCACCCACGCTGATGGACTTTCATCGAACGACCCTCGATCCGCTCGCCCGCGGGCAGATGGATTGCCCCCTCGAGCAGCTCACCTTCGTCGACACAACGCCCGATGACATGCACCGGGTCGCAAACGATCCCGAAACCCGGCGCTACACCGTGCGAGGCTGCGAGCGCGAAGCCGCCTACGTCTGCTTCACCAACCGGCGTACAGACACCTCCGAACGGCCGGAGTGCCGACCTCTTCGCCAGCGCGGCGATGGCACGATCGGCGGCGTTTTCATCGGACCGATGCGCGTCGACTGACTACTTCCGCTCATCCGGCGACGACTCGGGCCCGAGCCAACTCTGAAAGTTCCTGCGCTGTACGGGCGTCGCGGCCGGATCCACCTCGAGGGTCCAGCGATCCTCCGGACGCGTCCCCATCACTACCGAAAGCCGACGGAGCCGACCCCGTCTCGACACGAGCACTTCGACCTCATCACCCGCGCGATAGCGAGCAATCCGCCCCGCAAAGTTAGCAGGCAGCCGCTCTTCGTCGATCGCGATCAGCTCGTCACCCACGTTGACGCCACCCTGATACGCAGGGGAACCCGCAGGGACATGCTCGACGATCAGCCGACCGTGATCCGTCTCCGTTCGCACACCAAAGTACGCAGGCGGTTCCGCATCCTCATCGACAGGCTGAAATCGAAGCCCGAGCAAACGAAGCGCGACATCCGCGTCAAGCTCCTCCGTTCCGTCGACGTAACGTTCAAAGAACTCGCTGAGGTCCTCCCCCGCGACTTCGCTCGCGACCTCACGAAAGTCCGAGGGCGTGTAGCCGGTCTCTCCACTGTAGCGCTCGTAGGCAAGCCGCATCACGTCGTCGAGGCTCTTGCCGACCGCACGCTCCCGAATCGTCGCATCGAGCAGCCACGCCACCAGCGCACCTTTTCGGTAGTAGCTAATCGTCGCGTTCGGGCTGTTTTCATCAGGTCGATAGAACTTGATCCACGCGTCGTAACTCGCCATCGAGAGGGGCTGCACATTCCGACCGGGCGTGTCCTGGAGCCGCCCAAGCCCGCGCGAGAGCACGCCCAAATACTGATCGCGCGTCATGAGCCCCGCGCGCCGCACAAGCAGGTCGTCGTAGTAGGACGTAATACCTTCCACGATCCAAAGGGAGCGTACGTAGTTCTCGTTCTCGTAGTCGAAGTGGTTCAGCGTCTCCGGACGAAGCCGCTTCACGTTCCAGGTGTGAAAAAACTCGTGGCTCATGAGCCCGAGCCAGCCGCGATAGTCATCGTCGTCGCGGGTCGACCACCGACTTCCCATCACCAGTGTCGACGCGCGATGCTCGAGGCCACCCCCGCCGCCCGAAAGCACGTTGAGAAACGCGTAGCGCGGATACGGCACCGTTCGCCAAAAGCGATGCTGGACTTCGATGATGCGCTCAACGTCCGCAAGCGCTCGCGTCTGATCCCAGATGGCGCCACCGCCGACGGTCGCAAGAACGTGCGGCACCCCGTTGACCTCCACTTCGGAGACGTCGATGTCGCCGCAGATAATCGGCGAGTCCACGAGCTCGTCGAAGTCCACCGCATGCCAACGCGCGGGCGCCTCCTCTCGAAGACCGGTCACGCAACGCGTCCATGACTCGGGTGTTTCGAGAACGAGGTCGTAGGCAAAGTCTCCGTCCACAGGGGTAAGAAAGGTGGGCGCGCCGTTCAGCACGAGGAGATCGTGGTCGACAAAGTTCGTCCGCACGCTCATCTCGCGGCCATAAAGTCGGTAGCGCAGCGCAATACGCGCCGGCAGCTCCCCCTCCCCGGTTACGCGCCAGCGGTTCTTGCTGATCTTCTCGATCTCCAGCGGGCTTCCGTCGAGGGTTTCCGCGCGAATCGTCTCAACATTGCGCGCGTATTCACGAACCAGGTAAGAGCCGGGGGTCCACACCGGCATCATGACGAGCAGCTCTTCACCACCCGCGGGAACGACCGCATCCACTTCTAGGTGATGGGTGTCTGCATCCGGGGCGCGCAGCGTGTACTCGATCGTTTCCCCATCGCCTCGGACGACGACTGCGGGTTGCTCTTCAACCTCAACGTCTTCGCTGGTCGATCCGCCCTCGCTTTGGGCGCGCGGCTCGCAACCGAGCTGGTCCGGAGAGCAGGCAAGTCCAAGGAGCATCCATACAAGGGCACGCGCCATGGCGCAGACCCTAGCAGGTCCTACCCATAATAGTCGGGGCTCAAGTTTGGCTCGGGGCCGCTCATTCCAAGCGCGACGAACGCCACAAGAAGAAGGAGCACAAGAAGAGGAGGGACAAAACCTGCGAGCCACGCCTTGCCGCCGCGGAGGCCCATCGCACCTTCCCCAATGTTGGCGAACGCCACACCGAGGAAGAAAAGAAAGAAGAGAAACATCGCCCCACTCGCGATGGGACCCACGACGGGAATGGCCGCGACGAAGGGTAGAAATACGAAGATCCAACCGACGACCGACGCATACGACGCCGCGCGGACGCTTCGCTCAAAACTCGCCTGACCGCCAACCATTGCGACGGCAACAAAGTGAAGCACGCCCAGTCCGGTGCAGGTCAGCGGAGTGCCGATCGCGATCGCTGGAAGCATGAACACGGCAACCACGAGAATGGTGATCATCTCGGCCCCAGCGCTTCCCGTCCCCGAGCTGAGCAGCCCAAACGCCATCGCCACCGACGCGACGAGAAGCATGAGGAGGAAGACGAGGATGGAGAACATCGTGATGAACCCGAGCGCGAGCGAGACCGAGCCCGCCTTCATCCGCAGAAAGACAACTCCGGGTTGCCGAAGGACGTCCGCGACGGTGCGCGCGAAACGCCGAAGGAGCGGGAGCTCCCGGCGCTCCCAGGCGATCACCCCGCCGCCGTCGTCCTGCGAGCGACAGCTCGGGCAGAGCTCGCTTCCGGCTTCCTCGCAGTAGCTGCAGGTTGGCCGGCTGCACTTCAAACAGCGGCCGAGCGCAATTTGGCCGGGATGGCTCGGACACTCGTCCGCGGTTTGCGCCAGGTTACTCACGACTCCGTCCAGCGAAGATACCCCATGCGGCCACCGACTTCGCGAACCACAACGTCGCCGGCTTCGTTCGGCGCGAAGCTCACGATGGGCCCCACGTCGACGACGCGGCACGCGTTCGCCTTGCAGTACACGAGGCGTTCCCCGACCCGAAACGCAAAGACGTCACCAACCGAACGCACGATCGTTCCGGCGCGTACACCGGCGACGACGTCAGGCGGCAGCCCTTCCAGAGCAACAGGCGTCAGACCGGTTGGCGTGACTTCCCGAAGACCCTCGGGGGTGAGCGTAAAGGTGCCCTCACCGCGATGAAAAAAGACCGCCACCGGAGGAAGCGCAAGCGGCGTTAGGCCCGCCTCGGACAGAAACACCCCACGGAGCGCGCCCAAGTTTCGGTGATGTACAACGAGCGCCCCTTGCCTGTGCGCGACGACATCGATGTCATCGACCGGGTCGACGATGTCGGGAAACCCTTGCGCGAGACCCTCGCTGAGCGCGGAGAGCACACCAGCCCGTTCGGGCTCTGGCTCCCGCGGCGTCCGAGTCAACTCTTCGATCGATTCATGCGCTGCGGCTTCCTCAAGCTCGGGCGATTCTGCACTCGTGTCGACGCGGTAGATCGAACCCGAGCGCGCGGCGACCCACACGTTCGAGCCCACGGCGTCTAAACTTCGAATCGGTCCGATCGGTGCTTCGAGAATCGCCACCGACGACCACTCGGTCGCGCCTCGCCCAAGATGGCGAAGCTCGGAACGCGATGCGAAACGAAGCGCTCCGTTCGCGCGAGCCTGCCAGAGCGTCTCCCCAACCCACGTCCAGAGCTGGGCGCCGTCGCGACGCGTTCCCGTCGACAGCCAAGCGAGGTTCCACCCTTCCGGATCCTCCGCTTCGGCCAGTCCCTCGGGACCAACCTCGTAGAGTTCTTCCTCGCAGCGAACGAGAGGAGGCACAACGGGGGCATCAAAGGTGAGCGGCGTGCAACCGAGGCGCGGGCCTTCGATCGCTGCGCTGCTCCAGCTCGCATCCCCAGCGCGCGCGTAGAGATCGCCTTCGCTGACGGCGAGCACGTTATGTCCTTGAACAAGCGCTGCGGTAACGGGCGTGGTCGTGAGCGCTTCCATTTCCGAGAAATCGTCCCGGTCGAGCATCGCCCAAAAGCTCCCGTCGGCCGCGAGCACGACGATGCCTTGGTCAGGCAGTTCGCCGACGGCCACCGGCGTGCGACCCACGCGCCCGACCAGCTCCCAGCGGTGACCGTCCTCTCGAAACACGTAACCGTTGTCTTGGGCCAGCAGGAGCAGTCCGTGACCGTCGTGGCCGAGCGCCACCGCGCGGCCCGACGAGGCGAGGGATCGCTCTTCCCAACCCGAGCTCGTCGAACCGTACGCAGCGCCCGCGTCGCCGGCGACCACCAGCGTGCCCGCGTGGTCGTACGCCGCGACGCGTGTGCGAGCCGCAGGCATTGTCACCACGTTTAGGGCGCCGGCTTCGAAGGGGCGAAGCGCCGTATGAAGTTCGCCACCGGCGACCATGACCGCCGACTTCGGCGACTCGCGATCAAAGGCGAACGAGATCACCGAGTTTTGCCCTGCGACCATCGCCGGATCGGCAGCGACGGTCCCGTCGGGATCGATGCGCGCAAGACGACCGTCCTGCATGCCGACGTGCACGCGACCTTCCGGATCGATCGCGAGCGCCGTCACTGCGCGCGTTTCCGGAATGGCATGGCGCTGCCACTGACCCGCGCGCCACACGATAACGACCGCGCGCTCTCCGCGAAGCGCCACCGCAACTGCGCCGTCCTCACCGAGCGCCACCAGCGACGCGCGCGCGTTCGCGTCGAGTGCCGAGCCCAGCGAACGATAGCCGTCCGCGCGAGCCGGAAGCGCCCAGTCCGTCGTTCGCAGCGAAGCCGCGACCCCTTCCGGAACGAAGGTCTTCGGGCCTTCCATCGTGGCGACCAGCACACCACCGACAAGCAGCACCGCCGCTGTGAGACCGCCTCCGACCAATTTTCGAATGCGCCGCGGATCGGCCGTCGCCTGAAAGGGATTCTCCGTCATCTCACCCCCGGAATCCCTGGCCGTAGCCGCTGCGGGCAGCCCTGTCGAGCGAACGGAGTTTGTGAGACCCTCCGCCCATGAGCGAGGGGGTGCCAAGTCCCTGGAGTGTGGTCCAGCGCGTCTGGTCCTACCGCGGGGAAGAGCGAGCGAACGTCATGCGCGTGATCGCGATCGCGGTCTTCTACGTCGTGCAGCTCGCGAACCGCCACGGCCTGAATCTCGGCATCCTAAAGCTCGAAGCGGTGGAGAGCGTCACCGCCGAGTTTCACGCCGCGGTCACCGCGCTAACCGTCGCGTGGATGGCGGTCGCACTCGGCGCGCTGGTGATGATGCGCAGCCGCCGTTTTCCTCCTGCGCTCAAATACGTGACGACGACGATCGACGTGGTGCTCCTCAGCGCGCTGCTGCTGATCGCCGATGGTCCGCGGAGTCCGCTGGTCGTCATCTACTTCATCGTCCTCGCGGGCGCTCCGCTCCGGTTCAGTGTGCCGCTGGTGCGCTACACCACCTTCGCCACGATCGCGGGATACATCTTTGTCGTGGGCGATGCGTGGCTGCGTCGACCGGAGCTTCAGGTGCCGCGCTACCAGCAAGTGATCATGGTGTTGACGCTTGGGTTTTGTGGCCTCGTGCTTTCGCAGTTGATGCGCGCGGTGCGAGACGCCGCGGAGAGCTACTCTGCGCGGGCAGGTGAACCGTGATCGTCTCTTGCCCCAGCTGCGGAAGCGGCACCCAACCCGGTGCAACCCACTGCTGGCTTTGTCGCTATCCCCTCACCGGAGCGCAGGCCGTCGCGCCGCCGGTGCCGATTCCTCACGCGCAGCCCCAGCGAAGTTGGGGATGGCTCGTCGCGGTGATTCTTGCGGTGTTCATCATGTTCGTCGTGGCCATCGAACTCGCGTTCCTCGCACCGGGACTGCTGATCCCCTACGCCGTTGTCCTCGTACCCGTGATGGTGGTGCTCGGGCGCATCGTCTA
>JBCDAA010000153.1:0-19192 GCA_039186435.1 Myxococcota bacterium | reverse complement strand
TCTTCGCGGCGTCTCGGAGGGCCTTCCGCGCCGCCTCCCGGCTCGAAAAGAAGCGTTTCATCGAGTCGAGGTAGAGGGACCGCCAGATCTTCTTGATCGAAGTCGAGAGCCCATCCGGGATGTCCGTCTGGTGAACGGAAACCGTGGTCCCACCCGCGACGGGCTCCAGCCGAATCTCCACGCGCGAATCGTGTGCCTTGACGGGGAACTCGGAGGTTCGCCAGGTCATCACGATGCGGCGGCCGGTGTCCAAGTGGATGTGGGTCGCGTCGATCTTGCCGTCGTCGCCGGTCACCCGCCCGCCGACCCAGGGGTCGACCGTTGCGCGACGCCCGGTGAACGCGGAATGACGCCGCTCATCCATCCAGGCGGCATAAATGGCGTTGGGGCTCGCTGTGATATGCGCCGAGACCTTAAGCTCTTCGGTGGCCGCGGTCATACGACCCCCCTGTACCGATTATTAGGAATAGTCAAATCAAGTACCGGGCCGCAGCGTGCCACTTTTGACGCAGAAAACACCAGAAATCGCCGAATCGGCGAACCGAGCCTTGGCGAAACGCGTGCTCCGAATCGATTGCCCAAACGAGAAAGACGAGCACTCATGCGCAGTTAGCGGAAGCAGCGCCTTGACCCCTCGTCGCGGCGTGCTTCGCTCGGGGCGTGACTCCCCCCTATCGCGTGTGGATCGACCAAGGGGGAACGTTCACCGATTTTCTCGTTTTCGAACCGTCCGGCGCGATCCGAGTCACGAAACTCGTGAACCGCGACCTCGACCTCGACCGTGCAATTTCCGAACTCCTCGGCGGAGACGCGAAGGTCGAACTTCGGATGGGTACAACCGTCGCGACCAACGCGCTCCTCGAGCGGCAAGGCGTTCGGACCGCGCTGATCACCAACGCCGGATTCGGCGACCTTCTCGCCCTTGACGACCAGACCCGCCCCGCCCTCTTCAGCCTTCGTATTGAGCGTCCGACCCCGCTCGTCGACGAGGTCGTAGAGGTCTCCGGGCGCGTCTCCGCGGAGGGGGAGACCCTCGCGCCGCTGGACCCTTCCGAGGCACAAAGGCTCTTTCAGCGGCTTCGAGACGACGGCATTCAGGCCCTCGCCGTCGCGCTCATCCACGCACATCGCTTTCCTGCGATGGAGAACACTCTCCGCCAATGGGCCCACGACGCGGGCTTTGCGGAGGTCGTCTGCTCGCACGAAGTCTCCGCCGCCGAGGGCCTCCTCGCCCGCGCCCAGACAGCGGTGCTGGATGCGTACCTCACCCCGGTCCTGCGACGCCACCTCGATCCACTCACGCGCTCCTTTCCCGAGGTGGCGCTCATGCAATCGAGCGGGGACCTCGTTCGGCCTCGCGCATTCAAAGCGCGAAACGCGCTCCTCTCAGGACCCGCCGGCGGAGCGGTCGCGTGCGCGTTCCTCGGCGAGCGCTACGGGCTCGACGAAGTGATCGGTTTTGACATGGGTGGGACCTCCACGGACGTTTCCCGATGGGGTGGCCACTTCGACCGAATGCGTGAGGCCCGCGTCGCCGGCCTTCGAGTGCGTGCCCCAATGATCGCCATTCACACGGTGGCGGCAGGCGGCGGGTCGCTCTGCCGCTTCGATGGTCAGCAGCTCACCGTTGGACCGAAGAGCGCCGGCGCGCGACCCGGACCGCTCTGCTATGGCGACCCCGCGGCCAGGGAAGTCGCGCTGACCGACGCTGCCGTCGTCCTCGGCCGGATCCCCTCGGAACGCTTTCCCTTTTCCCTCCACGAGGATCGCGCCCGAGAGGGCATCAAAGCGCTCGCTCAGGCGGCGGGGCTCTCCATCGAGGGCGCCGCGGAAGGACTTTTCGAGATCGCCGCGGAGCAGATGGCGTCCGCGATCGCGGAGGTCACCGTCGCCAAAGGATACGACGCGCGGACCCACACCATGGTGGTCTTTGGCGGGGCAGGCGGCCAGTACGCGTGCCGCATCGCCCAACGCCTCGGAGTCGGGCGCTGTCTCGTTCATCCGTGGGCCGGCGTGCTCAGCGCGTTTGGCATCGGCGCCGCCACGCTCGGACGCCACGTCGAAGTTCCGCTGCTTGCGCCTCTCAGCGACGACGCCCTCGAAGTCGCGGAACGCCACATCGATGCGAGCACCGGCGGCGCGCACACCCGGGCGTGGCTCTCCCTTCGTCACGAGGGAACGGAAGCGACCCTCGAGGTTCCTTTCTCCGCTGATCTCGCGGAAGTGCGGTCTGCGTTTCACGAACTTCATCGGCAGCGCTTCGGCTACACGCGGCCCGACGTTGCGGTGGAGCTCACCGAGGTTCGGATTCACGCGTACGACGACGCGGAGGTTCCGCCCCTTCCGACGGTGGCCTGCCGAGGCGGCGACGCGGAGGACCACCTGCTCTACGTTCGCGGAGCGTGGGTAAAGGCCAAGCGCTGGCATCGCGAGGACCTCCCCATCGACACGGAGGTGCCCGGACCGCTCGTGGTTCTCGACGACACGTCGACCGTCGTGGTGGATCCAGGGTGGACGGTAGAACGGGACTCGCACGACGTGCTCCATCTTCGGCGCACTGGGGTCGGCGCCGAAGAAAACGCCGACGAGACGACCGACGAAAGCGTCGATCCGATTCGCCTCCAGGTGCTTGCCCACCACTTCATGGCCATTGCGGATCGAATGGGCGTGGTCCTTCAGCGCACCGCGGTGAGCACCAACATCCGCGATCGACGGGACTTCTCCTGCGCCCTCTTCGATCCTTCGGGCCGGCTGATCGCGAACGCGCCGCATATTCCGGTTCATCTTGGCGCCATGGGCGCCGCCGTTCGCGCCGTCCAGGAGGCCCACACGCTCGCGCCGGGCGACGCGTTCGTCACCAACGACCCGTCCGCCGGCGGCTCCCATCTCCCGGACCTCACGGTCGTTGCGCCGGTCCACGACGACGAGGGAGCGCTTCAGGCATTTGTCGCCGCGCGCGGTCACCACGCCGACATCGGCGGGATCACCCCGGGTTCGATGCCAGCGTTTTCGCGATCCCTTGACGAGGAAGGGGTCGTGTTTCGAGGCCTTCGCGTGGTTCGCAGCGGCGCCCTCGATCGCGGGCTGCTGGAAGACACCCTGTGTCCCGCACACCTTCCCGCGCGGCGGCCGACGCAAAACATCGCGGACCTCGAAGCGCAGCTCGCAGCGTGCCGAACCGGCGCCGACCTCTTGGCCGAGCTCGCGGGCCGCTACGGATGGACCGTCGTGCGGGCCTACATGGGGCACGTCCTCGATCACGGCGAGATGAGGGTACGTCGCCGCATCGCGACGATGGGCTTCGACACCGCCTCGTTTCAAGACGTGATGGACGACGGATCAAGTCTCTCCGTCGCGATACGACGCTCGGGCGGCGAGCTCGAGATCGACTTTCGCGGAAGCGCACCCGCCCATCCTGGCAACCTCAACGCACCGAAGGCGGTGACGCGCGCGTGCGTCCTCTACGTGCTTCGCACGCTCATGGAAGAGGACACCCCCTTGAACGACGGCTGTCTCCGTCCCGTCACGCTTCGCGTGCCCGACGGGTCCATCCTAAACCCCCCGGCAGGGGCTGCGGTGGCCGGCGGAAACGTGGAGACGAGTCAGCGGATCGTCGACGTCCTCCTCGGAGCGCTCGGCGCCTGTTCCGCCAGCCAGGGGACGATGAACAACCTCACGCTGGGCAATGCGGCTTTCGGGTACTACGAAACCATCGCTGGAGGCGCGGGCGCCGGGCCCACCTTCTCCGGAGCAAGCGGCGTCCACACCCACATGACGAACTCCCGCATCACCGATCCCGAAGTGCTGGAAAGCCGCGTCCCCGTACGGCTACGTCGTTTTGCGCTTCGTGTCGGCTCTGGCGGCGCCGGCGCGTTTCGCGGCGGTGAGGGCGTCATTCGGGAGCTCGAGGCGCTCGCCGACCTCGAGGCGAGCCTCCTCTCGGAACGCCGACAACGAGCCCCCTTCGGACTCGCCGGCGGCGAAGACGGCAGCCGCGGCGTCAACACGCTCTTCACGAAGGACGGCGCGCGGGATCTCGGCGGCAAGGCGACCTTCTCGATGGCGCCCGGGGACGTGCTCCGCATCGAGACCCCCGGAGGTGGCGGCTTCGGCTCGGAGACGCCGTGCTGAACCGCCTGAAGAACCTCGTCGTCACCCGAATTCTCGGGGTGAGCGACAGCCCTCGCCGGATCGCGTGGGGCGTGTTTCTCGGCACCATCGTCGCCTGGACCCCAACCCTCGGGTTTCAGATCATGCTCTACGTCGGGATCGCCACGCTGCTGCGGGCCAACAAGGTCGCCGGCATTCCGATCCTCTTCATCAGCAACCCGTTCACCGCAGTGCCGCTCTACTGGTCCTGCTGGAAGCTCGGCGACTTCGTCGTCAACGGCGGCAGCAGCGATGGATCCACCGGCGCCGCGGCCCTCGATCGCCTTGGGGCCGCCAACGAAGCGGCCGCCGAAACCGACTGGTGGACCGATCTGTGGACGGCCGAGTTTTGGGAGTCGCTCGGCCAAACGCTGCTCGACATGGGTCTCGAGCTCTGGGTGGGCTCCCTCATCATCGGCGTGCTCATGGCCATTCCGATGTACTTTCTGACGCTAGTCGGCGTGCGGGCGTACCGGCGCGCACGCGGCCTACCCGTTGGGTGATTCGGTGCTAGAACGCACGCGAATCGGCCCGTGACGCCCCACGGAACACGTTTCGTGGGAGGAGTGAGACATGCGCTGCCCCTTTTGCAGCACCCTCGAAAACAAGGTCATCGACTCTCGTCTCTCGCAGGCTGGCGAGGTGATTCGTCGGCGCCGTGAGTGCGAGGGATGCGGCCGGCGCTACACGACCTACGAACGGGTCGAGCAGGCGCTGCCCCTGGTGGTCAAGAAGGACGGTCGAAGGCAGCCTTTCGATCGCGAAAAGGTCCTCGCGGGGCTTCGCCGCTCGTGCGCGAAGCGAGACATCTCCGCCGAAGCGCTCGAACGAATCGCCAATGCGGTGCAGCGTGCGGTGGTGGAGCGAGGAGAGTCCGAGGTCCCCGGCGAGATCGTCGGGCGCCTGGTTCTCGAGCAGCTGGAAGATCTCGACCAGGTTGCCTACGTCCGCTTCGCTTCGGTGTACCGCGAGTTTCAGGGCGTAGAGGAGTTCATCACCGAACTCGAACGCCTTCGGAGCGGAAGTCAGACGTGACCGACGACGAGCTGATGGGGCTCGCGATCGACGCCGCTCGCCGCGGACGCCCGAGCCCGAATCCCCACGTCGGCGCTGTGGTCGCCACGGCCTCCGGTGAGCTCATCGCAACGGGCCACCACGAGAAGGCCGGGGAAGCGCACGCGGAGGTTGCGGCCATCGGCGCTGCGGCCGAAACCCGCGGCCACACCCTCTACGTCACGATGGAACCGTGCAACCACCACGGCCGAACGCCTCCTTGTACCGAGGCGATCATTGCCGCGGGCCTCGTTCGAGTCGTCATCGGCGCGCGCGATCCGGCTCCGCACGTGCCGGGGGCCATCGAACGCATGCAGCAAGCCGGCATCGAGGTCGTGACGGATGTCCGGGGCGACGAATGCCGCGGGCTCATCGCCGACTTCACCAAGCATATCCAGACCGGCTTGCCCTACATTCACCTCAAAGCGGCGGTGACGCTGGACGGGCGAATGGCCACGCGCACCGGCGACTCCAAGTGGATTACGGGAACGGCAGCCCGGACGCGCGCGCACGTACTTCGCGACCAAAGTGACGCCATCCTTGTCGGCATCGGAACCGTCCTCGCGGACGATCCGGCGCTCACGGTTCGCCACGTCGAGGGCATCGATCCCTTGCGGGTCGTGTTCGACACAACGCTTCAAACTCCCACCGGCGCCGCAGTCGCCGCTCCTGGAACCCTGATCTTTCACCAGAGCGAAAACGCGGCGCGAATCGCCGCTCTCGAATCCCGCGGCGTGGAACTCGTTCGCGTCGATCCCCACGACCTGAAGGCAGCACTGGAGTGGCTCGGCGCGAGAGACGTCGTGCGTCTTCTCGTCGAAGGCGGCCCGAGCCTTCACGGAGCATTCCTCGACGCGGGCTTCGCGGACTATGCGTCGGTGTTTGTCGCGCCCCGGATCATCGGCGATGTCGACGCCAAGGGGTTTGCTGCGGGACGCGGCGTCGATCGCATCGCCACGGGCTGGTCGATTTCGCAGCCGCAGATCGAAGTCCTCGGCACAGACGTGCTCATGCACGGTCCCCTCAGCGCTGGAGGGTGACCACGCTTTCGAGGTGCGGGGTCTGGGGGAACATGTCGAATGCCCGCGCGGCGACGATGCGCATGCCGGCTGCGGTCAGAATCGCGAGGTCCCGTCCGAGAGTTCCAACGTTGCAGCTGACGTAGACGACCCGTTTCGGCGGCGCTTCCGCGAGAAGGGTCGCAACGTCGCGAGCGCCAACGCGTGGCGGATCGAGAACTACTACATCGTAGTTTCGTCGCGGAAACTCGGTCGCATCGGCCGCGTGAACCGTGCCCGCGAGGTTTCGCGCGGCAAGACTCGCGCGACAGGCTTCGGCCGCGGCCGCGTTCTGCTCGACGGCGACCACCTTTCGATCCTGGGCGAGGGCCACCGTGAGGTTTCCGTGGCCCGCGAAGAGCTCGAGGCAGTGTGCGCCCTCCGCCATCTCCGCCACGTAGCGAACCAGGGCGGCGTTCACCTCCTCGTGAGCCTGCGCGAAACCACCCACGCTGCCTTCGAGAGGAAGGCCATCGATCGCGAGGAAGCGCGGAGCTGCGTCGCCCCACTGCGCGTGCGCTCCATCGACGCTGAGCACGATGCCCGCAAAGGTGCTGTCGGCCACGAGGCGCTGACACGCGTCGTACACTTCTTGAGGCTGAACGGCGCTGGTCCGTAGTACCGCCACCGGGACCTCATCCCGCAGTGCGAGAGAAGCCTCGCCCTCGCCTTTCAATGAAGGAAGCTGATGGAGGGCCTGCTCCAGAACGGGCGCGAGCACGACACATCGATCCACCGACACGACGGCGCGAGAGCGACGTGCCCGAAACCCGATCCTTCCCGACTTCCACGCCACGCGGGCTCTGCGACGATACGCGAGCGATGCCCCCCGCTCGCAGCGTACTTCCACCGGCTCGCCGAGCCGCTCGATCACTCGCGCCAGGCGCAGCACCTTCTGCTTCGCCGCCGCCTCTTCCTCCATCACGATCCACGGACAGCCACCGCAGCGCGTCGCATGCGCACATGGACTCTCCCGCCGCGCACTCCCTGGACGAAGAACCTCCACCACCGTTCCGCGACGCGAACTGCCGCGCCCTTCCAGGCGTCCGAGGCGAACATGATCCCCGACCACGGCGAGCGCCGCGTAGACGTCGCCTTCGGGGGTCGCGACGATCGCGTCGCCCCCGCGCGCCATCGCACGCACTTCCCCCTCGAGTGTCTTGCGACGACTCAACGCCTAAGGAAAACGCTGGGCAGGACGGCCGCGGTTGAAGAGAAAATCGAAGTTGCCGGAGAAGAGCGCGAAGCGTTCCTCGGGGCGCGAGGTATCGACAAAGCGAACGTCATCAAAACGCCCCGCGATACGCCGATCGTCGTCGAAGTCCGGCGCGAAGATGTCCTCGAAGGTGATCGTTCCTTCGGCCGCGACGTAGTGCACGGGCGGTACGTCGCGATCGAAGATGCATCGCTTGTGGAGGTAGAGCGTCATCCGGATGGGGGCGCCCGCTTCGGCCGAGAGCGGGATGGGGGTTCCGAGCCGGGCTTCCTCGATTTCGACGTCGTCGACGTAGATGGCGATCCCATTGCTCAGGAACTCGTAGTCACCGCCGTTCTGCATGCGGATCTCGAGCTGGTCCTCAAACTCATCGGCCACGAAGAAGTCCGGCCGGAGATTGAACTCGCGGCCCTCGAGCCCGCAGTCCGGCGCGGTCACAAGCCCACTCGCTTCGCCTTCACCCACGCCGACGGAGCAGCTGAGGAGCAATCCAGAGAGAAGAAGGCCTGCGCTACGCGATAAAACCGCCACCAAGAACCTCGTCGCCATCATATACCACTGCAGCCTGGCCGGGCGTAATCGCGCGCTGCGGCTCGTGAAAACGAACTCGAAAGTAGCTTCCTTCGGGCTGCACGCGCGCAGGCGCCGGATCGTGTCGGTACCGAATTCGTACGCTCGCGTCGAAGGGCTCGCTGCAATCGCGCCGCCACGTCGCGTCCTGCACCTCGAGTTCCGTGGAGAGCAGACCCGCCTCGTCGCCCACCACGACGTCGTTGTCGACGATGCGAAGGACGTATCGCGCCTTTCCGCCGCCTCCGAGGCAGAGCCCCTTCCGCTGGCCGACCGTGAAGCCCTCGATCCCATCGTGCGCGCCGAGCTCGGCGCCATCTTCGTCGATCAGCTTTCCCGCCTTGGCCGTCCCGCGCATCTTTGCCGAAAAGCCGCGAACATCCCCGTCGGGAACGAAACAGAGCTCCTGAGAATCAGGCTTGTCGGCGTTCGGCAGAGCGAGTCGTCGCGCGTGGGCGCGAGACTCGTCCTTCTCCATCGCGCCAAGCGGAAACACCATTCGCGCCAGCACCGAGGAAGGAACTCCGAAGAGAAAATACGATTGGTCCTTGCCGCGGTCGAGACCGCGAAAGAGCCGCAGCGGATCGTGGGTTAGACGCGCATAGTGCCCCGTCGCGATGTGACTGCAGCCGAGGTCGTCGGCGAGCGTCGCGAGCCGGAGCAACTTCACCGTTCGATTGCAGTGCACGCACGGGCTCGGCGTGCGCCCCTTCTTGTACTCGTCGAGAAAGGGCTCCACGACGTCCGCGCGAAACGCCTCCCGCTCGTCGATCACGTAATGAGGCACTCCAAGGTGCTCACAGGTGCGCCGCGCGTCGTCGCGATCCTCGGGCGCGCAGCAACGCCCCACCTTGTGATTCCCTTCGGCATCCCAGAGGTGAAGCGTGACGCCCACGACATCCCATCCCTGCTCCTGCAGGAGCGCGGCGGCAACGGACGAGTCCACGCCGCCGCTCATCGCCACTAGGATTCGCCGGCCCATCGACGTACACGTGCGACGCGGCCTGGCCTGCGTCAACCCTTCCGGGGAACCACCCGCCGCAACGTCTCGATCGCCGTCGCGATCGCAGCATCGTCGAGGGATTCCGGGCCGAGGCTCAGCCGAAGCGCGGACGTCGCTCGCCACGGCTCCTCTGGATAGATCGCCTGAAGCACCGGCGACGCGGCCTGAACGCCCGAGGAACAGGCCGCCCCCGCCGACGCGCACACCCCCTCCAGGTCGAGCGCAGCGACCAACACTTCCCCGCGCCATCCCGGGACGCTCGCGTCGACCACGCTGGCAACGCGGGGTCGATCCTCGTCGTTGATCGACGCCCCCAGCTCGACGAGAACGGCCTCGAGATCATCCCGCCAGCGCGCCACGGTCTCCATCGCTTCGAGGCGAGTCTCGATGGCTCCGCACGCCGCGGCGAACCCCGCGTGACCCACCGCGTCCTGCGATCCACCTCGCCGGCCACGCTCCTGTCCGCCGCCGCCCAGTTGAGGTTGAAGATCCACGTCGCGCGCAACCCAAACCGCACCCGCGCACGGCCCGCCAACCTTGTGCGACGCAACCGCAAGCGCGTGCGCGCCAAGCGCCGACACATCGATCGGAATCCGACCAAACGCCTGAATTGCATCGACCACTAGGGTCGCCCCGGCCGCCTTGCAGCGCGCCGCCCATCGTTCGATCGAGGCGATCCGTCCCGTCTCGTGGTTGACCCACTGCAGCGCGACGAGCGCCCCGGCGGGAAGCTCGAGTTCCACTTCGACGTCCACCACGCGGACCTCGACGCCATCGGCCTTCCACGCGTCGCATGCGGCGACGATCGCGGGATGCTCGAGCGCCCCGGTGATGACCTGGGTCGGCCGCGGCATCCCTCGGACCATGAGCTGACAGGCTTCCGTGCCTCCGCTGGTAAGCACCACATCCGCCGGCGATCCGCCGAGCGCCGTCGCGACGCCATCCCGCGCTGCTTCGGTGAACCCTCGCGCGTTTCGGCCCGCGCGATGAGCGCTCGACGCGTTGCCAAACCCCTCGTTGAGCGCGCGCGCCATCGCCTCTCGCGCGGCTTCCGAGAGAGGTGTGGCGGCGTGGTAGTCGAGGTAGATCATGTTCGCGCGGGGGCGAGCTTTGCGACGGTCACGGTCACCTGCGTGCCTTCCAAACTCTCCCCGCCAATCGTCACCTGCGGCGGACTGACGACGTCCACCCCGCCCCCCAGCGCTTCGGTCACGCGTCGCGCAAACGCGAGCCCCAGCCCAACGCCTCCGTGTCGACGAGTCGCCGATCCATCCACCTGCACGAAGGGTTCGAAGATACGGTCGCGTTCCGCCGGATCAATCCCAGGGCCACCGTCGATCACCAGAACCTGATACGCGTCGCCCGACGCGCGCGTCTGCACCGCGATCGACCCACCCCGCGGCGTAAACTTGGCCGCGTTGTCGAGCACGTGAACAAGCGCGCGGCGAAGTTTGTCCGGATCGCCGCGGGCGTCCATCGGCTCCGCGCTCAGCTCTTCCACCACACGTACGTGCGCCTTGTCGAACACCGGCCGCATCTCGTCGAGAGCCGCGCCCGCCACGACCCCAAAATCGTAGCGCCGGTCGTAGTAGTGCATCCGCCCCGTTTCCAGCGCGCTCACGTCGAGAAGGGTCTCCGTCACGCCCCGAAGTCGCTGAGTCGAACGCTCAATGCTTCGAAGGCACTTTTCCTGAAGCTCCGTAAGCGGCCCGAGCTCCTGATTGAGCAGAAGCTTCAGGTAGCCGACGACCGGCGTCATCGGCGTCGCGAGTTCGTGACTCACGTTCTGCAAAAACTCGCGCCGAAGACGCGCCATTTCTTCCAGCCGCCGATTCGCCTCGACCAGCTCCTTGAGCTTTGCCTCGAGGCGAAGCGCGATACGGGAGGACTGCTCGCGCAGTTTCGTTTCGCGCGAGTCGTCGCTCTGCTCCCGATGGCCACTCAGAAAACTCTCGACCGTCGCCGCGAAGCGTCGCGCATCGATCGGTTTGGCGATGAACCCGTCGGCGCCCACGGCGAGACTTGTTTGACGATCCCCTTCCGCGGTCACTGCAACGATCGGAACCCCTTCCAGGGCACTCATCCCGCGAAGCCGCAGCGTCACCTCGTAGCCGTCGAGGTCCGGCACGTTGATGTCGACGAGAACCAGGTCGGGATGAACCTCTCCGGCGAGCCGGATTCCCTCGAGACCGCTCTCGGTGTCGATCACTTCGTGCCCGGCAACCCGAAGGAGCTTTTCGACAAGTCGGCGGCTGTGAGGATCGTCTTCGATATGGAGGACACGCGCCACGCGCGCATAGTACCGGATCCAAGCGAATCGAAGCCTTGACCCGGCGGGGGTCCCGTCGGTACATCGTTGGTCCGATGCCCGAGGATCTCGGAGCGCGCCTCGTCCGAGCTGGACTTGCCACGCGCGGGCAGCTCACCCAGGCCCTTGCGGAAGGGCCCGCCGCCGGAGGAACGCTCGCGCTTCGCCTGACGCAGACGGGCGTCTCTGAGGAAGCGCTCGTCGGCCTCTTTGTCTCGGAGGGGTACGGTCCTCTCCTCGCCGCGGAGGACCTCGCAGACGTGCCCAGTGAGGTTCTGGGGCGCGTTTCGCCGGCGATGGCGCAGGCTCTGGTGGTGGTTCCCGTGCGAGCGGACGCCGAGTCGCTCGTCGTCGCCATGGCGGACCCCTCCGATGGCAACGCGGTCCAGGAGATGGCGCGTGCGCTCGGGGTGGAGGTCGTTCCTTCGGTCGCCAAGGTGAGCGACCTCAAGGCCGTCCTCGAGCGGGCGTATCCTTTGCCGCCGGCCGCCCCCGTGCCGCTGACTCGAGCGAAAAAGAAAGCCCCCGTGATCCGAAAGACGTTTGGAAAGCCGGCAGGGGTGAAGGTCGCCCGGGCCGCCGTGGATCCCTTGCCGAAGGAACGACCGCGCTCGATCATCCCGCCGCATGAAGCGAGCTGGAGCGAGCTCCCGGCTCCCAAGCGCCCCGACCCCTCGGTCGAACTCACCGGGGTTCTCGCGGACATTCGCCGGAGCGAGAGCCGCGACGAAATCGTCCGTCTGGCCTGCGAAGCGGCAGCGACCTTCGCGCGTTCCGCGGTGTTCCTGGCGCTTCGGCGTGGGGTGCTTCGCGGCTGGGATGGCGTTGGCGTCGGTGTGGCGCCGGACGCTCTCCGAAACCTCTGGATCCCCAAGACGAGCCCCTCGATGTTACAGGACGTCGTCGAAAGCGGCGAAGGACGATTCGGACCCTACGGCACTTCCGCCGCCGACAACCTCTACCGTGCGGCAACCGGAAGTCGCGGCGGGCAAATCGCTGTTCAACCTGTCCTGGTTCGCACGAAGGTCGTGGCGGTCCTCTGCGCGGACGACGTGGACGCGAAGGGAGCCCGCGGCGCTGAAATCCTGGCGCAATCCGTCGGAAAGGCCTTTCAGCGCCTAATTTTGAAGACGAAGTAGCTCAGTCGACCAGCTGCGCGGCACGTGCCGAAACGCGGGCCTTGGCGAGCCGCAGGAGGTTCTCGCGCTCTTCGAGCACCCGACGGGAGTAGCCCGTCTCCTGACAGACGCCGGTGTTGTAGGCACCAAGGGCCTCCGGAACACTGCCGCAGCGCTCCATCGCCGAGGCGACGTGGGACGCGCCTGCCTCGATCACCTCGGCCTGACACGCATCCGGACGGCGTTCGCAACGGCGGCGATACCCCTCACTGCGCACGAATCGCACACGACTTCCGACGCCGCGGGGATGAAGTTGAACGATGCCTCGCTCCCCGACCGACCCCTCTGCAAAGGGATTCAGGCCGCTCTCCCGAAGCGCCATCGCGGCGACGAGAAAGGGGTCGACCTGATGACGGTGGGCGCTCTCCGAAATCAACCGGGAAAGCGCGACCACGCGGGCTCGGCAGTCGACTCGTGCGTTTCGGCAGTGCCGGACGTACACCCGCCGCTCACCTGCCTGCCAGACCGTCAGCCTGGCATCGAGGGCTCGCGCCAACGCAATGGCGGAAGGCCCTGGATCGAACGTCTCTTCTTCTGTGTTTTCCGGGTCCTCGGCGGTCTCATCCGCGTCCGAGGCCTCGGAACCGGCGGCTTCCCGCGCCTCCGGCTCCGATTCCGGTTGTGGACCCTCAGGGTCCTGTGCCTCCACTTGCAGTGAAGAAGCAATTGCAATGACAAGCGCCAAGTTCCTCATCGAACCTCCGGCCCACCCCGTCGCCAACTCAGCGACTAGGCGGCCGGGTGTAGATCACGCGATAAGGCGGCGCCATCCGACACTGAACAAATGTTTCAAACGCTGTGAGGCTTACTCCTCTTCGGATCGCGGTGCCGCTGCAAGGTCGATCTCACTCTGCGAGAGCGGCTGAATCTCGTCCTCGTCACTCTCGGAGTCCGTCTCGGGTTCCGTCTCCGTCGTCTCGTCATTCGGTTCCGATGAAGTCTCTTCCGTTGCTTCCTCGTTGGACGTTTCCGTTTCGGTCGCGCCCTCGTCATTGGACTCATCGTGAAGCTCGCTCGCGTCTTCGTCGCGATCCTTGCGACGACGACGACGACGACGGCGACGCCGACCACGCTTCCCCTCTTCGTCTTCGTCCTCGTCTTCTTCGATCACCGGCTCGCTTCGACCGGGTCCTTGAAGTGCGTCGAGGAGTTCGAGGTCGAGGTACGCAAGCGGAGCTGGCGCGCGCCGCAGCCCAACCCCGGCGAGCTCCATCGCCTCCGAAAGTCGGCTCCCGCCGAAGAGTGCAACCGGCGCCGATCCGACCGTCGCAGCCTCTTCTTCCGCGCCTCGAAGGACCCCCCCGAGGCTGACCAGCCAAGCGACCCGAGCGTCGCCGTAGTGGTGCAGAGACCCCCGAATTTCCACAACTTTTTCCCGAGTGAGGCTTGCGTCTCGAACCACGTGGAGCGCGAGGGGAATCGACTCCGGGCCTCGCCGCAGGGTGCCTGCAAGATGGAACTCGTTGGGGCGCGCATCGGGTCGACGAACGCCCCGAAGGCCAACGACACCTTCCGCGTTCAGCCACGTGGCGAGCAGCTCGAGAAGACCTGCGGCAGGAAGTCGTTGAAGCCGCCGAAGGAACACGCGACGCACCAGGTCGCGCTGCCGCGCGGCGGACTTGAGGGCGTCGTGTTGCGCGCGCACCGCTTCGGTCGGGAGCCACCACTCCGCAAGACTCAGCTGATCGCCATCGAGAAGAAATCGCGGCGGGACTCCGTCGTCGCGTCGTCGCGCTGCATCCCCACGAACCGCTGCGGCGATCGTCGGGACGAGCGCAGAGGGATCACCGTGAAGGCGTCCCTTCTTAACGAGCGCTTCCGCAACAACCGCGAGTGACTTCGGCGTGCGTCGACCTCCAACCGCAATCTCGATCGCATCCGCCAGGTCGCGACCCGCAGGCTCTTGATCTTGGGTGCTCCGCTCCCAGTCGCCCTCGAGCTCTTTTTTTCCTCGGGAGCGATCTCGGTCGCGATCGCGGCGACCTCGCCGGCCCCGTTCTCGATCGCGGTCCCGATCCCGCTCTCGGTCTCCCCGGGAACCGTCTCGCGACTCTCCGTCCTCGTCCTTCTTCTTGCGGCGACGACGACGCTTCGAGCGCTTCTTCGGCTCCTCCTCCTCCTCGTCTAGCTTGGCGAGGATCAAATCGTCGTCGTCATCCTCTTCCGGGAAGATATCGGCGCCCGGAACGGGGCGTTTTGGCGCACTCGGGGCATCTTCCTCGGCCTGAGCCTCCGCCCTCGGCTCTTCCGGCTCCACAAGCTCGTATTCGTGGCCAGACTCGTGACGCGCCTTTTCCAGCACATCCGAGGAGAACTCTCGGAGCCCGAAGACGCCGGGCTTAACTTTGATGATCGGGGCGTCGCCGCGGTCCTTGCGAACCATGGTCGCCAGGCGCGAACTCATCGTGGTTTCGGGCGTTTTGCCCAGGTGACTCAGGAGATCCCGCTCGATCGCGATCTCCGTGATCTTCTTGTAGTGAAGGGGCTTACCGACGAGGCGGAGCACCTCCACTGCGGCTTCTGTGAACGTCATTGCGTACTAAATTCCGTTGGATACGGCAGGGCGCATCGGGGCGCCGGCCATGGGAAAGGCTTGGGTCGCTGGGTCGAAAGACCGCGAACCGACGAATGTCTCGAAACCACTCGGATCGGGGACCTCGGGACGCCCTAGGGACGTCCATCCTGCGTTCGTTCGCGATGATCGAAGGGCCCATCTGCGCTGGCTCGAGAGCGCTCGGAGGGTTACCACCCTGGTGAAGAGATGGCAATGCTTGGTCCCGGTGCTTGGTTCGTTCTGGTCGCCGCGTTTTGTGGCTGTGGGGCGGATGTCTCGGAGATTCAGCCTCTTCGAGAAGGGGTGGTGCTCCCGGAGCTGAGCGAAGCCGAACTCGCCGAGCCGCTCGATCCTCGACGGATCGCGATGGGCGCCTCCCAACATCTAGGCACTGAGCGAGTGTGTGATCTGGGCTTCGTGGGGCGGGTGTCCCCTGTCTCAAGACGGGAGCTTCGACGATACGCTGAGCCCGTTTCCCATCGCGTCACCGTTCGATGCCGGGCCGAAAGCGGTTCGGGCTGGGCCGATTTGGTCTACGCAAAAGACAGCGCGAGCCTCGCGCCCTTTCTGCGTGTCGATACCCGGATTCGGGTTCGGGTAGTCGCCGAAGAAGGGTTCGACGGGTATCCGGTCGTCGCGTTTGTCGCAGACCTCGGCGCCGCACCGCCAGCTGCACCGGCCCGCTGGGAGTTCACACCCGTCGCTGCTGGCGACGACATCTCTCGAATTACCGAACGAGGCGAGTGCGCGCTGATGCACATTGGGCCGATCACGCCGGCGCGTCGCACGGACCTTCCCGAGAACGCGTCCCATCGAACGGTGGTCTCGTGTCGGCATGCGCTCGGTGAAGAAATGGCGGAGCTGGCGTTCCTAGAAGGCGCGGCGCCGGCGGCTCTTGCGCTTCACCGCGGCGACCGCGTCCCGGTCATGCTTCATCGCGCGAACGGTCGGCTGGCGGAGCTTCCGATTCTCGTCTACGGGGGACCCTGACAGTTTCTTGACCACCCGGATCCCGCCAGGTATCGCAGTGTTCAAGCGGGTTCACCGCTGCGGCGAGAGAGACGCGGTCGGGTCCCTTCCTCGAAGGCGACCACCAGGTCTTGGTCCGTGATCGTTCACGAATTTAGATTTGGCACGCACCTCGCTTGATCCCCTCGGCAGGAGAGCATTGAATGAATGATTCGATGAAAGACAAGCGTATCGGGGTCCTCATGGGCGGCTTGAGTGCCGAACGGGACGTTTCCATCAGCACCGGAAACGCCATCTTCGAGGCGCTTCGATCCCGTGGCTACGATGCCCACAAGATCTACGTCGACGCCGACATCGATCAGGTGCTGCGGCAGTCCCCCATCGACGTTGCCTTCATCGCGCTGCACGGAACCTACGGCGAGGACGGATGCATTCAGGGACTCCTCGAAGTCCTCGGCATTCCCTACACGGGCTCCGATGTTCTCGCGAGCGCCCTCGCCTTCGACAAAGTGAAAGCGAAGGAGCTCTTCCGCCTCTACAACGTTCCGACGCCTCCATACTACACCCTCTCCGCGGGCGACCTCGAAGCCCTCGAAGAGCGTCACGGAAGTTTCGGCTTTCCTGCGTTCGTAAAGCCGCGTCGCGCGGGCTCAAGCGTCGGCGCCGGTCGCGCGAACGACCTCGCCACTCTGCACGCCCGCTGTGAAGAAGCCGTGCGCTTCGACGACTCCATCCTCGTGGAGCGTTTTGTCGCAGGACGCGAAGTCGCGGTCGGCCTTCTCGACGGACGCGCGCTCGGTGCGGTCGAGATCGTTCCGAAGGGTCGCTTCTACGACTACAAGTCGAAGTACCAGAAGGGACAGAGCGAGTATCACTTCCCTGCGCGCCTGAGCCCGACTCGCTACAAGGGCGTCCTGAACCTTGCAGAGCGAGCCGCGCGTGCGCTCGGCGTGCAAGGCGCCACCCGCGTCGACATGCTCGTGACCGAGGGCGAGAACGAATACGTTCTCGAGGTCAACACGCTTCCGGGCATGACGGAGACCTCACTGCTTCCGATGATCGCGCGCGGCGCTGGCTACGACTTTGCCGACCTCTGCGAAGCGATTCTCACCCGGGCCGGTCTTGGCACCGCCGACCGCGTTTCGGTCGAAGCGGAAGTCGAAACCGTTCGGGTCCAGCCCGTCGCAGGCTGAACGGAAACGCGGGCCGAGGAAACCCCAGCCCGCGTTCATCAAGTCGTCCGATCAGATGTCGTAGACGCAGCCACCTGCGATCAGAACCCGCGACCCGTCGAAGGTCGTCAGCGTGAAGCCTTCGAAGTTCTCATTGTAGGTGCGGCTTACATCCGCGAGATGGGAAAGCGCGACCTGCTCGCCCACGAGGATCCCGTCGATCCCGTCGCTGCGATAGTGAACGCCTGCGAGATCCCGGCCGAGCGAGATGTTGCTCGCGAGCTTGTTGATCTCGTTTCGGAGCGTCAGGTCTGGGCCCCGATACGGAAGCAACGAACGTCCGTCGCGACTCGCAACAACCGGATCGGGAATCACGAAGTCCTCGTTGAGGAACGCCTTCAGCACAGTGCAGCAGGCGCCCGCGACGGCCGCGTGCCCAGCGGGATACGACGGGTGCGTAGGCGAGCCCTCGGGAAACGCCAAGGGTAGAAACGCGTTGCCGTTTTGCCGCTGAAGGCGCCGGACCGCGCGCGACCCAAGAACATCGGGATGAACGTCGTAGGTACGTCGACCTTCGGCGGTGAAGTGCACTCGTGCGGCGAACACTTCGGGACGAAGTCGCCGGTGCACCGACCACTTTTGGTACCACGCAGCACGAAGCGCGAGGTTTCCAACATGCCAGAGGTTGTCGAGGAAATCCGGGCCGCCGAGGGATGTGAATCCCGCCTGGGAAGGGTTGCCCTCGTAGGTGAAGATTCCAAACGCATCCGCGCCGTACGCCAGGGCGATCAATCCAGCGAACTGGTACGCCTGCGAGAGAACGTCGACGTGCACGTACTCCCCAAGGGAACGTGCGTTGTAGATGTACCGAGGAATGTCGTCGTACGCGATGGACCCCCGCGGCGCCACACCCCGCTGAATTCGTAGCCAGTCACGCCGGCTCGTCATGAAGTCGACCGCGAGCGGTACCCGATAGCGCTGATCGATGCGCGCGAGGCCGAAGGGAACTTCCTTCCAGAGAAACTGAGAGACGTAGGGCCCCACCAGGTCCCCCGGGGTTTCTCCGCGAAAGAGGGTGCGCGCGGTGATGCGACCTCCCTCGGTTGGACCCACGGGCGCGCTCAATCGGTTCAGATCGCGCAGGCACGTTTCGATCAGCGGATCACTCTCGTAGTCCGCGAAGGGCGTGTCGCGAAGAAGCGCATGCCAGTACACCTCCACCATCTCGGCCGCGGTTTCCGCGGACCCAAACGCCGGCGCCGCGCGCATGCGGGTCGCGTGTGAATCGGCGCCTGTGAGGTTGAAGGTCAACGCGCCTTGCGGGTTGGCGAGTCGCCGGGTGGCCAGCGAGCTCAAAGGAATGCGGGCAAAATCCGCAGGTCGTCCCGTGCGGAGCGCACGCTGGAGCTGGCGAAAGGCGTCGACATCGACCTCGCCGAAACGAGACTGCGGGAGGCATTTGTGAAAGCTCCCTCGTAGATCTGGGTAGGCCTCGTCTCGGTTTCTCTCCTGGCGCGGCAGCGATTCCGCAAGCCGCCGCTGACGCTTCGCGGCCCGAATCCGCACCCCCGCGGCTTCCCCAGGCCGTCGATGGCGTGAAGGCGCGCGGGCCGATGCTGATGCCGGCAAAAGTGGCGCGGAAAGCACGAGCGCTGCAGCAGCGCCGGCGCGCTCGACGAACCTGCGGCGCGAGGACGGCGTCTCTTCTTCTAAACCTTCGTTGTCACTCACAAAACCCTCCTAATGATAAGGAAAGTCATTTTCTACTGAGCAAGCTTTGTCAATGAGAATTGCACATATTATTCGAATATACTTAACATCAGGATGCAAGAATGTCGGGGTGGAAGAATGTCGGGGCGCAAGAATATCAGGGCGCAAGAATGTCGATTTGCAGCGAGCCGACCTTCGAATTCGCTCAGTCCGAGGGGACCAACCAACGCCACCGGATCCGCGCCGGCGCAT
>JBCDAA010000152.1:0-19340 GCA_039186435.1 Myxococcota bacterium | reverse complement strand
CACTGTGCTTTTTGCGGGTACGGCTGTTGCAAGCTTTTCTGCGAAGTCGATGACGCCCGAAACCCCGTGGCTCGCGTTGTCCAATCTCCCGGAGGAACTCCGCCGGTCGGCGCTCTCGTATGCGTCGTTCCAGGAGATGTGGACCGACTGCGAGCGACCGGATTGGTTGGTGGCAATGGCGGTCGTCGCGGGCGTGGATCGCGTCAAGATCGTGGCGGTGGTGTGCGACTGCATTGAACGCGCTCGGGGTGATCTTCCGATGCCGGAGGCGTGGACGCTCGCCAAGAACTGGAGCCGCGGGCAGACGGATGGCCGGACGACCTGGGCAGCTGGTTTTCGCGCCGCGTCCGAAGCGCGCGAGATGAAGCATGCGGCGCAGCGTCAGCTGATGGAGGCCTGCGCCGCCGCGGCGTTCGCGTGTGACGAAGAAGCCGACGAGGGCTACTACGCGTCCCGGGCCCACGCAGCGGAAGCGGCTCGTCTGGCGACGCTCATCGCGGGCGAAAAGTGTGCGGAGATGGCGGCTGTCGTCCGTCGCCGCATCGAGGGTGCCGTGGTTCAAGACGGGCTCGAGAGTCTGGCGCGCCGAGACACAACGCCGCCGCCCGAGAAGCCGCGCAGCGGTGAGTGGGATACAGCGCGACCGCGGCCCGTAACCCCGCGAACCCTCTTTCGCATTCGTCGCTGATCTACGCCGGCAGCGCGACCCGCGTACCGAGAGGGAGCCACTGGACGTTGTGCGTCGTCGCGCGAAGCGCCTCGCGCAGTTCATCCGGGTCTTCCGAAAAATGTGACCACCCCTCGAAGTGGATGGGAACGACCCGCGCGGGGCTGAGGGTTTCCACCGTGCGACGCACTTCCGCGCCATCCATCGAATAGCGCACGGGACCGGTCGCCGGAAAACAGCCGCTGCCGGCGTGGATGAAACAGGTTCCAATCTGGGTGCGCGCGGCAATGTCGTGAATGCCTTGAAAGTAGCGAGTGTCGCCGGAGATGTAGACGCCGCCGTCGCGCTGCCCTTCCCATTCGAGGAGAAACCCGGTGACCGTCCCGGTGAGCCACTCCGTTCCGGGCGGTCCGTGGCGCGCGGGCATTCCGGTGATGCGGACCTCAAGACCCGAAGGCGCCCGAAGCACGGTCTGTTCAAAGGGGCGGAGTCCCGTCGCCCGTTCGCCAACGTGCCTTGCGAGTCGTCCCGCGCCTTCGGGTGTGGTTAGCGTACGCGGGGCATCTTTGACGAGCTCTCGCCCGCGCCGATCGAGGTTGTCGCGGTGCTGGTCGTGCGAAAGAAGCACCGCATCGATCGGTCCGAGTGCGTCCGCTTCGACGGCGGGTCCGTCCAAGTTGATGTAGCGCGCGAGGCGAGTCTTTCCGATGCGGTACTCCGAACCCGCGGGGTCAAACACCGGATCGGTGAGGAGGCGAAGGCCATCGATCTCCAGGAGCATCGTGGCGGTGCCGATGTAGGTGACGTGAAAGTCCATGCCCTGACTTTGGGGAGGATTGCGTCTGGCGCAGGTGTCGTTTACGACTTGTGTCGTGCAAAAAACGACAGTGCGAACAATTGCTATCGTCGTGATGCCGGGAGGGCTCTCGACGGCGGTGGCGGGACCCATGGACGTCTTTGCCGCTGCGAATGTGCTGACGTCGACGTACGGCGTTCCTGGACCGCGCTTTGTGTGCCGTGCGGTTGGGGTGGCGACTTCCGTACCGACCTTTGGCGGCCTGACCTACGCGGTTGCGCCGCTTCCAACGCGAACGACACCGGATGCGATCCTGCTGGCTGCCGCTGGCGTGGGTGCGACCGATGTGATCGAAGAAGCCCGCACCGACGTGGCGCGGGAACCTCGTCTTGCGCGATGGCTTCGCCGTTGCGCAGACCGGGGAACGATCATCGCTTCGGGCTGCGTGGGAACCGCGTGGCTTGCCGCCGCAGGCGCTCTCGAGGGTCGGCGGGCCACGGCCTCCTGGTGGCTTTGCCGGGAGCTCGCCAACGCCTTTCCGAACGTCTCGGTGGATCGGGACGCGATGGTGGTCGAAGACGGTCCCGTTGTGACGGCTGGCGCCGCGATGGCGTTTTTGGATGTTGCGCTGCACCTCGTCGGTCGCCTCGGAAACCCGATCCTGCGCGCGCGCTGTGCGGAGGCCCTGCTCCTCGACGGGCATCGCAGGTCGCAGGCGATGTTCGCGACCCTGACCCATCTCCAGACGCAGGATGCGCTGGTTCGGGCCGCGGCGGAGCGCATGCATCGAGCGCCAGAAGGCGGGGAGATTCCCGCGCTCTGCCGATCGCTTGGGGTGACGCCGCGAACGCTGCAGCGACGATTTCAGCAGGCGACCGGAGGCAGTCCAAAGGAGTATTGGCAGCGCGTTCGGATC
This sequence comes from Myxococcota bacterium, assembly GCA_039186435.1. Lineage (GTDB taxonomy): Bacteria > Myxococcota_A > Polyangia > Polyangiales > Houyiibacteriaceae > JALVDI01. The sequence continues at coordinate 16,961 of JBCDAA010000152.1, read as the reverse complement.
GAGCACGCGCGAATGCTTCTGGAGACGACGCGACAGACGGTTGCCGAGATTGCGTTTCAGGTTGGCTATGAGGATGTCGGTGCGTTTCGGCGCGCGTTTCGGCACCGCCTCTCGATCGCGCCGGCTGCTTATCGTGCGCGTCTCAGGTAGACGCGACAGCAATGAAGAACACGGTTTTGAATTTCAGATTCAATCGCGTCTGTTTGCGATTGAAAAACACGCGTTGGTTTTGACCCTCTTCGGAACTGTGCCTAGCCTCGCGTCATGACGAAGATCACTCGCCGTGTGTTTCTCGCCCGGGGCGCATCGCTAGGCGCCGCTGTTGGCGTCACCGTGGTTGGCCTTTCTGCCTGTGGAGGCGACGAGGGCCTGACCTGCACCGATACCTCTGGTCTCACACCGCCGGAACAAGCGACCCGAAGCAACCTCGGTTACGTCGATCACTCTCCGCATGGGACGGCGAAGCAGTGCGTTAACTGCAACTTCTATCAGCCCGCGGCGGCGAACGCCTGCGGTGGGTGCACCCTCGTGAAGGGCCCGATTCACCCCGAAGGGTACTGCAACTCCTGGGCGGCCAAGCAGAGCTGATCGCGAACCCAACGTTGGAGGCGCCGCGCTCGTTTTCGGGTGCGGCGTTTTCTGTGCGGCGTTTTCTGTGCGCGTTTTCTTGTGCGGCGCCCTATCGGCGATGAGGAGGCCGGTAGCGAAGCCCACACCCGCGTACCTGCACCTCGCCGGATCGCGTGCGAATGCGGACCTGATGCCAGTAGAGCTGCCGGTAGATCAGCGAACCGGCAGGGAGTCTTCCGCGAACCGTGACCTCCCCGTCGAAACCCGGAGGAAGCGCGATGCGCGTGCCACGACGAAGCTGACCGCCTGCGCCCACGAACTCGAGGGTCTTCCGCTGAAAGGAGACCGTCGTTTGTTCGTGAACCCATTCGTAGTCTGCGAGCTCCAGTGTAAGCCACTCACCCGAGGTGTTGCGTACCTGAAGGCGTGCGCTGAGATGGAACGCGTGGGCGCCGCTACTCGGCGGCGACTCGGGGAGCACCCGAACGTGCGCGCCCGGGAGTTCGCCTTCCATCGGTGTTCGGGAGGGGGTCTCGGCACAACGCTGCGCGTTCACCGTCTGGGTACTGAGCGCGAGGCCAACGAGCACGGCGATCCACGTCTTCACACGAGGGGGTACGGAGCGCTCGGCCATCGCCTTCCCTCAATCCCAGATCGAAGCGCGGCGAGATCGACCTTCTTGAAGAAGTTCCGCGATCGCCTCTTCCACCGAGTTTACGTGCGCGAGCACCACGTCGTCGGTTTCGTTTCCCGTTCCTTCGAAGAGAAGGGGCCGCCCGAAGGTGATGTTGCAGCGAACCGGCATCGGAAGCGTGAGCGTCGGCGAGAGCGGTAGGTACGGGAGCCCGAGCACGCGCGCGAGAGGGAGGAGACGCGAAAAACTGATCGCCATCTCCTCGCCGCCCACGAAGCCCACCGGAACGATCGGTGTGTTCGTGCGCATCGCCAGGCGCATGAACCCTTGGCCAAACCCCATGAGCTGGTAGCGGTGAAAGACGGTCTTGCCGCTTCCGCGAACGCCCTCCGGGAAGACCAGCACGGCTTCGTCGCTCTGGAGTAGTCGTTCGCAGTGGGCCGGCAGCCCGATCGTCTGGCCCACGCGCTGCATCAACGTGTTCAAGAAAGGGACGCCCGCAAAGAAGCGTTCGATCATCGCGTGGACGTGACGCGGAGGACGCCCCTCGAGGGCAACCGCGGCAGCGATGAGGACTCCGTCGATGGGAAGCTGGCCGCTGTGGTTGGCGATGAGGAGGACGCGCCCGGCCGGGATGTTCTCAACGCCGGTGGATTCCACGCGAAAATAGCTGCGGTAGAACCAGCGCGCGATCGCGAGCGCACGCGCTGCCGCGGTCGCCGACACGCCCCAAGCATCGTAGCCGTAGGGCGAGTGGCGGAGCCCCATTTCCTGAACTCGCTGCCGGATGTCGTGGTCGACCAAAGCGTCCAGACTGCGTCCGGCAAGGGCTTCAAGCGCGCGGGACGGTCCCCAGTCGAAGGGGTGTTTCATCCAGTTTTGATTCCGAAATCCTGGATGACGCGCGCGAGGTCGTCTTCGAAGGTTGCGCGAATATGCGCGATCACGGGGGATCGAATGCTGCGTTTGGTGCTTGCGTAGGCGGCCTTGGGAAGCTTCGCGAGACGCGCCGCCTCGGCGAAGGCTGCGTCGCGCACTTCCTCTTCGTCGACCACCCGGTCAAGAAAACCGATTTCGGCGGCGGTTGCCGGATCGACAATGCTGGCACCGAGCGTGGCGAGAACGAGAGCGCGTCGTTCGAGCCGCTCGCGGGCGAGCTCGCTGACGAACACGGGCATCGGCATTCCGATGGCGACCTCGTTGAGTCCAATCTTGAAGTCGCCACTCGCGCCGATCCGAACGTCAGCGCAGAGGAGCATGACCGCGCCGCCGGCCATTGCGTGACCGGTGCACGCGATGACAACAGGTTGCGGATGCTCGTAAAGGCGCATCAACAGTTCGGCACCGCTTTTCACGAGCTCGCCAGCGGCCTTCGGACCGCTGGTCATCAGCTTGAGATCGAAGCCGGCGCAAAAGCGCCCCTTGCGTCCGGCGATGACGACCGCGTTCGCATTGCTTTCGGCCCAGTCGAGGGCTTCGGCGAGACCGGTCAGAACGGCGGGGGAGAGGGCGTTGGCTTTCCCGTCGTCAATCGAGATGACGGCGACGCGATCCTGGAGAACGTAGCGAACAGGCTGTGTCACGGAGTCCTCTTCTAACCCAAGTGCCGCGGCGCTCTTCTTCGATTTCGTTCTTTTTGACGGCGATCCTGCAGAAACAGAGCCGTTGCTCTTCCTGAGCCGAATGATTTCGCACGTTTAGTTGGTGCGCCGGCGAAACGGGGGCGTCAGGTCGGTTTTGTCCCGCGCTCGGTCCTCGAACGATTTTTTCGAGATCGCTCCCAAGGACCCTTCGCGAGGACGCGTCTCTTCCTGCGAGGCGGGCACGAAGGTCAACGCGATCTTCGAAGGCATCGGTCCGTCCAGGAGGCGCGGTGATGAGGCAGGTCAGCGTTTGGGTGGTGGTAGCGCTCTTGGGTTGCGACACGGCAAATGAGCCAGTGGCGCAGGCGTTTCCGGAAGAGCAGCCCGCTCCCCTCGTGGAGCGGCCCGCGGACCTTGGAGAGCAGGAAGCGGCGGCCGATCTCGCGCAGCCTTCGACCGAGGCCGCGACCGGGTATCCGGAAGCGCGACTGCAGCGCGAGGCCGCGCCCAGTGAAGGCTCGCTTCGCGGAATCGGTGAGATCGCCGCCTACCACCAAGGTTCGGCGTCCATGGCTTCGCAGATGGCAAGCCGGATCGAGGCGCCGCGTCGTGCGCGACGGCGAATGCGCCCCACGGCGATGACGATCCGGCCGATTGGGCCGGCGGGAGGCGCGACGGTCCAAGCGCGTCCGGCAGCGCCTGCACCGGCTGCTCTTCCGCAGAACGGCGTCCTCGCGTCGAACTTCGTCGGTGGCTCGGGCGTGCGCGCGCGTCTCGACGATCTTCTTGACCGTGGTGTGATGGTCAACGGGCAGATGGTGCGACTCTCGGCCTTTCAGGATCGCGAGCGACTTCCCTACGCGGTCCCGGCCCAGGAGGGCATGGCGATGTACGCTGAGCTCGAGCGCAGCCGACTCAGTCAGGACCGAGAGCAGGTGCACCTTCAAATCGCGCTCCTCGGTCGCCAAGGGGAACTCCCCGCGCGCCCGCGCATGGACGTCCGCCTTCTTCTCGATCGCAGCGGCTCGATGCGGGGTGAGAAGTGGAACCAAGCGATCGCTGCGGCGCACGGCCTCGTCGACAAGCTGAGGCCTACCGACACCTTCGCACTCATTAGCTACAGCGATGAGGCGAACATCGACTACGCGCCGGCCCGTGTCGGGAATGCCCAGCGCGCCCACGCCGCGATCAACTCGCTCGAGGTTGGTGGGGGGACCAACATCGGTGCGGCGCTGGAGCTGGCCGAGCGACATGCGCCTCGTGCCCGGGCGTCGCAGACCGTCGGCCTCGTCGTGCTGGTTTCGGACGGCCGCGTGACGGTTGGCCAGACGAACCCGAACGAGCTGGGTTCCATGGCTCGCGGAATGTTCGATCGCGCGGGGGTGCTCACGACGAGCATCGGCCTCGGGACGGACTTTGACGAGCAGACCATGCTGACGATCGCCCGCGAAGGAAGCGGTAGCTATCACTTCGCACGCCGCGCGGAAGACATGCGCACGATTCTCGAGGACGAGCTCGAGTCGCGGGTGCAGGCCGTCGCCCAGGGACTTCGCGTGCGCGTCGAGCTCGGCGAGGGAATCGTTGCGAAGCGCGTCTACGGCAGCCGTCTCCTCAGTGAACGAGAGCACCAGGCAGTGCGAGCCACGGAGGTGGCCGTCGACCAGCGCATCGCGCGCGAACTTGGCATTCGTCGCACTCGCCAGCGCGAGGAGGAGCGAGGCTTGCGCATTCACCTTCCGACGTTTCGCCGGGGCGATCAGCACGTGGTCCTAATGGAGCTCGAGGTGCCGGCGGGAACGACCACCGCCGAGATCGCGAAGATCACCCTCGACTACAAGGATCTGATTCGCCGGCGCAACGGAACGATCGTGCGCGAGGTGAGCGCCGAGCGCACGGATGACCGCGCGGTTGCGCAGGGAAGCGTCGTCCGGGTTGTGAAGCGGACGGTGCTCGCGTTTCAGGCCGGCGAAGCGCTTCAAGCCGCTGCGAACGCGCTCCAGGCGGGCGATAGCGAGGGCGCGCGTCGTCAGCTCGCAGAGCGACGGGAGCTTCTCGAGGCCGCCGGCACGCACTGGCGCGACACCTCGCTTCGAGACGACGCCGCGCTCCTCGCTCGTTACGAGTCGGTGCTCGGCTCCGCGTGGAACACCTGGGATCACCACACACGCGGAACGCTCGTGATGGCCATGAACTACTTCGGCGACCAGAGGATGCGATGATGCCCAGCCTCAAACCTCATCGTGTCCTCTGGCTCGCCACCCTTCTTTCCCTCGCGAGCACGGCGTTCGCGCAGGAGCATGTGCCGATGCGGATCGAGCTTCCCCTCGATGGGACGCCGGTCGATCTGACCGGAACACTCGGCCCCGACCGCATCATCGAGGTAGCGGGAACGATCACCTCTGCCTATGACGGCGCCGAGCTCGACGTGTTTTCGCGACGCGCGGAGGGCGTTCGATTCGAGGCGGACGGTCCTTTCGTGTTCTTTCCGGAAGGCACCGAAGTACTCGAACAAGACCCGACGACTCATCGGTATCGGCTGCAGCTTCCGGAACACGAGCGCCCGATCGTCTCCTTTGCGATCGCACGGCTCGCAGCGCGTCAGCTGCAAACGCGAAGCGAGGCCGCCGCGATGCTTTCCGGCGTGCTCGAGGTCGACGTCTACGGCGTACCGGCGGCAGTCACCGAGGCCGCGGAACCGAAGGGTGCCATCGCGAGCGTCGACGCAGGACCGTCGTATGCGTGGGGCTTCTTGGGCCTTGTGCCGCTCGGGCTTCTGGCTTTGTTTCGACGAAAGCGTGAGAGCTGGGCGAGCTGGCGAAAGCGGGCGAAGCGCGCGACGAAGGCGATCGAACGCGAAGCGGCGCGGCTCGGTCCGGCCTACGACCACGTGGTGGAAACCTCCCGGGAGCTTTGCGAACGCGCGATGCTCCTCGAGCGTCACGCGCAGGCGATCGGGGACGCGGAACGGCGGATCGAAGGAAAGCGTTCGACGGCCGCCGCGCGCCGGGAAGAACTCACCCAAGAGGCGCGTCTGGCGCGCGCCAACATGGAAGCACTAGTGCAGCGGCTCGAGGGCGTCGCGGCGGAGCTTGCCGCCCAGGTCGCGCGGCATGAGCGAGTGGTCGACATCGATCAGATCTCGCTGGCGATGAGCCGCGAGCTGGAGATCGCCGTCGCCGCCGACCACGAGGCACGGTAGCCCGCGTTGCTCTCACCGCACGGGGTAGCGCCGCCCAACGTCCGCGCGTAGGCTCCTCGAGTGGACACGTCGGACGCGGGTTGGCGAGTAGGCCAGACCATCGACCGGTACCGCATCGAGGGGGTTCTCGGGGCGGGCGGCTTTGGGGCGGTCTACCGCGCGCGCCACGTGGTCATGGATCGCCCCGTCGCGCTGAAGATCCTACGGCCGCAGAGTGAAAAGGCGGAAGCGGAGCTTCACGCTCGTTTTGTTCGGGAAGCGCAGCTGCTGGCGTCCCTCGGACATCCAAACATCCTCCAGGTCTACGACTCAGGCGTAACGGCGGAGGGCGATCCCTTTCTCGCCATGGAGCTGCTCGAGGGAGAGGACCTCGCCGAGCGTCTCAGCCGCCGCGTTCAGCTCAGCGTTCCCGAGTGCGTGCCGATCATTGGCCAGGTGCTCGACGCGCTCGAGGCCGCACACGCCGCCGGCATCGTGCATCGCGATCTCAAACCCGCGAACGTTTTTCTCGCGAGCAAGAATGGCGGCATTCAGGTCAAGCTGCTCGATTTTGGGATCAGCAAGCTTCAGGGCGTGGACCGCCGGCTCACCAAAACCGGCGTGGTCATGGGCACGCCACACTACATGGCGCCGGAGTCGTTTCAGGGCATCGGCACCGTCGACCATCGGGCAGACCTCTACGCGGTGGGCGTTATGCTCTTTGAAATGCTCACGGGGCGAACGCCTCACGACGCGGACACCTACGAGCATTTGATCGTGAAGGTCGTGACGGAGGCGATTCCGCGGATTGAAACGATCGTGAGCGGTCTCGATCCCGGGTTTGCGATGGCCATCAATCGCTCGATGGCGCGTGACCCGGACGCGCGCTTTGCGAGCGCGGCCCAGATGAAGCTTGCGCTCACCGGGCACGCCGAAGGCGCGTGGTCCACGCTGGGGCGTGCGACGGCGCCGAGCTCGCCGGGCAAGACGCCGCTCGTGACGCCCTACGGGGCGACGATGACCCCCGAAGCTGCGGGGCTAGCGCCCTCGCCGGTGTCCCCGACGGGAGGAACGGCCCTCGCGCCGAGCGGTACGGCTCCTTTTGCGCCGTCGACACAGCCAACGCCGCAGACACCGATGCCGCAGACACCGATGCCGCAGACACCGATGCCGCAGACACCGATGCCGCAGACACCGATGCCGCGGACGCCGATGCCGCAGACACCGATGCCGCAGACACCGATGCCGCAGGCACCGATGCCGCAGACACCGATGCCGCAGGCACCGATGCCGCAGACACCGTCGACGACCCCAACGCCGCAGGCGCGCGCAACGCCGGATGCGTTTCGTCCCTCGACGTCACCCTCGGGGGTTTCCGCGGCGCAGGTGGGTCGGACGCCTCCCCACGTTCCCATGCCGGCTCGGCGTGTTCCCGTGGGCGTTTGGTTCGCGCTGGCGTTCTTGCTGCTCGCGAGCGCTGGGACGGCAACCTACTTCCTTCTTGGGGACCCATCTGCACCGGTCGCGGATGCACGTCCTTCCCACGACCCCTCGCGCTTTGCGGCGGGGCCCCTTCCGCCGGCTCCACCGCATGTCCCGATCTCGGAGATGAAGCCCGCGCCGCCGCCGGAGTTCGAGTCGACCTCCACGCCTGTTGTGCGCCCCCGCAGAGCGACCGATCCGGAGCCCGCGGAAGCGCCGGCAGAGGAGCCCGAAGAAGAAGCGCCCGTACCCGCGCCTCCCTCTAGCGAGTTTCGCATTCACGAGCCTCGCGCGATCGGTTCCCTGCGGACCGGCGACGTGTTCGCGCTCGCCGAGCGATCGACCTCTCAGCTGCGGCGGTGTCGTCGCGCGCAGGCGCACCGCGTCCTCGTGCAGCTTCTCGTCGGGCCGGACGGCGCGATCAACATCGCCCAGCCAGATTCGGAAAACACCGGCGACGCCGAAGTTGCCCGCTGCGTCGCGAACGTGCTGAAGGACAACGGGCCCCTTCCAGACGGCAGCGACGGGATCGGTTGGGTTCGCGTCGACGTTCCCGCGCGCTGAGATGGCTCGTCCACCCAAGCGTCGAAACGAAGCGTTCCCAGAGAAGCGGCGTGCGCTTCTGGAAAAGCTCAGCGCGGTGATGCTCACGCCGGAAGGGGCCACGTTGAGCTTTCGCGCGATCGCGCGCGCGTCCGGGGTCACGCCGCCGACCCTGCGACACTATTTTCGAACGCACGAAGGTGTGGTGGAGGCGGTGCTTGCGCATGTTGCCGACGCTCAGCGGCGGCGCATTGAGACCCTCGCCAGTGACGATGCGGATCGCGATGCCACGTTGCGAAGTCTTTACGCGGAGATGATCGCAGCCTGGCAGGACGGGCTCGATGCGGCGTTCAGCTTCGGAACCCGGCTTCCCCCCGCGCAGTCCGCGATCTTTGTGGATCGCGTGGTCGAGCCCTGGATGCACGCGGTGGAGGCGCGTCTTGCGCGTTTGATGGCTCGGGGTGAACTTCGCCGGGCGAACGTTCGGCACGCAGCGATGGCGCTCCTCGGTCCGTTGACGATGGGGCTTTTGCTTCGTGACACGTGGAGCGCCGCACGCCGGCCCGCAATCGACGATCTGGCGCAGGAGCAGCTCGCCGCGTTTGTCGCGGCCTACGGCGCGTAGCCATGCCGGAGGCGCCGTACTAGGTTGCCGAGCGATGGACGACGCGGCGCAGTTTGCTTCTCCAACCGGCTCGTCGCCTCTCGTCGTTGGCGCTCTCGGCGACGCCTATGGGTTCGGTTTCGAGTTCGCCGACCCGAGCTTTGTTGAGAGCCACAACGATCTTTCGTTTCACCCGCATCCGCTGCATCCCGTGACGCCTGGGGCGTACTCGGACGACACACAGATGCAGCTCGCGCTCGCGGAATGGATGCTCGAAAAGGGAGAGCTGGCGCCGGAGCCGATCGCAAACTGGTTTGTTCGCGCGTTTAAGCGCGACATGCGCAAAGGCTACTCCAAGGGGTTTTACGCACTTCTCTGTGAGGTCGACGACGGGGCGGCGCTCCTCGAGCGAATCGACCCCAGCAGCGAGCGAAACGGAGCGGCGATGCGAGCGCCGATCTTGGGGTGGCTTCCTCGCGCCGACGACGTTGCGCGCGCGGCCGAAGTTCAAGCGAAGATTACGCACGACACGAAGGGCGGCGTCGATTCCGCGATCGCGGCAGCGCTCCTCTGTCACTACTTTGCAAAGGGCCTGGGTCCGAAGGAAGGGCTCGCGACCTACCTGGATGAGCGAGTTCCGGGGTACGAGTGGTCCGTCCCCTGGAGTGAACCGGTTCCCGTTCACGGCATCAAGACCGTACGGGCAGCCGTGACCGCCATCGGTGGAGCGAGTTCGCTGAGCGATCTTCTTCGAGCCTGCGTTGCCTTCACCGGCGATGTCGACTCCGTGGCGACCATCGCGCTTGCAGGAGCGTCAGGGTCGACCGAGCTCGCGCGGGACGTGCCGTCGTCCTTGTGGACCGAGATGGAGAACGGAACGTACGGCCGCGACTACCTCGTCGGCGTGGAGAAGCGCTTGAAGGTCGCGATCCAATGACGACAATGCAGCGCGCAGGGTTCGGCGTGCGCTACTACGGTCAGCGCCAGGGGTCCCTTTTCGGATTTTAGGCTGCGGACCTTCGTCCGGCGGAGAGTTTTGGCGCGTATACCGAGTCCTCCATCGCAGCGTCGAGCTCGCTGGAGACCATCACGTCCGCGCTGATCGACGCGCTCTCGGCCGAGTTCGGCGACGCGGAGACCTTCGCCGCTCCTCCCTTCCCCTCGCCTGGCGAGCGCCTCAAAGCGTTTCTCACGTTTCGACGGCTGCCGGCGCCCGGAGACTTTAACCCGCACCGACTTTCTGCCGGCGCAGCGATGGCCTCTGCGGTGTACCAGTGCCACGACTTCACGAATGCCTCGGCCCTGTTTCGCTCCGCGACGGGAGAGTGCAACGCGGTTGTCCTCGCGACTTCGAATGCGCCGCTCTGGATCTGGGTGGCCGGTGAGGCGGAACGATGGCTGGGCGTGTTCGATGAAGCGATTCGCCAGGCCGGCTGGTCCATCGGCGACGGGGGCATCTCCGACGCGCCGCCCGGCGTCTTTCTTGTCGAGCTTCCGCGCGTTGCGCTGCACCGTGGTGACACCGCGTCCTGGACGGATGGGGCACGCCGGTTCGGGTTTTCGGCCGGGTTGGGTGTCCGTCCCGCGGAAGTCTATGTGCCTCCGCCGGAGCAGTGGCCGCCGTCCGCCGCGCCGTTTCGGGCGACGATCGAGCGCGACTTTCGCGACGCGAGCGTCAAGGTGGTCGTCTTGGACCACGCCGTCGTTTCGGTTCCCCCGACTCGATAGCGCGTTGTCGACCCCGTCGTGCGGCGCGATACTGCGTCGCATGAATGTCTGGAAGCAACGTCGCGAACGCCTGGCCAGGCTTTCCGCCCCCGCGTGGATCTCTGCTGGCCGACCCGTACCGCGGAACTATCCCGGCAATCCGTACCCCTATCGCGCCTCGAGTCATTTTCTCTATCTCGTCGGGCGCCCGATCCCAGGGGCGTCGCTGCTCCTGAACGGCAACGCGACGCTCTTTGTGGAGCCAGCGCCGGAAGACGATGCGCTCTGGCACGGACCCTCACCCTCCCTCGCGGATCTCGCGCGGGAACTGGAGATCGAAGTTCGCCCCACGTCGGAGCTTCAGCTTCCCGATGGAACGGTCGCCTTGCCTGCGCCGGACGCTGCGACGCGTCGCGAGCAGGAGCGACACCTCGGTCGGCCCCTCGGGAGTAAAGGAGACGATGCGCTCGCCGACGCGATGGTGAGCGCACGTCTCGTGCACGACGAGGAGGCGCTCGCGGAGCTTCGAAAGGCTGCGGCCGCGACGGTCGAGGCACACCGCGCCGGGATGGCTGTGACTGCGCCCGGCGTGTCCGAAATGGAGATTCGCGCAGCGATGGAGCACGCGATTTTGCGCCGCGGGATGACGACGGCGTACGGGTCGATCGTGTCGGTGCGCGGCGAGGTCCTGCACAACGGAGATCACAGCGGGACGGCGGCTGCGGGGGACCTCCTCCTTGCCGACGTCGGCGCAGAAACCGCAGCCGGATGGACGGGGGACGTCACCCGAACGTGGCCGGTGAATGGGCGCTATTCGTCGACTCAGCGTGAGGTTTACGAGGCGGTACTTGCCGCGCAGAAGGCGGCGATTGCGGCGTGCGTGGTTGGCGCTCGCTATCGCGATGTACACCTCATGGCGTGCGAGACCTTGGCGAGCGGTCTCGTCGATCTCGGCATTCTGCGCGGCGATCCGAAGGAGCTCGTCGCGGACGGAGTGCACGCGCTCCTTTTCCCGCACGGCGTCGGCCATCTTCTCGGCCTCGACGTTCACGACATGGAGGACCTCGGCGATCGCGCGGGCTATGCGTCCGGCCGCACACGAAGCGACCAGTTCGGTCTTTCGTACCTCCGGCTCGACCGCGATCTTCAGGCGGGCATGGCCGTGACCATCGAGCCCGGCTTCTACGTAGTGCCGGCGATTCTGGAGGATCCGCGCTTCGCGGAGCTCGCAAAAGGCCGTCTCGATCGTGAGGTGCTTGCGCGTTTTCGCGATGTGCGCGGAATTCGCATCGAGGATGATGTGCTCATCACGAGCGAGGGGCCGGAGGTGTTGACCGCGGCGCTACCGAAGGACGCTGCCGGGGTGGAGGCGATCGTGGGAACGAAGGTCGAACCGCCCGCCCGATGAACCGAGGGGGGATCGAACGCCGCGCCTACGCCTTCGCCTCGGGGACCGCCGAGAGCGCGACTTCGCGGGCGTTTCGGATTCCTCTTCGCGCGCGCTCGAGGCTTGGGCCGACTTCGTCCCACGCTTCGTCGGTGATCGCACTCCAGGCGCGGGCAGCGCCGCGTTCCATGGTTGCGAAGTGACCGATCATTTCGGCGAAGGCCTCGAGGCCGAGCTTTTCCACGAGCATGTCGCGGCGGTCGAGAATGTTGGGAACGCGATCGCTGAGGAGCGAGTCGAGGGAGTCCGCGAGCGGCTGCGCTCCCTTTGGAAGATCGCTCGCGTCGAGACCGTCGAGCTGCGCGGACATTTGATCGAGAATGTCGACCACGACTTGCGCGTCGCTCGCGCCGCCTCGGTACGGACCCTCCGCGGTGTCGCTTTCCGTCGACGCGGGTTTGCCAGCGCGGCGCGCGAGAACGCCGCCCAGCACCATGAGGGCGATTCCAACCGCGAAGAGGGGACCAGCATCCGATGCCCAGGTGATGACGGCGTCGGCGGGGTCGCCTTCGGCTGCGCAGCCTTCTTGGATCTCGTCGGTGCAGGTCGGAACGACTTTGGACGCAAACCAGGACGCGACCGTGAGGCCGCCGAGGAAGAGCAAAAATCCAAGCTGCTTCATGATCCGCTCGCAAGTTTGATGAGGGTGATGGTGAGACTCGTCAGCGCTTCGCCAACGATGAAGCCGGCGGCGATCGGAACGATGTAGTCCCCGTAGAAGCGGCGCCCCCGCTGCTTCGTGAGCGTCATCGAAGTGACGCAGCCGATGCCGTAGCCGAGGGTGATCTCAAAGGGGAGGTACATCGCGAGACCGACGAGGACGCCGAGGCCGCTGATAGGAAAGACTGCGAGGCTTCCGCCGATGGCAGCGCCGGCGACGTATTTGTCGAGGGGCGCGTTTCCGCTCACGACGCCTTCGACCATTCCTTGAAGTGCGCCCGCCTGCGGCGCAGGGAGTGGCGAATCCGGACCAAAACCGTTTTCTCCGCCGGGTCCGCCCGACCACAAAAGAAGCACGGTGCCGACCGCGATGGCCGGACCGATCCACGCGACGCCAAACTGGACGAGCTGCTGCTTGCGCGGGATGGCGCCGATGAGGTGACCGGTCTTTAGGTCGCTCATCATGTCGGCGCACTGGTTGGTCGCCACGCAGACCGCGACGCCGATGGTGATGGCGAGAACGACGTTGTTGGCGGTGATCGCAAGCATCAGCGTGACGGCGATGAGCGCGAGACCGGAGAGCGGTGAGATGTCGGTCGCGCCGGTGGCTTGCGCGACGATCAGGCCGGCGAGGGCGAGCCAGATCGTTCCCGCGGCGGCGACGCTAAGGCTCATCGCGATCGCCCCCTCCGACCCGATGTACGCGACGGTCATCAGCGCGAGGAACGCGCCGATCAAGCCGTAGCGAAGCACCGAGGGGTTGAGCTCCTCGGCTTCGCCGCCCGATTTGGCGAGCTTGGCGGCTGCGCGCAGGCTTTTGAGGGCGCCTTTGAGCGCGGGGTACGAGAGCACGACGCCCGCGAGCGCGCCGCCGATGAGGACGCCGATGCCGACCGGGCGGAGCATCTTCAGGTAGACCGCGCCCCAGAGTGCTTCGCCCGTGGGCGCGTCGGGGAGCCAGCCCTGCGACACCACGAAGGGCGCGATCACCCACCACGCGAGGATCCCGCCGAGCGCAAAGGGAAGGCCGCCCTTGCCGCTGAGAAGGCCCGCGCCGAAGTTCGCCATCGAAAGCGAGAGCGAGGTGCCGAGCGCGAGAATGCCCATTCCTCCGCCGGCGGCTTCCGGGTCGTCGAGAAACCATGCGCCGATCGTCAGCGTTTCGGGAATCACGTGAAACGTGGTCAGCAGGGTGATCGTCACGGCGATGGCGACGCCGATTCCCAGACGCACCGCCTTGCTCGCGCCCGCGCCGGGCGACTTCAGAATCGTTGCGACCGCAATGCCTGAGGGAAAGCGAAGCCGTTCGATTTCAATCATCTGCTTGCGGAGCGGAATGATCACGACGATGCCCATGAAGGAACCGGCGATCGCCGCGAGAATGATCGTCCAGACGTTGAAGTCCGCGCCGAGCAGAAGGAGTGCGGGAAAGGTGAAGACAACGCCGGCGGACGCGGTGTTGATGCCGGACGCGATGGTCTGGTTGATGTTGTTCTCGACGATCGAGCCGCAGCCCTCGATGCCGAGGCCGTTTCGACCCACGCCACGCAAGAGCGCAAACCCGAGAATCGCGGCCACCGTGGATCCGGGGAGACCAAAGCCCAGCTTGAGTCCGATGTAGACAAAAGCTGCGGTCATCACGGCCCCCTGGATGACACCCAGGATGACCGCGGCGGGCGTTACCTCGCGGTACGTCGACGTCGCCATAGCGAGGGGCGATACCGCGACGCCACGCGCCGAAGCAAGCCTACATCGAGTTCGGAGATCGAATCTTTCGCTGACGCTGGATTTTTGTCCGGGTCACCACGTTTTCCGCACGGGCTGTGCACTGGTACAAAAGAGAGATGAAGCGACTCTGGATTCTTGGCTTGGCGATGGCTCTGGCGTGTGGCGACGACGACGGCGGCACGGATGGCGGCGGCGGTCGCGACAGCGGTGGCGGCGTGGACAGCGGCACCGACAGCGGCGGTGCAGAAGATTCGTCGACCGATGCCCCCTTGGCGGACGTTGGGGTCGATAGCGCGCGAATGGACGCGGGCATGGGCGGTGAGTGCGCAACCGGTGCGCTTCCGCGTCTGGCGACGGAGATGCTCGACCACCGTTTTGCAGGGCCGGTCTTCGTGACGGCGGCTCCCGGCGATCCCGACACTCTTTTCGTGGTTGAAAAGGGCGGGCGCGTGGTGGTGTGGCGCGAGGGCGCCGTACTCGACACACCCTTCATCGAGCTCGACGGATTGCTCACGGATGGTGAACAGGGTTTGCTCGGTCTTGCGTTCCATCCCGACTACGACACCAACGGCCGCTTCTTTCTCTTCTTCACCCCGGGACGGCCGCGGTTCAACGTCGTGGCGGAGTTTCGCCGCGCGGAAGGCGAGCGGTACGTTGCGGATCCGGAAGAGGTCGAGCGGCTCGTGGAAATTGCGGACACCGAGAGCAACCACAACGGTGGCATGATCGCGTTTGGGCCCGACGGTTTTCTCTACGTCGCGACAGGTGATGAAGGCGGCGGTGGCGATCGACACGGAACGATCGGTAACGGTCTCGATCGAACCAACCTTTTTGGCGCGATTCTGCGTCTCGACGTCGATGCACCAGGCGCAAACTTCGCCGCGGCGGGTAATCCGTTCACGATGCCGGAGGGTCAGCCTCAGATCTGGGCGTATGGCCTTCGAAACCCCTGGCGTTTCAGCTTCGACCGAAGGACCGGCGATATGTATATCGGCGACGTGGGCCAGGGTCGCTGGGAAGAGGTCACCGTGCTTCCCGCGGAGGCGCCTGGCGGCGCGAACCTTGGATGGCGCGCGTACGAGGGGAACGAGGTGTTTGACGAAGGCACTGTTTCGTTGGTCCCGGAGCATACGTCGCCTGCGATCGTGTACCCCCATGGTGAGATCGGTGAGCCCTTGGGTCCGGTCGGCACGAATACAGAGTCAGTCACCGGAGGCTACGTTTATCGTGGCAGCGCGATTCCGGCACTGCAGGGCTGGTACCTGTATGCAGACATCGGTTCCGCGACAGTGGGTGCGTTCTCGTGGTGCGATGGCGAGGTTACCGGTCATGTTCCCGTCGACGGTATCGACGTGAACGCGGGCATCGCGTCGTTTGGAGAGGACGGCAGCGGTGAGATGTACATCGCGAACATTCAAAGCGGCCGCATCTTCCGAGTCGTCGCTCCCTAACGCGGAAGCCTCACTACGTTGGAGTCGTTCAAGATGGAAGCGCGAATCACTGCGCGCTTCCATCGCAACGCAGGAATGAGCCGACTACCGCCCGATCGGCAAATAGAACTGGGTGGCCGTAAAGGTGCGGCCCAATCCACCGGGACCGGGTTCGGCGTCGTCCGCAATACGGCCCGACGCGCGAAGCGTTCCCGCGGTGAGCGCGCGAAGTCCGGCGTCCACATCGCCGCTCGGTGCGCCGACCCGCGAGAGGTCGACGCCGCTTGCCGTTTCCATGGTCCCGACGTTGAGGCGGATGACCTCCGTCGAAAAGCAGGGCGGTACAAGACACGCGACGCCGGTGTCGTTTAGCGCGTAGAACGATTCGCTCGTCGGGCGTGTCATCGGGGTTCCCCAACGGGCGACCCAGGCCGAGTCCGCGCGGAGCTCTCCGAGGACGTCGCCGGCGGGCGGAAACGCGGCGGACTCCAAGGTGCCCTCGATCAGGAGGTTGCCGCCGCGGCCCTCCAGCTCGTTGACCTGGTCGATGCTAAGGCCGAGCGCACTCCAGTCGATGCCCGCGACGTAGCAACCGTCCGCCGAGCTCGTCGAGTCGCTGCAGGGCGTGCTTCGAAGGTTGACCGCCTCGATCCAAAAGCCGCCACAGAAAGGCGCTGGGCAGCGACGGAAGTCGCGCGTGACGAAATAGGTCGCAGACGCGAGGGGGGCGGCGTCGAGCATCGCGTCGGTTCCAGCATCGGCAACCGCCGCGTCTTCCCCGGCGTCTTCTGCGCCGCCATCACTGGCGTCGGTGCCGGAGTCTGCAACCGCCGCGTCGCTTCCGGCGTCGGTTGCGCCGCTATCGGTCGCCGCGTCGATCTCCGGGCCCGTGTCCGCGACGCCGGTGTCGGTTCCTGCGCCACTGTCTCGCTCGCCGCTCGGTCCATCGTTGCTGCTGCAAGCCATCGCGAGTAGCAGAAGCCCAATCCCTAAGTTACGCATCGGATGAAGATAGCATCGGTTCGTCCTTCGTCCCGTGCACTGCTCAACGCGGTCGCGACGTCGGCGAACCCGCGAGCGGCGCTCGCCATTCCTTCGGTGCCATCGTCGACGCACACGCACTGCGTCCGCGGGCGTGATTCACGTTGACTCCGAGCGAGGATCTCCACGGACGTCGCGCGTCGCAGCAGAACCGCAGCGCGAGCACTCTCCCTGTTGGAGCGCGTGTGGTGCGGCAAGCGCGTCCCTCGGGGCGATCTTCGTCAAGGTTTACGCGCCGGGCGATCTCTTCGCGTACGATCGAAGCATGGACAACGAGACGTTCCTCCAGCGCCTTCTCGAGATTATGGAGCGCAAAGACCACTGGGCGTGGCCGCGTTTCACGTCCGGAGAAGT
>JBCDAA010000151.1:0-19429 GCA_039186435.1 Myxococcota bacterium | reverse complement strand
GTCGCCGTCGTGCTTAGAAAAGGTTCGTCGGCGGGACGCACTCACGTTCGACTGACGGCACTCTCGGATGTGCGCTAGCCGGACCGTGCTTCCTTTGACGGAACCGCACGCGCTCTTACCTGCACCATCGTTCCGTGCAGCACTGGCGGCTCGAAGCGCAGGTCCGTGCGCTTCTGGAGCCCCTCCCACAGACGAATGCCCGTGCCGAGAACGAGGGGCAGAAAGGTGAGACAGAGTTCGTCGACGAGCCCCGCGTCGAGGCCCTGCCGAACGAGGTCCCCTCCATCGAGGTAGACGTCTTTGCCACCTGCGGCGTCTTTTGCCTCGGCAATAAGTTCCTCGATGGGCCCGCTGACCGCCCTAGCAATCCCGCCCTTCGGCGCCGGCGGAAGCTCGCGGTGGGTGGCGACGAGGACGGGCCGGTCGCCGTAGTGCCAGGCGTCGTAGTCGAGGGGCACCTGATAGGTGCGGCGGCCCATGAGGAGTGCGCCGACATCCTGCATGAACGCCTCGAACGACAGCCCGGGCGCATCGGCGGGGGGCGGCTCGAAGTCGTTCAAGAAGGCGATGTCGTGCTCGGGACCGGCGATGCAGCCGTCGAGAGAGCAGCCCAGATAGACCCGGACGTTGCCAGCCACGCTCAGTAGTCCGTCCGGAGGTCCTCGACGTCCGGAGGCTCGGGATTTGCCGCACGAACGCGCGCTTCGGCCGCCTCACGCAGCTCGTCGCTCTCATAGTAGGACGCGGCTGGATCCCTTAGGTCGCCAGGCTCCAGGAGTCCCAGAACCATCGAGCGCGTGCGGCGCATCGGCTCGGTCTTGTCGTCCGCGACCGTGAGGAGAAAATGGAGGCCAACCCGGCGGACCGTCGGCGTGTCGTAGGCGCACACCAGGCTCACCGCGACGAGGGGGCTTGGCTCCGGGTAGTCGAGCGACTGGGGGTACATCTGCGCGACGATGTCGACGTTCTCCTCGGTGATCAGGCTGCGCGCTTCGTCGAGCTCGTCGAGCTCGGCTTCCCCGATGAAGTCTTCGAGATAAGTTCGTGTTTTGAAGTCCACGCGGGCGTCTTATCAGCTTCGCTGCGGTGAAAATAGTGCCGGACTCCGGATGCACCGAAAGACCGCCCAGAACTGTCGCCGCCCCCAAATTGCGTAGTAGTCTCGCGGACGGAGCACCGGTCGACATGGGGGCACCGGCGCCGTCCGTAGAGGAGATGCATGCCCATCCAACTGATGCCTGGCGAAGTCACACCCACCCTCTTTGTCGGTTTGGGAGGTAGCGGCGGGCGCGCCATCAGCCGCATCGCGGGACGCCTCCGAAGCTCGCGCGACTGGGAACTGAAGTATCGCGACCTCGTTCGCTTTGTGGGAATCGACACCAACGCCGCCGACCTCGCGAAGCTGCGCGAGGGTCGCGGCCGTATGGGGCACGTCGACGCCACGATGACCATCGCGGACTTCGACAAAGTCGAGTTCACGAAACTCCGAAGGGGCGAAGCCTTTGCCGACGCGGATCCCTACTTCACGCAGTGGGTCCACCCTTGGTACCGCTTTCGTGAAGAGTCTGGCGCAGGCGCGGGACAGATCCGCATCGAAAGTCGCCTCGGTTTCTTTCGGAGTGTCGAGGTCGGCGAAGTCACGCGTCAGCTTCAGGACGTCCTCGCGGGCATGATGAGCCACGGCCATGGCATGCGGCGTCACGGCGCGCCGCTGCAGGTCTTCGTCTACTTCTCGGTCGCGGGCGGGACCGGCTCGGGGGCCTTCCTTCCCTTCGCCTACCTCCTTCGCGATCTCATTGGTGACAAGCGCGCTCGCCTCTTCGGGTTTGCGATCTTGCCCGACGCCTTCGAAGACAAAGTCGGCATGAACCGCGACGGCACGCTCGCGAACGGCTACGCGGCGCTCAAGGAGCTCGAGCAGCTGATGCGCCTCGACGCGCAGGCACCGCCAAACTCCCTGACCTTTCACTACGACCCGCGAAACAAGAGCCGAACCACCGTCGATCGCCGCCCCTTTGACCTTGTTTACCTGGTCGATCGCCCGGAGCGCTTCAGCATCGACAACGTCGGCGGCGCCCTCGCGGATGCCACCTACGTGCAGATCTTCAGCCCGATTCTCGGCGAGCAGCAGGGCGACTACGACAACTACACCAAGGAAAGCCGCGCGCTCTTTCCGGAGGAGCTCGGCGACGACGGATACACCGCGTTCTTTGGAACCCTCGGCTCGTCGGTACTGCTTCTTCCGCGGGAGGATCTCCTCGGCTATTGCGCGCGCCGCTACGCCGCGACCGCAGTGCGGCGCTATCTGCTCCTCGACGATCCGGCGCTCGTCAGCGACGCGCAAAAGGAGCGCTTCAAGCAGTTTCAGGTCGACCGCGATGAGCTCGACGCGCTGGCTCCGGAAGCGCAGGCGGAGCGCATCGACGAGTCCTTTCAGCAGAAGATGGATCTTCTCGCGGAGCAGGATCGCGAAGGCGGCGTGTGGAAGCGGCTCATCACGATTCGTCAAAGCGCGGGTGAAAAACTCCAGGACACCCTCAAGCAGCTCGAAGACGAACTTCGCGGGCTCTGCAGCGGCGTTCGGGAGATCAGCGCCGACCGCATTCTCGATGATCAGTGGACGCCCGCGACGACGGTGAACTCGCTGAGCCGGGAAATGGCGGCCGCGCGCACCAACGTGGACGCGCGCGTTGCGACGGTGCTCAAGCAGCTCGAGGCCGGTGACTGGTGGTCCGAGTTTCTCGCCAAGGCCGGTCCGGACGCCGCGCCTGAACTCAACCCCTACGAGCAGCGCTACGCGCTCATTCACTTTCGAAAGGGCGGCGGACCCCTCGACCCGGCGCAGGCGGACGCGATCGCATCGACGGTCGCGCGCCTTCGTACCGAAGCCGACCTCTCCCGCGAAAGCCGCTTTCGAAGCGAAATGGACGCCCACGCCGCAGAGATCAAGCGCACCTACGGCGGCTGGGACAAGCTCATCACCCGCAAGGACAAGGACTTCGAGGCCGCCCGCGACCGCACCGTCGGAACCTTCAACGAGTTCGTCGACAAAGCCCGCGCGCTGCTCGTCAAAGCCGCGATGCACGAAATCGTCGTCGCCCTCGGACGCGGAGCCGACGCAATGCGCGCGAGCTTTCGTCACATCGAAAGTTCCGCGGGACGCCTCGCAAGCGAACTCGAAGAAAAAGCACGGCGCTTCGAGTACGACGGCGGCGAGCTTTCGAGCCAGGCGAACGACTTTCTGCTGGATGTCGAGGTGCTGCAGCATCCCTCTGGGCGGCAGCGCTTTTGGCAGTGGTACTACGCCGACCAGGTCGAGACGCGGCCGGAGACCTCAGACCAGGGCGAGGTGCTCGGCGCCGTTCGCGAAGCGCTGCGACCTCGCTTTGACGATCGCGGCCGGCCGGTGAAGCGCTCGGCGCGAGAAATGATCAGCGACATCGAGTCCGCGCTCATCGACGTGGCAACGCGCTTTTTGGGCAAGCAGATCCTCGGCGACGCGGAAAGCGACGACCCCTACGAACAAGCCGGGCTTCGCCTCGACGACGCGCTGGTGCTCGAGGCGCGCTACTACGGCCTCTACACGGACAACCCGAACGCCGATCCCAAGACCGCGCTTCGCGATCTCGCGCCGCTTTCGGCCTCGGACCTTCGCAAGCAAGACGCGATCGGACGCTACGTGCGCCGCAAGCTCGACGCCGCTCTCGGCAAGGCGCAGCCGCTCACGCGCTTCAACCCGGAGGCGAAGAGCATGTTGAAGCACGCGGACATGCTGCTCATCGGCCTTCACGAATCGCTCGCGCGCGGAGATCTCGGCACGCAGCTCGAAGAGGCGACCTACGGCAAGGGCCACGAGACCATCGCAGACTGGCCGGATCCGGACCGCGTCGTCTTCTATCACTCGATCCTCGGTGTGCCGGTCTACTGCTTTCCGCACATCAACGAGGAGATGAAGCACGCGTACCAACGCTTTCAGGCCCAGAAAGAGCGCGCGTACCCGCTGCACATCGACCACCACTGGGAGGGTCTGCAGGACCTCGACCCGACCGCGGCGCGCGCGGCGAAGCAGGGCGAGCAGGAACGTCTTCGGGTGGGCGTCGGCGCGATCGCCCTCGGTTCAGAAAGCGGCGCCATCGCTCACGACGGAACCTGGAAACTGGTGCTGGAGGGCGCGACCCTCGACCTCGCGGAGGGCATTGTGGCGGCCGCCAAACGGCTGCTCTCTCTCGAGGAAGACAAGCCCGCCGTCTACGACATGGCGGTCGCGCCCCTGGTCGCGGATGCACGCAAAGCCGCGGGGTCGTCGGCGCTTAAGGCGACCCTGCAAAACGCGCAGTCGAGCTGGGCGAAACGATGCGTGGCGCTCGAGCTCGGCGACCGAGACGCGGCGCAGGAGCGCGAGTACCAGGAGCTTCGGCGTGCGTCCGCGCTGCTGAAGGACCTTCTCGGATAGGGAGACGCGCGCGTTGCATCCCGCGGCTCCGTCCCTGGTGGTGGGCTTCGGCCGCTTCGGGGCCGCGGTCGCGGAGCGCCTTGCGCAAGAGGCGGCGTCCTCCCTTCGCGACGCGCGGGAAGGAAATCCGGAGGTCATGGCGTGGGCGGAAGAGCTTCGCGAACGCGGGCTCGACCTCGTGCTCCATCGGAGCGGTGAAACCGCGAGCGCGTTTGCGGAGCGCGTCACCCAGCAGGCGAGGCGGGTGCTTGCGCACGCGCGGCTGGCGTCGCGGCGGGACGCTCCGGGTCGCGACGGTCCAACCCGCCTTCACGTGCTCGTCCTTGCGCACCTCGACGAAGCCCCCGTGCGCCGCGCGCTCCCGGAGGCCCTCGCGGCGATCGAGCGCGACCTGCTGACCAAGCTGGGCCCGATCTTCGAGCAATTCCGCGTGCACGCGCGCCGCAACTTGGTCGTGCTGCCGATCCTCGCGATGCCGCACCCGGCCGCGCACGCCCAGGGCGAGGAAGTTCGCGCGACCGTCAACGCCCTCGCCACCCAGGTCGCCGCGACGCCGCCGCGTTCCCGCGCCGTTCCGCAGATCTATCTCCTCGAGGACGTCGCGGAGTTTTCTGTTCTCAGCGAGCCCGAGCTTCAGCAAGCGGTTCGCAACTTCGCGTCGCTCTTGCTTTACGCGCTGCCCTCGCTGGAGAGCGGCGACACCCTTCTCTACGGCCGGCAGCCGGACGAGCCCCTCGCGACCTTTGCCTGCGCCGTAGCCGAGATTCCGCGCGCCAAACTCCGTCGCTATGGCATTCATCGCGTCGCGCTCGAAGTTCTGGAAGCGATCGAAAACACACCGCGCACGGCCGACACACTTCAGCAGCTCGACATCCTCGAGGAAGTCGAACTCGCGAGCCTCGACACCGACGACTCCAGCGAAAACGACATTCGGGAAATCCTAGAGCGCTACGCCCCGCAGTTTCCCCGGGACCCCGAACCGAAGTGGTACACGCGCTCGGAGACCCTTCGGGAGCGCTACGGCGCAGACCACGGCGACATGGCCGCTCGAGAGCCGCAGGGCCCGGCCGAGCCACCGGTCGGGTGGGCGCTGGAGCGGATGCAGGAGATCGAAAGCGGATGGCGCCTGCTTCAGCGGCGCCGCTTTGACGACCTCATCGCTTCGGAGCGGCGCGCGATCGAGGAGCGGCGCGACGCCCTTCGCGGAAAGATTCGCACGATGGTCGACCAGACCCTCTGGCGCGATCCGACGCCGGAGGGATTTCGCCGCGCGGCCGAACGAGTCGACGTCCTCGGGCGCGCCATCGACGAGCGTTTGGAAGACGCGGTTCGCATTCGCGACGCGATCGACCCGCCGCCGGCACCGCGCTTCGACGCCTTTCGAAACGCGCACGGCATGCTGCTCGACGCCGCGCGGCAGAAACCCGACCTCGGGCGCATGCTGCTCTTTGGCCTTCTCGCGGTGACCGCGTTTGTATCGTTTGCACCGGAGCTCCTTTGGGCGCTCGCGGACGCGACCGGCGCGGGTCCCGCCGACTGGTACAACCCCTGGCTTCGGGAACGCGCGCCCTGGACCGGCCTCATCATCGGGATGGTCCTCGTCGGCGGAGGCCTCGTCCTTCGCTATCGAAGCGCCGTTCGTGAGCTTCGCGAACGCTTCATGGGCATGTGGCGCGCCCTCGAAGACACCGTCGGCGGAGCGCACGGATCGCTGCTGAACTACTTTGCGACCCGTCTCAAACTCGCGCGGCAGGTCTCGCGGGTCGAAGCGCTGCTCTCTCTTCGCGCGACCCTCGACCGCGACCGCGAGCGCCTCACGCTTCTGGATCGCGCGGTGCGGCGTGCGCGCGCGAGATTGCTGGAAGAACAACGCGCACTCGGGGTCGAGCGCGCGCCTGACGGGACCGAAACGCTGGCACGCCTTCTCGGGCAAGGACACGAGACACTCGTCGAGGCGATGGTCGGATCCAAAGCGGCCGAGCGTCTTCGTACCGCCCTTCCCTTTGAGACGCAGCGGACGCGGGTGCGCGATGTGCTCGGCGACCTCGCCCGCGAGCTCGGCTACGCCAAACGCTGGCGCGAGGAGGTTCCGTTTACGGATCTCGATGCGCTTCGCCGCGTGTGTGCGCCCTACGCGGAGCCCGTGGCCGAATGGGATCCCCTGAGCGATCCAGGAGGCACCGACGACGTGGCCGACGCCATTGCGGCGTTTGTTCGACGCCAGGCCCGTTCCCTTCGCGTCGCGCTTCGTTATTCGGGTCGGGACGCCTCCGATCCGACGGGCATCTCGGAGTTTCTGCGCGGCGAGGCGATCGTTCCGCCGGCGATCGCCGCTGCGGTCGAGAGTCGTCTGGCCGACGAAGGCGCCGCAGGCCGCGTTCACATTCCCGTACACGCCGGCCTCGAACCCGACCGCGCGTACTACATCGTCGCGACGGGCGACATTCATCCGGCCGCGGTCGCTTCGCTGATGGGCGAAGACGATGCGTGAAACCCTCGTCTGCTGGCTCGCGCAGCTCGCAAGCGAGGTCGGCTCTGGGTGGGTCACCCTCGCGCTCTTCATCTTTGGCGTCGCCTCGTCGATCGGCGTCGCGCTCGCGCGCTTTGTCACCAAACGCTTTGAACCCAACACTGCGGCGCCGGGACCGCCCTGGGTCGCAGGCTGCCTGGTCGCGATCGTGTTCTACGGCATCGCGCGCCTGCTCGATCCCCTCCTCGCGTCACGCCTCACCCGCCCGGCGGACTTTCCGCCCGAGCTTTGGGAACGCGTCGGCTGGTTCGAGTGGAAGATCCTCGGCGACCGCTGGGCGTGGCCTCTTTTGCCCCTCGACGATCAGCCCGCCCTCGGCCTCGTGCTGCACGCGGTGCTCTGGGGCATTCTCATTGTCGCGATCACCTGGATCCTGAAACGCCTTCCAGGCCGCGCGGGCGTCCTCCGCGGCGTCGAGGTGAAGTACAACAGCCCCGAAGCCTTCCTCCCCTGGTACCACCGCTGGGTGGGCGCGACGACAGCCCACGGCGCCGACGCACGCTTTCGTCCCTGGGTGCGCTTTCTGCTCATCTTCTTGGTGCCCCTCCACATGGCCGCGGGTGGGCTCGTTTCGGTCGGGGCCATCGACAGCGCTGGTCCCTCGCATGCGGTCGAGTGCGGAACGCGGCAGGTCGAGCGCCTGATCGATTTGCCCGAGGTACTGCCCGGTGTCGATCGCGCCGGCATGCGTCGCGCAGCGCCGTCCGCGGGGAGCTGGATCCTCGGCTACTACCTCCTCCTCTTTGCGTCGCTGCACCTTCTGCTCGCCGGACGTCCGCCGAAGGAAGCCGAAGCGAAAGCGAGCGACGAGGAGGACCTCGACGAAGAGGCCGCGCCGCCCGATCCGCTCGCGCGTCTCGGCGAAGCGCTTCGCGCAAAGCGACCCGAGGTTCGTCTTGAAACGCTCACGCGGCAGGCCGGCGACGAGGGTGAAACCGCGCCGCTTCCGGAACGAACCGGCCCTGTGGTGCGCGAGCTCTGCCGCGGTCTCACCGGCGGCGATACCCTCTGGAGTCATCAGCGCGAGATCCTCGACCACCTCATGGCCGGCTGGAGCCTCGACGCCGACGAGGATCGCGGGCCGACGCCCTCCCTCGACGAGGAAGTTCAGCGTTCGCCGGTTCGGCGCCAGGGCGACACTCCCCACGCGCTCGTTCTCGCGGCAGAGGGAAGCGGTCGCACCACCCTCGCGCTTCTCGCGACGCTGCACGTTCATTTCGATCGCGGCGCGACCACGCTCGTCGTACTGCGCGACCGCACCCAGGCACGCGAGTGGGCTGAACACCTTCGAGGCGCGCTCCTCCGTTCGGCGGCACGGTGGAACGTGCACGTCTGCGTTGCGGGCGACGACCTCTCCGCGGCGCTCGTCGCAGGAAAGACGCCCTCGGTGGTGGTCGCGGACGTCGAGACCTTTGAGCACGAGGTCCTCTCCGACCCGCGGAGCGACAGCTTCATCGAGCGTCTTGGGCTGGTGGTCGTCGACGATCTCGACGAGTTGGTTGGCGTCGCCGAGATGCACATGCACGTGGCAATGCGCCGCCTCTGGGCCCTCGTTGACACTCGCCGGCACGCGCAGGAGACGAGCTATCCGCTTGTGCTCCTCGCCATCGGCGGACCGACCACCCCCATGGCCGGCATCGAGAGCTGGGCACGTCACGTCCTCGCCGCGCCCCTGCGGGTCTTCGAACGAAACGGTGCGCCCCGCGCCGAACAGGTGCTCCTGCGACGCCGCGACCTGGTCGACAGTCAGGGTCGCGACCTCCCCCTGCACGTGATCGCCGAAGCCTGCGACGCGGCGGAGATCCCCTGGCATATGCGCCTGGCAGGCGACACCGAGCGCCGCGTGCACCGCGCGGAGATCGACCTCGGGCGCCTTCGCCGACATCACCAGGAAGACCCTCGAAAGGCCGAGGTGGTTCTCCTCGAGGGCCGCCATCCGGAGGTGCACCGCGAGGCGCTTCGGCTCGCGCACGCGGGCGTTCTCGCGGGTTCGGCGGTGCTGGTGCTCGCGCCGCCGGCCGACGACGAAATGGTCCTTCACGAAGAGGCGGACGACGCGCCTCTCAAAGCGCTGGTCACGTCGCTCCCGCGCAGTGTGACGCTCGCCGAACCCGACATCGTTCGACAGCGCCACTTTGATCGCACCCTCGGACGCGAACACGACGTGGAGGCGCTGCGCGCGCGTTTTGGGCAGCGCTTTGTGGACGAAGCCCTCGAACGACTTCGCGCCTCGGACCGGGTTCAGACACGGCCCGTTTGGTATTTTGATCGACGCCGGGACGATGCCGCCGCGCGAACGCTCGTCCGCGCCACCGGACTTTCGGCCCTCGGCGAGCCGATGCATCGGGACTGCGTGAGCGACTCGGAAGAGCGTCTTCGCGTTCTTGACCAGGGCACGAGCGAAGAGCTGATGGTGGTCGACCGCGCCATCGCCAAGGTGCGCTTTCCACCGGGGCGCGTCTTTCTTCATCCGCGCGGGCGCTATCAGGTGGTCGGCTACGGCGAAGGCACCATCCTGACCGACCACGTCACCGAGCGCTGTCGCACCACCACGGAGATCGAGCTGCAGGTGGTTCTTCCGTCGCGGCTGGAGCTCACCGAACGCCAGCTGGGTGGCGAACCCATCGCGGTCGGCTGCGTGCGCGCGCAGGTCGACGAGCGCGCGGTGGGTGTTCGCCGCTACGGACCGGGCCCCACCCTCACGGAGCATCGCCGGTACCGAAAAGGCGAAGACGGACCCCTGGCGCGCTACGCGACCGACCTCTGCCTTCTTTCGACCGGTGAGCGGACACTCTCCCGTGGGGCGCAAATCCCGCTCTGTGCTGCCCTGCGGATGATGATTCCCTGCGCGCTTCGCGGCGCAGACGAGCTGGTCGACGTCGGCGTCGTCACCCACGACGAGCGACTGCACTTCGCGATCTACGATCGAACTCCCGGAGCGAGCGGCTACGCCAAACACCTCGTTCGCGACGGCCTCAAGGATCTTCTTAGCCTCGCGCGCATGGTCCTCGAGCGCCTGGTTGGCGCGGAGCTCGTTCGCCTTCGACGCATTCATGACACGAGTCCCGACGGCGACCATGTTCGGTGGAACTTCAGCGAGGCGCTCGCCTTTCTCGACGCCGTTCTCGACGCGCCGCGGACCGACGCACAGCACGAGCCGCAGGTCGAATACACCCCCGGCGAAGGGGAAGGCGACCGGGGACGCCTTTGGATGTCGCAGACCGGCCGAACGGACGACCTCGTGTGGACGCGCCATCGCTGGCGTGCCGGCGGGGAGGCCGCGCACTTCGATGTCGCGGTCGAGCGCCGCGCCATCTTAAACGCGATCGCCCACGCCGTGCGCGCCGGCGCGAGTCACGAAGCCTCCGCTCCCCGAAACGCGGACGAATGGCGCGACGCGCACGAGATTCTCTTGCGCACCGGAACGTGGGAGCTCGACGCGCTCCGGCGACAGCTCGATGGCATCGCGGGATCGCGCATCGTCGAGACGGTGGTGAGCCTGGTGAGTGCCATGCCCACCCGAGCCCACCCTCTCAGCCCCGCCGAGCGCGCTCCGCTCACCGTCCTGGCGCGCCGCCGGGCGGACGTTGATGCCAAAGCCCTGGCTGCGCTCGTCCTTCTCCCCGAGCGGGTCGACGCCGCGGTGATGGTTGGGGAAGCCGGGTGTTTTCTGCGTGCCGAAGGCAAAACCTGGGATCTGAATGGACCCACCCCGGGGATCGTCGAGGTCGAGGGCCTCGAAAAGGCCCTAGGGACTTGATTGAGTAGGATTTCTTTGGGTTTTCCGCCCGATTCGGAGCCATAGTTGGGCGATGCGTGGACGAACGCGGGAGTGTGGGGGGACGCGGGAGTGAGGGGGATCGCCATAGCGGCGCTCCTCCTGCTGGGCTGCCCGACCACCGACCCACCCGCGCCCTCGCCTCATCCGACGCCGCCGGCCTTTCGAGCGCTGGACATCGTGGCGTCGGAAATCCGCCTCGTGGACCCCGCGGAGGACACCGAGATCAATGTGGGGGGCGCGCGGCTCTCGATTCCGGCGGGCGCCTTCGTCGAACCGGTCGAGGTCATCCTCGTGCAAATGGTGAACCCGGCCGCGGCGCTTCGGCCGAGCGATGGCGCCGTCGACGGGCAGATCTTTCTCTCCGACCATACCTATGCGTTCTTCACGGACCGCGAGGTTCGTCTCTTCGCGCCGCTCGCCCTCGAGCTCCCTGTGCAGATGGAACGTCTCGCGGGCGCATCGATCGACGACGCCCGCGTGACCGCGGTGACCGGTGGCTTTGCGGTGGTGCAGGGTCCTCCGGACGAAGTGGTGGACGGCCGGCTCAAGATCCTGATCGACGGTCAGCTCGTGCCCGCCGGTCCTCCCTTCAGCGGAACCCTCCGCGCGTTCGGCAGCGTTCCCTTTCAGCCGACGGTGGGTCGCCTCGCCGCGGTCGGCACGAACGTTCAAGGTTTCGTCGCCTCCTTCGAGAACACGCGCCTCGTCGTTCCTTTTCAAACGATCGAAACGGAACACTTTCGCGTTCGCTATCGCGGAACGACCACGGAGCAAGCCCAGCAGGTCGCCGAAGGCCTGGAAGTCGCGTTTGAGTTCCTCGAGGGCCAGCTCGGGTTCACCCGCCCGAACGTGATCGACCTCGACGGTCGACACACTGTATTTCTCGAGGATTTCGACAACCTCTCCCTCGGCACCTCGTTTCAGCCCGACGGGATGAACATTCCCGGAAGCCTCTTCATCGAGGGCGCGAGCTACGTCAACACCGACGAGTCCATTCCGCCCGAGAGCTTTCTCTCGATCGCGGTGCACGAGTATTTTCACGCGCTCCAGTACGGCGCGATCACCAGCGGACTGCCGAACGCGTGGACGGTCGCGCGCAACCCGCAGGGCAACTGGCTCTTCGAAGGAACCGCGGCCCTCATGGCGGGGCGCATCGTCAGCGGCAACCTGGGGCCGGCGGTCGAGCGCCGCATTCCCGATCAT
This sequence comes from Myxococcota bacterium, assembly GCA_039186435.1. Classification (GTDB taxonomy): domain Bacteria; phylum Myxococcota_A; class Polyangia; order Polyangiales; family Houyiibacteriaceae; genus JALVDI01. Next base: position 7,462 of record JBCDAA010000151.1, on the reverse strand, counting down.
CACGGCGTTCGCTGGTCGATCTTCAGCGTGCCGCGCGGCGTCGATCCGCCCGCGGACGTGTCCCAAGAACTCTTCTTTTTCATCGAACGCGAGCTCGGCACTACGGATCACTACCGCGCGATCTTCGAAGGCCTCGCGAGCGACCTGCCGGAACGCGACGACCGAGCGCCCAGCGTCGCGGTGGTGGACGACGTGCTCCAGTCGCGGGGAAGCAGCCTCGGCGAACTCTTTGGCGGCTGGGTGCGCGACTACCTCTTCGACGATCCGGAGAGCTACGGAAGCGAGCCGCCGCCGGGACTCGAAAGCTCCCTCGATGGCGCGGGCATGCGGCCTTTCGAGGCGCGCCTGGTCATGCCCCCGCTGAGCTACGACCATCGCATCTTTACGATTCCGCCCCTCGACCCGGACATTCTTCCGAGCGAACAGGTCGGCGACGCCGAGGTAATCGTGCGCGTTCGCGAGGGCGACCCCTTCGATCTGATCGTCTTTGTGGAGACCGACGCCGAGGTACTGACACTCCAGCCCACGGTGGCGGACGAGGACACGCTGGTGGCCGCCGCAGACATCCGCGCGGCCTTTTCCAAGCAGCTTCGGGTCGCCGTCGCCAACCGCGGGCTCGATTTGAACGACACCGTGAGCTTCGACCTCGAGGTCCGCCTGGTTGGCGAGGCCGATGTTCCCGTCGACGGAATCCCGGACGCAACGCAAGGCATCGTGGTCTACCAGCGTTTGATCGAGGGCGCGTCGCCGAGCGTGCAGGGGCTCGACATCGACGAGGATCGCACCTGGGAAGTTGCCATCGACGGAGACGTCGAGTTGATCGGCGTGAGCGACGACGGAGGACTGCTCGTTGCGCGCCGCTCGGACCTCGGCGTCGACGAGCTCTACCGCGTTGCCGACTTCGGCCGCGGCACGCCGCGCAATATTCTTACGGACTGCGATGCGCTCACGGGGAACGTTCGCTGGCCGCGCATCGGTCCCACCGGCGACGTGCACTTCATTGGACCGATCGACGAAGGTGACGCTCTCTTCCGCGCAAACGCCACGGTCTGCGCCCCGATTCCTCTCGACCTAACGGGCGATGGTTCCGACGACACCGGCGCGGCGACCCCACTCACGGCGCTCGCGACCTCACGAGATCATCTGGCGTTTGGGGGACCGGAAGCGCGGGTCTACCTCGCGCCGACCCCGGGCGGCGAAGCGGACGAAACGGAGTTCGTGATCGACGCGGGGCTCGTGGAAAGCGTGGAGCAGAGCACGTTCTCGCTCTCCGCCGACGGGGCGTCGTTTGCGGCGGGAGCGGCCGAGGCGCCGCTCTTCGTGGTGGACGGTCGTCCGGACGAACTCGACAACTCCCTGGAGCGAACGGGCGGCGTGACCTTCGTGGACGAGCGCACGGTGTTTCCGATTTCGCGCGGCTTCGTGTTTCAACGCGGCGGGCGGGACGCAGAGCTGGTGGAGATCGCGCCCGAAGCGACGCCGAGTGGAACGATCGTGCCGAGCCACGGCGGACGACTGCTTTGTTTTACCGGCGCAAACGCCGACGAGTTCGCCCTCTATTGCGCGCGGGAAGACGGTCGCGGATTGCTTCGGCTGATGCCGGCAGAGCTGGAAAAGCCCATCACGCCGCACTACTGGCCGGACCGCTAGATTGCTCGTCGCTTAAACTGATCTCGTGATCGCGCCGGGCTCGGCGTTCCTCGCCAGGCGCGAAGTCGATGGAATACCAGTGGTATTTCAAGGCAAGCAACGCCGCGAGGGGCGGCGAGAACAAGCGAGCGCGGGGTCAGTTTAAGCAAAGAGCGATCTCGGTACCGCTAATGAGCCAAGGGGGAGCTCCTGCGCGTGTCCCTCATTCGTGACGCGCCTCCTCCTGACGGCCGCCCTTGCGGGCTGCGCAACCTCGTCATCTCCCTCGATCGTCCCGCTCGAGATGCCGCGTTCCGACGAGAATTTCGCTCTCTTTGCCACCTTCGCCGAAGCTGAAGTACCCGATGTCGCAGGGGCATCGTGCGTCATCGTGTACCGGGGCCCGAGCGACGAAAACCCGCAACCAGGCTTCCTCCTCGAAGACCATGCGTCTCACTTTGTCGTCCTCCACTACCTGACGCCTGTTAGGTACTCGCGCGCCTCGCCTTCTCTCGCGCGCCACGAAGCGGATCCGAATCCAGCGCAGAGCTGGCGGCGACAGGCGAGGGTCCTCGAGGAAAACCTACGAGGTGTTGACCACATCGCAGGCGAAGCCATGGAGCGGGAGGCCCTGACGGGATTCGAAACCGTCGATGAGTTGCATCGCCGTTTTTTGGAGCACGTGCGCTCGTACCGGCGCCGCTGGCGTCGCGTTCGACCCAATCTCGCACTCTTGTTGCTCGCCTACCATGTCCACCGGCAAGGGCACCCCGCCCTCGCAGGCGAGTTCCTACGCGGCGCGGATACCCAGCCGAACAGACTCACGGCAGACCTGGCGCATGCACAAACGTGGGCCGCCATGGAATCTCTTTGGACGCTTCCGATCGATCGCCGTCTCTCTCTCTCCGCGTTTCGCCAACTTAAGATCCGATTTCCGGAGAGTCCCTATGCCGAGCGCGTCACTGAGATCATCGGTGTCCTGGAAGCAATGGCGAACGAGACACCACAGGATTCCCACGTGCACGCCCTCGTTTTTAAGCTGCGCGATGACCCCTCCGTCCAATCACAACTCGAGGCGCTTGGGTTCGCGGCAGTCCCTGCATTACTCGAAGCTGCCGATCGCTCAACCCTTGTGCCTCAGCGCTACGGAACACGATACCCAAGCGGGCGTGGGCCGTCGGATGCGCCGCCCCGAATTCGCCGCTACCGCGACGTCGCCCTCGAGGTGCTCGCGCGAATCGCCCGGCGCCGTCTGGGGAGCCGAGCCGAAGCGGAACGCTGGTGGGGCGCCGTCCGTCTTCATGGTGAGTACGCGCTTCTCCGAGAGCTCCTCCGAACTCGGCGCGGGTCCTCGAGCGTATCGGTCCACGATCGCCTACTCGCGCTCGATCCGGAACAAGCGATCCTCGACATGATTCACGTTGCCAGGACGACCGAACGTCGCGGCGTTCGGGCGACGCTGGTGCGGGTCCTCGCTGCGCGGCCCGGAGAAGCCCAGACTGCATTTCTGCGTGAGGTCGCTCGCTCGGGTCCGGGCGCCGATCGCCTCCGGGCGCTTGAGGGACTCGCGCGGCGGAACGATCGGGGTTGGCTGAACCTCGTCGAGGAGGCGCTTCGGCAATCGCTTCACGAGACGAGCGACCTCCTGCCACCTCCGCTCTTCCGGCTCCTCGTGCAGTATGGCGATGCCGCGGGCGTCCGGATGCTGAAGCGGATCTGGCGGCGGATTCCCCGAGAACAACGTGGCGAGTTCGTCCACGAGTTCGAAGAGCTACCCCGAGACATTTGGGCCGCATCCGGGTTGTTGGATGATGCGATCGCGATACGCCTCGCGGCACCCGGGACGGCGTACGGAACAACGACTACGGGGGGTGGGCATCTCTGCCGCGCGCCCGAGTATCGAGACTGGGCTGCGGGAGTGCTCGCGCGCTGGTTCGACCAACCCTTCGATTGTCGCTGGTCCATCTGGCGTAGAGCACGCGAGCGAGCCCGCCTCCACAACCTCTGGCGTGACCACCGGAGGCAACCAGCCGCGCCTCTGCCGACTCTTCCTGATCCTCCCCCGCCTGACTTCTGGGCGACGCGCGCACTGCGGAACGCGCTCTCGCGCGCGACCTTCGTAGAGCACCGTCGCGAGATTATCCGACGTCTTGCGCCCGCGGGCCTCGTCGGGCTGAGCACGCTGAAGGCTGCCCTTCATGACACGGACCGCGAGCTTGCAGATCCTCTCATGCGACGACTCGCGTCCACGGTTTGCGACGTGCAAATCCACGACCTTGACCAGCTCGTGACCGAACGAACGCGCTGGGAGGCCCTCGAAGGACGGCGCCTCCGCGCAAGAGCCATCGTGGAGCTTCTCAACGGTCTTCCACGCGAAAATGCATCCTTTGCCCTGCAGATCTACCGGAGCGGCAACGGTCGGGGCGTCGTGGTCGTCCTTCGGGCCCAACGCAGCGCGTATCCTCGCGAACGGCGCGGCTATTTTCGAATCGGCGACACGGAGCTACGCGGGTTCGCCAGCGAGGGCACACGAGGTCGTCTCCGCGCAGTTCTCAACGCACCTCCTAGTGTATCGGGGGAAGCCCGGTTGCTCTGGCGATGATCGCGTCGCTCAAATTAGCGACAGCGACGCGAGGTTCGCGCCGCCGTCTGGTGTTGGTGGTTGGTGTGATGTCCGAAGCGTTGCTTCGGGTGGTTTCGAGGGTGCCGTTTCGAGGGCGCCGTTTCGAGGGCGCCGTTTCGAGGGCGCCGTTTCGAGGGCGCCGTTTAGAGGGTGCAGCTGCCGGCGACGCAGCGCTGACCGGCGCCGCAGTCCGCGTCGTTCACGCAGGTCGCGCTGCAGAGCCCGTCCACGCACGCCTCCGCGGGTGAACAGTCGGCCGCGCTTCGGCAGGTGCCGCAGTCTTCGTCGACGAACCCGTCCCCGTCGTCGTCGAGGCCGTTGCAGCCGTCAAAGGTGCAGCGCTGTCCCCGAAGGGTTTCATCGCTGGGCGCGCAGTCGATGGCGTCGGGGCTTCCGTCGCGATCTCCGTCCGGACCGGGGTCGCCAAGAACGACGGAGGTTCCTTCGTCGCCGACCACCGCGCCGACAAAGACGTCGTCGGTCCTCTCGATGAGCTCCACGTAGTGAAGCTGGTCGCGCATCGCACCGTCGACCGACACCGAAAAGGACCCATCGCCGGCCACATCCCCGACCGCGTTGGCGCTCATCTCCGGAACGCTGACGCGGAGGGACCCGCTGAACTCCCGCACCGCGCCAGGCGAACCGCGGAGTTCGGTTCCGTCGGCATCCTCGATCAGCATGACCCGCGAGGAATCAAATGCCGGTGGCTGCGGCAAGGGATCTGCCGTGCACGCAACGAAGAGCGCTAGGAGTAGAAATCGACGGGTCATCGGGCTCGAGTCATGTGGTGATCGAAAACGTCGGTGATCAACTACGTCGGTCGAAGAGTGCGATGTAGTCGAGGGCGCCCGGCGGCCGAAACCGCCGGACTCATCTCACTATGCGCCGCACACTCCTGCAACGCATCGCCCGGCCGGACCACAATCCGCGTCGGTTTCGCAGGCAAGCCCACAGCCTTCGTCCACGAAGCCGTCCCCATCGTCGTCGAGGCCGTTGTCGCAGATTTCGCCGTCCGCCGCGCAGAGACCGTCGACGCAGGCCTGGCCTTCCGGGCAATCCGCGGACGCCGTGCACGCTTCGCCGCAATCTTCGTCCACGAAGCCGTCGCCGTCATCGTCCAGACCGTTGCCGCAGACTTCGTCGCGCCCGACGCAAAGGCCGTCGACGCACGCTTCGCCTGCCGCGCAATCGTCCGCCGCCGTGCAGGTGTCCCCGCAGTCTTCGTCCACGAATCCGTCGCCGTCATCGTCAAGACCGTTGCCGCAGATCTCACCGCTTCCGCCGCCGCACACGCCGTCGATACAAACCTGGCTGGGCGCGCACTCGCTGTCGGTGGTGCAACTCGTCGAGGTCGGCGAACACACACCGTCGTCACAGCGCTCACCGGCCGTACAGTCCGCATCTGTGACGCAAACGCCGCAGTCTTCGTCCACGAAGCCGTCCCCGTCGTCATCGAGGCCGTTGTCGCAGATCTCCGTCGGCACGGCGCAGCTCCCGCGCGTGCAAACGGTTCCAGGGGCACACTCGGAGTCATCGGCACATCGGTCGCAGTCGCTACACGCGATCACGCAAGCACCCTCAGCGCAGTACTCCCCCACGTCACACGCGGCGTCGGCGTCGCAGGTCGCCGTCGGCGGAAGCGAAGCACATTCCCCCGCGACGCAGAGTTCCCCTGCCGCGCATTCGCCGTCGGCGGCGCACGCCGCCGCATCGGTCTCCGTGTAACAAGCGCCATCGAGGCACGCCGCCCCTGCGGGGCAGTCGTCGTCGGCCGTGCAGTCCAAAAGGCAGTGGGTTTCGACGCAGGTCGCGCCGGCAGGGCACTCGTCCACGCTGCTGCAGAGCGGCGCGCTGTAGCTCGTGACCGGGCCGTCGCTCGAACAGGCCAGCAGCCAAAGAAAGGGTAGCAATCGCTTCATCAAGTCCTCCTGCGACCTCCATGAGCAACCTGCGTGCCATCTCGAACAAAGTAATTTCAGCTAGTTACGCACACGCAATTGTAATGTCGGACATTATATGTAACGAATACATTACATGTGGGTACGACGGTTCGAGGATCGAGCCCGCATTGCGGCAAACGTCGAGCGAGCCCGCGACGCCTTCACGGGACGGGACGTCGTCCTTAAGGAGCGCGTCCAGCGCGAGGTGGATGTCTCACTCTCGGTGGCGCACCCCGCCTTTCGTCCCTTGTGCGGACACGTCGCGGACGAAGGCTGGATGGCCTTCGCGCACGTCGAAGGGGAACACCTTCCTGAGCGCCCGAATCGCGACCTCGTCGTGCAGCTCCTTCGCGGACTGATGCACCTCCACGCGGCAGGGTTCGCGCACGGTGACCTCAAGCGGGAGAACCTCCTCGTGGCGGACGGAAGGCTCCGCATCATCGACCTCGCCTTTGCGGGGCCTCTCGGTGCGCCGCCGCTGGGAGGTACGCCGGGTCTTCTCGCGCCGGAGGTCGCGGCGGGGTCGCCCCTCTCGGTCGCATCGGATCTCTTCGCCCTCGGTCGCCTCCTCGAAGACGCCCGCGATCGCGAAGTGCGCGACCTTGCGCGCGCCTGCCTCGCGGACGACCCCCAGGCGCGACCTGCCAGCGCAGGCTCGTGCCTTGCGCAGCTCGGCGCGCACGTACGTCCCTGGGATCGCCGTCGCCTGCCTCAACCGGAAGCGGAAGCGCTTCTCGCTGCGATGCCTCGCGAAGGAACGAGCGTCGTGGTTCCTGGAGCGGCAGGAGACCTCACGCCCGTGCTCCTTGCGGAGTACTGGCGGCGGGGGGAAGCGGTTGCCGACCTCGACCTGCGCGCCGATCCCTGGGCGGCGTTTCTTGGCCCAGGGGAAGGCCCACTGATCGGCCGCGTCGCTGCAACGAGGGACGTTCTGATCGTGCTTCGCTCGTGCGATACCGCGGACGAAGATGCGCGAGACGCGATCGTGGCGCTCGCGACGGCGCTCCAGGTTCGACAGAGCGGCGGGCTCCTCGCCCTGGACGCCGACGACGAGCTTACCGATCGCCTTCGCGCGGCAGGCGCGAGCGCAATCCCGATCGATGCGTGGACCCCCGCGCAAATTCGCGACGCAGCGCGCGACTACGGGGTTCGAGAGGACGCCTCACTTCTGCGCGACATCGCCGACTGCAGCGGTGGCAACCCGGCGCTTGTACGCCATGTGCTCGCGGCGCTCGCCGACGATCCAACGCGTCCCCCTGCCGACATCCTC
>JBCDAA010000150.1:0-19482 GCA_039186435.1 Myxococcota bacterium | reverse complement strand
GCGCGCCAGCTGCCGACGGTCAATTCCGGCCGCGCCCTCAAGGGCTGACATCGACGCGCCCTCGTACCCGAGCTCCCAGAAACAGCGCATAACCTGCTTCCGCACCGCTTCCTTGTCATGTTGCCGGGGCCGACCCATTTGCAACCCGAAGGTGGTCGAACGTGTCAAGAGAATCAAGTTCGCTAGCTATTCGAAACGTCGGACCGGCGAGCAAACTGTGGCACGCGCACCTCCAACGCGACCCCAAGCGAGGTGGCAGACTACGCAGCAGCGCCGCCCGGCGAGAGGTGGCGTACGACGCAGCAGTAAAGCGCGAGGTGGTGGACTGCAAAGCAGTCAGACACCCGAGCGACTCCAGCGAGGTGGCGGACTGCAGAGCAGTCAGACACCCGAGCGACTCCAAAGCGAGGTGGCGGACTGCAGAGCAGTCAGACACCCGAGCGAACCTCCAAGCGAGACGGCGCGACTGCACAGCAGTCGACGACGCATCGCCCCTGCAGTGCGAGCGAGGGACTTGGTGATCCCACAAAAGAGCAGACGCGAAATCGACAAACCGCAAGGGAGCGCGGGGGAGGGGTCGAAGGACCGTAAAAAAAGCGGAGGCTGACGAAGTCAGCACACGCGACAGGTCCGGAGACCCCTCCCCCGCGCGACCGGCCGCCAAACCAACCAAACCAAACCAAACCAAACCAAACCAACCAAACCAAACCAAACCAACCAAACCAACCAAACCAACCAAACCAACCGAACCAAAATCCCGAGAGAGGATCGGCGGGCGCCACCCCTGCCTCCGCCAATCCGCCGATCCGCGCCGCCAACTCCCTGAAATCACGTCCCCCGTCCCGCGGCACACTCCGTGAAAGAGCCGCCTCGTCCGCATGCGTCGGACTTGGAGGTTTCATGTTCAAAGAGAAGATCAAAGCGATGGACGAAGCGATGCGCTCCATCGAAAAGCAGTTTGGCAAGGGGTCCATCATGCGCCTCGGCGACCGCAAGGTAGAGCGCGTCCCCGCGATTTCTACCGGCTGCCCTAGCCTCGACACGGCCCTCGGCGTCGGCGGCTACCCCCGTGGCCGCGTGATCGAAATCTTCGGTCCCGAAGCGAGCGGCAAGACCACCCTCACCCTTCACGCCATCGCGGAATGCCAAAAGGCCGGCGGAGTGGCCGCGTTCATCGACGCGGAGCACGCCCTCGACGTGCAGTATGCGCAGGCCCTGGGCGTCGACGCGAAGAGTCTTCTCGTCAGCCAGCCGGATACCGGAGAACAGGCCCTAGACATCACTGAAACCCTCGTGCGCTCCGGCGCCGTCGATCTCGTCGTCGTCGACTCCGTCGCCGCGCTCGTGCCTCAGGCCGAAATCGACGGCGACATGGGTGACTCGCACGTCGGTCTTCAGGCCCGCCTCATGAGCCAGGCCCTTCGCAAGCTCACCGGCGTTGCCCATCGCACCGAAACGGCGCTGATGTTCATCAACCAGCTCCGCATGAAGATCGGTGTGATGTTTGGCTCGCCCGAGACCACCACCGGTGGCCACGCCCTGAAGTACTACGCGTCCGTGCGCCTCGATGTGCGACGAATCGGCGCGGTGAAGTCCGGCGATCAGGTGCTCGGCAACCGCACGCGCGTGAAGGTGGTCAAAAACAAGCTGGCGCCGCCCTTCCAGAAGGTGGAGTTCGACATCCGCTACGGCGAAGGAGTCGATGCTGTGGGCGACCTGCTGGACGCCGCGGTCGAGGCGGGCGTCGTCGAAAAGAACGGTGCGTACTACCGCTTTGGCGGCAAGAACATCGGCCAAGGACGCGAAAAGGCGCGGGTTGCGCTGAAGGAAGAGGCGCTGACGAAAGCTGTGCTCGCCAAGATGAATGCCCCCAAAGCGAAAGCGAAGTCGAAGGCAGCGTAGATCGGCCACGCGAGGGCGCGCTCACCCGAGGCGCCCTCGCGGTCCGAAATCACCCGCACGATCCGGTTCCCGTTCGTCCCAACAACGGCGTCGCTACAGGTCGTACTGCAGCCGCGCGAGGACGCGCGTGTTGTCGGGAAAGATCGAGAGGAGGTTGTCGGGATCGTTGCCCGCGCGGATGTACTCGCCTGCGATCTCGAACTGCAAATCATCCGAGATGAACCGCAACTGACGCTGGAACGAGGCGGTGACGATGGTCGCGCCGGTTCGAAAGTCGACAATCCCCACGAGCTCGACGCTCGTCCGGCCGAAGTCCTGCGCTTCCCAATAGAGCCGAAGGCCAACGTCCCGATCGAAGGGTCGGAGGTTGCTTACGGCATCGTTCGCGCCGTTTTCGCCGGCGTACTCCAGCGTGACCAGGAGACGGTCACGGTCTGAAAAGAGGCGGTCGAACTGCACGTCAAAACCCGCGGTGTACTGAAGGTACGCGTCTGGTTCTTCGGTCTGGGCCGCATCGAACGCGTAGGGATGCTTGTAGGCGAGCTCCAGCTTGAGGGTGAGCTTCGACCACCCTTCGGCGTTCGGCACCGCGCGAAACCCAATGCCGCTCACCCACACCCCGTAATACTCCGGAACCACGCTGATCTCGTCCGCGCTCACGCGAGGCACGAAGTAGGGAAAACGCTCGGCGCCGCGCGACGCCACGTAGCTCACGTCCGCACTGACCGCGCGCGTCTCCAAGGTGTGTTCAAAACGTAGCGCCGCGAAAATCTGCTCCTCCGCTTCGGGCCCCTGCACGCGCCCCGGTCGATAGCGCGCGGGAGGCTGCGCGGCAGCCCAGCGATTGTCCTGAGTTGGCAGCGGCGTTTCTCGCCACAGCGGGCTTACGTAGAGCGAAAGCACCGGCTGACCAAAAACGCTGCCGCCGTCGAAAGCGTGCGCGAACTTCACCGCGAGCTCGCCAAGGCGCGGCGGGTCGAGAAAGTCGACGCCAAAGTCGCGGCGGTTGAACACGTCGAGGGGGTTATTCACTTCGGCGACGCCCCAACTCTCGATCATTTGACCGACGCGCAGCGTGGTCCGGTTCCCTTCCAGGGAGAGATACCCTTCGAAGGGTTCGTAGCGCACCAGCTCCGGATCCAGGACGTCGACGAGAAAGCGCGGCCGAACGAGGGCCCGAAGGATCCCGTGGAGCTGCAGGTCGATCTCGAGTTCCGACGAGAGGATTAGCTGCTCGTCGTTGCCAGGGAGATCGCGATCGAAGGGATAGCTTCGAAACTCGATCGCCACGTTGCCGCGCGCCGATCGAACGCGAAACCCACTCTCCCCGCCGTCCACGGTGTCCAACGCATCAAGGGCGTCGAGCTCGTCTAGCTGGTCGAGCTCGTCTAGCTGGTCGAGTTCGTCTAGCTGGTCGAGGTCGTCTAGCTGGTCGAGGTCGTCAACGTTGTCGAGGCTCGCGTCCAAATCGTCACTCCCCTCGGAAGACTCACCTCCATCGAGGCCTCCCTCGCCGTGGTCGCCAACGGTGTCGTCGCCAACGGTGTCGTCGCCAACGGTGTCGTCGCCAACGGTGTCGTCGCCAACGGTGTCGTCGCCAACGTCACCAATGTCACCAACGTCACCAACGTCACCAACGGTGTCGTCGAGTTCGGGCTCGTCCAAAGCGACGCTTCCATCCGCGTTCGCGTCCTCCTCGTTCGCATCTTCCGCGTTCGCATCCTCCGCCCTCGCATCTTCCGCGTTCGCATCTTCCGCATTCTCCGCGTCGCCAGCGCTACTCGCGGCGTCCTCGGGAGCCTCCTCCGCGTCCTCTTCCGCCACCTCGGGTGAACGAGGACGCTCCTCCGGAGCAGACGCCCCCTCTTGAAGCGCATCCGAATCGCGCGGCTGGCCTTCCGCGTCGCAGAGTCCAAACACCGCGCAGAGAAAGGCCGCCGTCCACACTACCCGTTCTCCAGCGCGCGGCGCGTGAACGCCTGATCGTTCAGGTTGTTGCGCTGGGAACCATCCCGCCGCTGATAGAGGGAGAGGTTCAAGAACTGCGAGGTCGACTCGATCAGCGTGCGCTTACCAGTCTGGTGGTTGCGCATGTCGAGGCGACGCGCGCGCCAGAAGCGGCCGTGGTACTGCCGCCAGCGCGACGAGGTCAGGGTCTTGAGTCGCTCCCCGGCGCGGTCGAAGAACTGAATCTTCTCAACCCGCCAGTTCTCTTTGTGGATCGAGAAAATCAGGCGCTGGTAGCCGGTGTTCGCGTAGTTGGGCCGCGCTTCGAGCTCGTACACCGGCGCGCTCTGCCCGTCGGAACGCAGCGTCGTCTCCCGCAAGAAACGCCAGTCGTAGCGACGCACGATCGTGCCGGAGAGATCCTCGTAGGTGAATTCCGTGCCCTGAAAACTCGCCGTCCGATTGGCTCCGGAAATTCGTCGTACGCGGCGCGTCGCCGGCAGGTAGAGCCAGCTGTCGTCGGTCGAATCGGGATGCTCGTGAATGAGCGCGCCGACGCCGCGCACCTCGGCCGGGGTCATGAAACGTACGAGCGATTTGTCGCCGTCATTGCCCTCGAGAATCATCTGGCGAATTTGGCGACGCACCGTGTCCCCGTTCGCGTCGTAAAGCGTCATGCGGGCCTGCAGGTACTGGTCGACCCAGCCCTGATCGAAGGAGTCGGCGTAATCGGCGATCGCTCGGCCCCGCCGCGCCGCGTCACTGGGAAAGCTCGGCACGCTCGGAACCGCAACGCCCGACGTGTTGTCGTCCGCGCTCACTCCGAACGTCATTGCGGCGACCGCCACCGACAAGAGACCTAGTTTCCACTTCATCGTCTTTCTCCTCTGCATGCGAATCACTCCGCCGGCGCCGGGAGCGGCGCAGATGCTTCTTGGCGACGCGCAAAAAGCGCCAGGGCGGCCGGCGTGACGATGAAGTCCGCGACCCACGCGAGGGCGATCATCACCGCGCCGACGATCCCGACGATCATGTTCGGCCGAAAATCGCTGAAGCCGAGCATGCCGAAGCCGACCACCAGAATCACCGTGGTCCACGTCAGCGCCGAACCCACCTGCTCGAGGGCTACGCGCAGCGCATCTTCGAGGCCGAGTCCATCACGCCGCGCATGCGTGTACTTGGTGAGAAAGTGGATCGTGTCGTCCACGCAAACCCCGAGTGCGACGGTCGCCACTAACACCGCCGGACCGTCGAGGGGCAAGCCCATCAGACCGAAAAAGCCGAGCGGCACGACGATCGGCAGCACGTTTGGAATCAGGCTGACGAGGGCGACCGACGCCGATCGGAAGACGAACCCAATGAGCAGCGTGATGACGAAGAGCGCGAGACCGACGCTTTGAACCAGCGTCGAAGAAAAGCGCGTCAGCATATTCGTGAAGAGATACTGCTTGCCGCTCAGCATGGTGGTCGCAAGCGCGTCGCCGGACTCGAGGGCGGCTTCATCGCCGGCGAGCTCCGGGAAGTCGGTTCGCAATACTTCGCGAAGACGCGCAAAGGCACCGAGGAGCACCGTCGTTGGCGCAGTCCGCGTACGCGCTGCGATTCGAAAGCCCCGGCGATCGACCGACACGAGCGACGAGAGATTTTCACTCGGCTTCGCACCGTTCTCGTACTGCAGGTAGTACTGCGACACGAGGGTCGACGCGTTTTGGGGCGGCACGTAGACCGCTTCTTCGAGGATGTCGTCGTACGAAACCGTCGCCTGACGCGCCTCCACCGGGACATCGCCGTCGTTCGGCACGCGGTACGACCGCGCAGACCCCTCGTTTTGCACCTGATGCATCTTTCGGAGCACGGCGAGGGCGCTGTCGAAGTTCGTGAGCACGCGAAGGGGCGACTCCGCGTTTTCGGCCTCGGCCTCAATGCGGCGCTGAAACGCGTCGACCTGCGAAAGAAAACGCTCGGACGCAGCGATGCGGCGCCGGTTGTGGTCGGCATCCGCCGCGCGAAGCGTGCGTAGTTCTTCCTGCGCGTCGGCCGAGAGCTCACCTTCGAGCTCCTCGAGCGCGAGTGCTTCAAGGCGCGCGCGACGTTCTTCCACCGCGTCGTCGTCGTCGCGAAGCTCCGGACCGTAGAACACGATCTCGAGGTCGCTACCGCCGCCGATGTGATCTTCGGTCCAGTAGAGATCGCGGATGATCGTGCTGTCCTTCGGAAACATCATCCGCATGTCGGATTCGATTTCGATGCGGCTCAGGCCGATGCCTGCGACACCGACGATCGCGGCCGAAACCCCGAGGACAAGCCCGCGTCGCGCGAGGATGGCATTCACCCAGCGCCCGGCGACGCGCTCCCAGAGACCGCGCTTCTTCGCCGCTTCCGTTGCGTTCTTCTTCTTGCGAAGGGGAATGAGCGAAAGCAGCGCCGGCACGAGCGTCATCGAGAGCGCGTACGCCATGATCGTGCCCAGCCCAGCGGTGTAGCCGAGCATCTGCACCGGCACGATTTCGCTCGTCACCAGCGAGAAGAACCCAACTGCGGTCGTGATCGACGTGAGCAGTACCGCGAGGGCGTTGCGCTTGAGCACCTCACCAATCAGCGCTTCCTTCGAGTCGAAACGCGGACGAAGCAGGTAGTACGCGGTCACCAAATGCACCGCGTCGGCAATGCCGATCGCCGTGATCATGACCGGCGCAACCGCGGTGAGGTTGTTGATGAGATCCCCCGCCATCCACACGGCGCCGTTCATGCCCATGATCGCGGCGAAGACGACCGTCAAAGGCACGACCACAGCGCCAATGCGACGAAATACGAGAAGCAGCACGAGCGCGATCGCCGCGAACATCAGGCCGACAAAGGCCATGTCGGACATGCCAACGCGCAAGAACTCGCGCTCAAAGACCGGCAGCCCGGCGATGTGAAACTCGTAGTCGTCTTCTTCGGCGACCGCGGCTTCAATGCCGTCGAGCGCCGCTTGTTGACGCTCCATGATGCGAATCGTGGGACCGATGGAGCGCCCGGACTCATCGTCGCCAAACGCGCGGTCGAGCGCTTCGGGGGAGGCACGGCGGCGAAGGACCTGCACGAGCAAAGCAGCGCTTCGTCCGTCTTCGCTAACCACCGCTTTGAGAAGTCGCGGCTCCCCGATGTGGTCCGCAAAGTCGGCCTCGACTCCGAGCACGCGGCGAACGGCATCCTCCCCGGCAAGGGCGGCCGCCCGCTCCGCCCCGAGAACGGCGATCATGCGCTCGAGACGCTCGTCCTCGGAGTAGCTCTCCGGATCGTTTTCGAAGAGGTCGCTCACGAGGAGCCCTTCCTCTCCGTCTCCCGCGTCGCCCCAGCGGATCCACGGATTGGTTGTCAGGCTTCGCACGTTGCGAACGTTCGGGACCTGCTCGAGGGCTTCGCTCAACCGGGCGATCGACTGGAGCGCATCAACCCCAAAGACGCCCCAGGGATCGTCGGTTTCCTCAAACGCGACACTGACCAGGTCCTCGCCAATGAACTGATTCTCGAGGGCGTAGTAGGCGCGAAGACCGGAGTCTTCAGGGTCGAACCAGATGTCCGTGCGGGGGTCGAAGACGCGCGGCGGGGGGTTTTCGAGCGGCGTTTCGTCCAGCGCGCTGACCTGCGCCGAGAACGCTTGAAGTCGCTGTCCTCCGACAGCGACGGCCGCAAACGTCGCTCCCAACACGACGGCGGTTAGCGCCCACCGCCAGCGATAAAGTTTCGAAATTAGGTCGGCTTTGCCTGAATTGCCCACGTCATACTCACTTAATTTGGAATACTTATTCCAGATTAGAGCCCTCAAATACTCGATCGACGTCAATTTACGCACAACGCTTGTGCACAATTAGGAACGCATATTCCCAATTAGGGAAGCGCCGGCAAAAACGCAAGGCGAAGAGCGCTGTCGTCGCGACGAGGAAAGGCCTGGCTCGCCGAAGTGCATCGACCGTTCCCACGAACGAGCACTTCGATCGGTTACATCAACGCACCGAAAGCCCTCGTTCGAGCCGAGCGCGGTGAGTTCGGTCGAACCGAAGGGGACTCAACCCGCGGGCGAGAAGAGCTTCATTACCGTTGGTGCGATGGCTTCGAAGCAATGCTCGTCTTCGAGTGTGAGGATCGAAACCCCTTGGCCCAGCACGACGACCATCTTTGCAAGAGCATCCGCATCGGCGTCCGGCGGAAGTTCCCCCGTCTGAATCGCACGCTCAAACTCGCGGCGCATCACGCGCTCCAAGCGACCCCTAAAATTACGGAGTATTTCGGCAACGTCGGGGTCCTGCATTCCGCCGCCCGCAACCGTTTTTCCAAAGAGGCAGCTGTCGTTTCCGTGGTCGAGCTGCATTTTGTGCTTCTGCATGAACGCCGCCATGAGGCGCGCGTGCAGAGGTCCTTCGTCGCTCAGGTGGCGAAGAAAAACCGTCAGCTCTCGGTCGAGCCACATCTGAAGCGCCTCGAGGAAGAGCGCGCGCTTGTCGCCAAAGGTCGCGTAAAGACTCGAGCGGCTGAGGTCCATCGCCTCGAGGAGATGCTCGACGCGGGTTCCTTCGTAGCCGCGAGACCAAAACACATCCGCCGCGCGGGCAAGGGCCTGATCTCGATCGAACTGTTTTGCGGGGCCTGCCATTAGGGAACGCTCGTTCCAAAAAGATGGGTCGGAGGATCTATGCCGTCAACGCCTGCTTGGTTGCAGGAATCTTAATCCGGCCCTGGGCAGCTCCATTCGAGACCCACCCGCTCGACGACAGGAGCCCCGTCTCGGCCCTCGGATCGTAGGGTTAACTCGACTTCGACGACCCCTCCGGGGTCAAAGGAGAGAGGGTAGGGCCCAGCCTCGCCTGGAAGCGTGCCCAGGAGGACAAACGCCTCGGAGGCGAGCCCCGCAACGTCATCGGCCCGCCGCGCCCGAACTTCGACGGAGCCTCCCCCGCGAACGAGCGCCGCGATGTGCATCCGGATCCACGCGGTCCCGCCATCGATGCAGCCTTCGAAGACGTGCGTGGCGACGCCTTCCGGCAGAAAGCCGCCGGCGCGTTTGGAACCGGTGAGATCCCCTTGGGTATGCGGTGCAGCACCGACGGGAACTTGGGCCGTGATCGCGCGGGTTGCGCGGTCGACGCGCGTCACGACTCCGTCGCGTCCTCCGCCCCCCTGACTGCTCGCCGCCCAGAAGTTGCCGAGGTCGTCCGCGCCCACACCGATCGTTTCGAAGGGCACGGTCCCGAGCTCGGTAAGGTCGACGGTTTCGATCAGCTGCAGCGGACGCATGCGAATGCGCGACGCGAGTCCGTCGGTGTGCGCGACCCACGCGAGGGGAACCGGTCGCCCCTCCTCGTCGATGATGTCGTCTTCCACCACGACGGCGCCCCGTACGCTCGCGGGCGTGTCGATCGTCGACCAGCGATCGAGCTCGGGCTCGTACAGGGTCACGCTGTCGCAGGAAAATCCTGTGAGGAGGAGGTTGCCGCTCGAGTCCGCGTCGAGGCCGTAGAGGAGAAAGCACGCGAGCGGAACCTCGCGAATCACCGGCTCAAGCGGTCGCACAAAACGGTCCATCGAGAGCAAGAACCCGTCGCGACTGATCATCCAGAGCGTGCCCCAGGGATCGAATACGGCCGCGTAGGGCTGAAATCCGGGCGTGTCGACGCGCTCGAGAACGTCCCCGGTCGTTCCGCTGAGGTGCACGATCGCTTCCTCGTCGTGAAGACCGATCCACGCGTCGCCGCCTGCGCCCCCATCGGGACCGACGCTTCCATCGATCGCGATCGCGCGCCCTACCCCACGGTCGCTTCCGAAGGGAACGGTGAAGAGAATGCACTCGTCGTCCTCCACGGTCGCGGAGGAGGTGGAGGTTTCGATCGTGGTCGAGAGGTCTCGGTCGACGCAGCGCTCGAGGTCGCCCGCGATCTTTCGCACGGTGCTGACCCCGTCGAACTCGCGGTTCACCACCCACGCATCGTCGAGCCAGTCGACCGCAACACGGCTCGGCTCGAGGCCCCCGGTTGGATAGCGCGCCACCTCCATCGCGGAGTCGGAGTCGATCTTGGACACGGTCGCCCCGGCGCTATTCGCCACCCAGACGCTTGCGGTAATGCGCTCTTCGCGCGCCAGGGTGAGGTCGCCTCCATCCGTAACCGCGGTGGAGTCCCCATCGAGAAACGGGGAGTCGCCTTCGCCCCACACGCCGCCGATGCAGCCCGGCGAACACGCGCCACACGGACTGAGAACGCCTTCGTCGACGCGCCCATCGCAGTCCTGGTCGGTGCCTTCGCAGGTTTCAAAGCGCGGGGTGATCGCGCCTTCGCAGAGGTTCCAAAACCCTTCCACGCAGAGCGTTCGCCCCGCCTGACAAAACCCGACGCCGAGCGTGGAAATGTCGGCCGGGTAACACTCCGCGGATCCAGGAAGACAGGGGCATCCGGGCGCCAAAGGATCGGCGCTGCAGTCCGGTGGGGGCACGAGATCGCAACGGTCGTTTCGCAGCGGGTTCGTGTCGTCGCAGTCCGGCTCTTCGCAGCCGTCGCCGAAGCCGTCGAGGTC
The DNA here is from genome assembly GCA_039186435.1 of Myxococcota bacterium. Taxonomy (GTDB): domain Bacteria; phylum Myxococcota_A; class Polyangia; order Polyangiales; family Houyiibacteriaceae; genus JALVDI01. Next base: position 9,084 of record JBCDAA010000150.1, on the reverse strand, counting down.
GCGGTCGACGCAGTTCTGACCTCCGCCGCAGGACGACGGCCCCAGAAAGAACGCGAGGGCCGAGGCGCAGAGAAGAACGCGAAGCCAAGAGGTCCTGAAGAAAGGACGCACGGCGGCAGCATAGCACCGACTTTGCGGGTCGATGTGCAAGCGGAGTCCGCTCGGTTCCGACGCGCACTTCGTTTCACCAGCCGCTGGCGGACCGCCACCTTCCGCCCGCCAATCCGCCGATTCGCACCGCCAAGGTATCGAAATCACGATCGCGCATCCGCGGCACGGCACTTGAAATACCGCTCTGCATGCAGGTGCACGCAGGCTGTCTCGTCGGCATCGACGCTCATCCCGTCGTCGTGGAGGCGCGCATCGCGCCAGGGCTTCCGAACTTTGAACTCGTCGGGCTTCCGGAACGCGGCGTTCGCGAGAGTCGCGTGCGGGTGAAGTCGGCGATCGGCGCCCAGGGGTACGAGGTGCCGAAGCGAAACGTGGTGGTCAACCTCGCGCCGGGAGACCTTCGAAAGTCGGGAACGAGTTTCGATCTCGCGATCGCAATCGCAATTCTCGGAACCGCGGGATTGCTCGAAGAGGATGGCGTGAAAGAAACGCTCGTTCTCGGGGAGCTCGCCCTCGGGGGGACACTTCGGCCGATCCGCGGTGTGCTTCCGCAGCTTCGAAGCGCCAAGGAGCGCGGTCTTCGTCGCGCGGTGGTGCCGCGGGGAAACGAAGCAGAGGCATCGCTCGTCGACGGGATTGAGATTCACCTCGCGTGCTCACTTCGGGAGGTCGTCGACTTTCTCGACGATACGGCGCGGCTGCCGAGCCCGTCGAGTGCGCCTCTTCCGCCGCGAACCTCGCCGCACGACCTCATCGATGTGCGAGGTCAGGAGAGCGCGCGGCGTGCCCTCGAAATCGCCGCCGCCGGCAACCACCATCTGCTCCTCGTCGGTCCACCGGGCGCCGGGAAAACGATGCTCGCGAAGCGACTTCCGGGCCTGCTGCCGACGCCGAGCAACGACGAGGCGCTGGAGGTCGCCACAATCGCGAGCGCGGCAGGTCTGGCGCCGAAGGTCGCGCGTCCATTTCGCGCGCCGCATCACACGGCGAGCGCGGCAGCGATGGTCGGTGGGGGCGATCCGGTCCAGCCGGGCGAAGTCACCCTCGCCCATCGGGGCGTTCTCTTTCTCGACGAGCTTCCCGAGTTTCGCCGGGACGTGATCGAAACGCTGCGCACCACCATGGAGTCGGGCGAGATCGCGATCGCCCGAGCGCGTCAGCGCGTTCGGCTTCCGGCGGCGCCGCTGGTCGTGGCCGCGATGAACCCATGTCCGTGTGGGTACGCGGGCGATGACGAGCGACTTTGCGTCTGCGGTCCCGATCGCGTCGACCGCTACATGGCGCGCATCTCGGGTCCGCTGCTGGATCGCTTCGACCTTCACGTCCGCGTGCCCCGCGTGCCGACCAAAGACATTCGCGTCGCGGACCATCAGGAAGCGTCCGAGACCGTTCGCCGCCGGGTACAAGACGCGAAGCGCTTTCGAGCGCAGCGTCCGCCGCCGCGAAACTTGGACGAGCTCCTCGAAGGGGTGGACGAGGACGCGCTGAGCCTCCTCGACCAGGCCATCGACGCCCTCAAGCTGAGCGCCCGCGCCTACGCAAAATCCCTCCGGGTGGCCCGGACGATCGCGGACCTCGAGGCCGAATCTCGGGTGGCGGCTCGGCACGTGGCCGAGGCCGTTCAGTATCGGCAGTTCGATCGGCGCCGAGGATGATCGCCAACGCCGTTGGCAGCCGCCACTCGTGATCGGGCGCCTCTGCCCGGCATGGGTTCACGAGAACACACGCTTTTCGGGTCGCCAAGGCCATGGCACGATGATCGCATCGCCTATGGCTGGTTCCTCCCCTCTGCGTTGGAGCCACTGGCAAGAAGAGAGTGAAAACACAGTGAAATTTCGCGGCCTCACCCTTCTCGAAAACGAGAGTTTCGAGCCGCGCTGGATTGATCTTCGCGAGTCGCAAGCTGTATGCTCCGCCGGCTCGCAGACCGGCTGGGTTCAACGCCCCGCTGGCGCGGACGGAGGAAGAAACTCGTGCTCAGCAATCTGACTCGCTTGGTGGTGATGCCCGCGATTCTCGTGGCTCTGGTGGGATGCCAGGACCGAGACCTACGGCCTCTTAACCCGTGCACTATTTCGGGTGTCGCGGAGACGGTCCGGGTCGACAACATCGAAAACGTCGACCTTCTCTTCATGATGGACAACTCCAACTCCATGAGTGAGGAGCAGGTCGCCATCGCCCGCGAGATTCCGAACCTCGTTCGAACGCTCGCCTCGGGTGATATCGCGGATCCGGCGACCGGCCTTCCCGATGGAGAGCAGGACTTTCCGCCGGTGCGAAGCCTTCACGTCGGCGTCGTGACTTCCGACATGGGCACGGGCGGGTTCCTCGTTCCGACCTGCGCGGAGTCGAACTTCGGCGGCGACGGCATCCTTCGTACGCAAGGAAACGTGTCGATCAGCGGCTGCATGGCGACCTTCCCGAGCTTTCTCGAGTTCCGCCCGGCAGACGGCGGCGACCCCACGGCCTTCGCGTCCGATGTGGAATGCGTCGCTGTCCTCGGCACCAACGGCTGCGGTTTCGAGCAGCAGCTGGAAGCGACCCTCAAGGCGCTCACGCCGAGCAGCTCCTCCATCACCTTCGGGATGGGCACGGTCGGTCACGCGGACGGCGCCAACAACGGCTTCCTTCGCGACGACTCGCTCCTGACCGTCATCATGGTCACGGACGAGGACGATTGCTCCGCGAGCGACCCGGACCTCTTCAACCCGTCCAGCACGCGCTACAGCGGCGACCTCAACCTTCGCTGCTTCCAGTTCCCGGAGGCCGTGCATCCAGTGGAGCGTTTTTCCGAGGGTCTCCTCGCGACGCGGCAGGACCGAAACCTGCTCGTCTTCGCGGCGATCACCGGGATTCCCGAGGCGATCAACCCCTCTCCGGACACACCGACGGACTACGCGGGCATTCTTTCCAACGACCTGATGCAGGAGATGGTCGACCCGGCGATGCCGACGCGCCTCCGGCCCTCGTGTAACCGTCCGGGCACCGGCATCGCGTTCCCGCCGCGCCGAATCGTGTCGGTGGCGCAGCAGCTCGACGCAGGTGGTGCGACGGCCATCGTGCAGACGATTTGCCAGGACAGCTACGCGGCTGCGATTCAGGCGGTCATCAACCGTATCGCTGACGTTCTCGGCGGAACGTGTCTGCCGCGCTCGCTCAACCGCGACGCGACCGGTCTCGTGAACTGCGATGTCGTCGAGGTCCTTCCGGCGGAAGGTGAGACCACGACGTGCACCGGCATCCCCGGCCGTGAGTTCCTCCGAATGGAAGCGGACGACGTCGGCAACATGGTTGAGGTCTGCCGCGTGGCGCAGCTCGCACAGGACCGCATCGACTCGGGCGACCCGGGTTGGTTCTACGACGACTTCTCCGCGGACGTGATGGACCGCTGCCCGCCCGAGCGCCCGCAGCGCATCTCCTTCACGCGCTCGCCGGCGACGGGCACGCTCGTTCGTCTCGAGTGCCTCCAGACGGTCGGCGACACGTCCGGCATGGTCGGCATCGGATCGTCCTGCGCGGCGGACTGCAGCATGGCGAACGGACGCCGCGACATCATGGAGCAGTTCCCGATGGGCCTCGCGTGTGAGCCGGTCAGCCAGACCTGTCAGCCGCAGTGCGCGAACGACGCGGACTGCGCGGGTGGCTTCACCTGCTTCGACGGGGACGGTGACGGACAGTCTTTCTGTGTGAACCCGACCTGCGCGAATATGTAGGACGCGGGATCCCTTGAAAAGAGCGCGGCTTCGGCCGCGCTTTTTTTGTGTCTGAGCGTGTCGTAGGCCGAACCACGCGTAGGGTCATCACCGCGTAGACGTGGTGAAACGCATGCGTGTCTGCAGCAGTTTCGCGAACGACTGCGGGCGACTACTCGTACGCTGCGGAAATCTGGTCGGCGACACTCTCATCGGTCGCCGGCGCACGTCCCGCGGACGCGACTGCCTTCGCGCCGCCTTGCGCCTCGATCCACGCGGCAAGCGCTTTCATCCCGTCCGCTTGGGAAACCTTCGGCTCGTACCCCAACACATCGCGCGCACGCAGCTGGTCGAACGACGCGCTTCGCGCACGACGGAGGACATCCGTCGGCCAGGGCCCCGCTTGGCGAAGGCGCCGACGAACCTGAGCGCGCGCGTACTCGACCCGCCAGCTCAGTCCTTTGCGAGGCGCGGGCGCGTTCAAACTTTCGGCGATGTCACCGAAGAAGTCGCGCGCCAGAGTCATCTCGGCGTCCACGATGTGAAACACCGCGCCGGCGGCCTCCGGCGTTTGAAGAGCGAAGACCACCGCCGCACCCAGATTGTCGACGTAGGTCGTCCCGATGAGATTCGTCCCCGCGCCAAAGAGCGGAATGCCCATCGCCGATTCCGCCGCCCACCCGGGAAGGGTGGAGGTGTCGCCCGGGCCCCACACCTGCGCGGGACGCAGCACCACGGTTTCAAACTCCGTGGTGCCAGCGCCGATCACCGCTTCTTCCGCCCGAAGTTTACTTCGCCCCAGTTCGCTGATGGGCCCGCCGCGCGGAAAGCGATCCTCGTTCCAGCCAACTCGTGGCTCGACGGAAAGCGAGACGTCGGTGCAGCTGATGTACACAAAGCGACGCACCGACGCATGGCGCGCGCCCTTCAAGGCGTTTTCGGTACCGGCAACGTTGATCCACCCAAGGGCCTTCGCCGACGCGCGATGCGACGCTTCCCCAGCGGCGTGAACGACCACATCGCAGCGCTCCGCAGCGGCCGCCAGAGAACGTGGATCCGCGAGATCGCCTTGCATCGCGTCGGCTCCCTCGACGGCCTGCGGCCCCCGCGACAAAACCCGAACCTCGTGGCCTTCCGCAAGGAGCCCCCGGGCGATCGCACCTCCGACAAACCCGGAGCCTCCAAGAACCAGAACCCGCACCAGCAAACCTTGCGGGGTTCCTCGCATCTCGGCAACCGCTGGAATAGCCCCGGTCGCCTCCCGCATTCGAACCTCGTGCACCGCCTCCTCGCGCTCGGCCTCGTCGCTCTCACCTCCCCCGCACTGGCGCAAGGCCCTTCGTGGCTTGCGCAGGCCACTCTGCTCGACCTTCATGCGAGCCCCGGCGCGTCTTTGCGCGAAGGCGCGCTCACCATTCACGACGGCGGCGACCGACGCGCCTCATTTCGCTGCACTGAGATCGCTCGCATGCGCCGCCGCGCGCCCAGGCGCACGCTTCGCGCCCACGGCGCCCGGGTTCAACTCTCGCTGGGACGGATTCGCAGCTCGACCGTTCTCATCGACCTCACCGACGAACTCTGCCAACCCTTCGAGTACGAAACTGACTTTCGCGCAGCCTCCGCCCGCGTTGTCAGCTTTGTCGGGCCCTGGGTGACCATGGAGATCCAGCGAAGCGAAGCCGGGGCCGGAGGACCGCCTTATCACAACGAGGAATGGCGAAACGTCGACGCTCGAACGGGTGCCGCGGCGGACGTTCTGTCGGTGGTCGAAGAGCGGTCCCTTCTCGACGCGCTCGCAGCGGACCCCTTCGTCCATGAGCACGTCAGCGACGCGCTGAACGGAGTCGCGACCCTGGACGACGCGCGCCGAATCCTCAGCGCAAGCAGCGACTACGAGGGCTTTCGACAGTTTGCGTTCGCTGGCTACGACGCGGAGGAAAGCAAAACGCTTCTTCGCCTTGGTTTCAAGGACCCGCCCACCGGACTGAGTCCCAATCGCGTGCGAATGCTCGGTCTTTCGGTGCGCGTTCAACCTCGCTGGCGGCGCGCGTTCGAGGCCGCAGCACGAGGACGCGGCCTCTTCTACCGCCGGGAGTGAGCGCTTAACCGCCTCTGTCGGTCGCGGCGCTGGACAACCGAGAGGCGCGGCGAAAGGATGAGCCATGCGCGCCCTCGCCTGTGCGTTTGTTCTGTCGCTTCTCGCAGTCTCCTGCGGGAGCAAAACCGGCCTCCCGGCGCATGCCTGCGGGGGCCCGTGCAGCGACGGAATCTTTTGCAACGGAATCGAGACCTGCGACCGCGAACTTCGCGAGTGCGTTCCGGGTGAACCCCCAAGCTGCGACGACGCCATCGAATGCACGGTGGACTCCTGCGACGAGCGCATCGATGCATGCGTGAACATCGAAGTCGACCGCGACGAGGATCGCGACGGAGTCAGCGCGTGCGAAGGAGACTGCAACGACCGCGACCCCACGATCTTTCTTGGCGCGCCCGAGATCTGCAACGGCGTGGACGACGACTGCGACGAGCGAATCGACGAAGGCGTCCTCAGCGAATGCGGCGACTGCCGGGACGGGTGCCACATCATCGTGGTTCCGGGAGACGACGAAACCTGGGACACGGTCGACGAAGCGAGCGGCGTCGAGCGCCGCGGCGACGACCTGGAGCTCTTCAGTACACGCAGTGAGTCCGCGTTTGCGTGGATCGCAAACATGGACACCGGAACGCTGACGAAACTCGACACGCGCGATGGCTCGCAGTCCGGCGAGTACGACTCGGTTCTGCGGGATGGAAGCAACAACGCCGAGCCTCCGGGCGTGCTCTGCGATCGCTTCGCGCGGAGCGGAAACTGCCCCTCGCGAACCGCCGTCGACCTCACGGGCGCGGTGTACGTCGCCAACCGCGCGTTTGAGGGGCAGGGAACCGTCACCAAGATCGCCGGCGACGAGGAAGACTGCATCGACCGCAACGGAAGCGGTTCGATCGAAACCTCGCGGGACCTCAACGGAAACGGCGTCATCGATCGCGACGCCGGCGAGTTCCTTGGGCAGGAAGACGAATGCATCCTCTGGACCGTGGATGCTGGCGGGCGCAACGCGGTGCCCCGAGCCCTTGCGATCGACGCCGACGGTGACGTGTGGGTTGGTCTTCACGAAGAGCACCGCATGCTCGAGCTCGACCCGCGCGACGGAAGCACTCGGCGCAGCATCGATCTCGACCGGCGCTTTCGTCCCTACGGCGCGGCCATCGACGGCGAGGGCGTACTCTGGCTCGCCGACACCGCGACCGAACTTCTCGACGCGGGCTACATCACCTCGGTCGACACCGTGACGGGCGAAGTGGGCCCGCGTCTTCGCGCCAACGGCGACAGCGCATGCTCGGGGTCGTACGGGATCGCGGTCGACGGTGAAGGACGGGTTTGGATGGCCGGATTCAACTGCCCGGCGGTACTACGCTACGACCCGCGGGAGGAGCGCTGGACTCGCTTCGACCTGCCAAATCCGGAGCTTCTTCGCGGCATCGCCCTCGACGATCGCGGGTGGGTGTACGTCACGGCAAGCCACACGGTGCCGTCGTTTGAGCCGGGCGATATTTCGCGCGTGACGCGTTTCCGCGCCGATGACGGGAGCCGGATGGAGGTCTTCGAGACGCTCGGCCGCGGGAGCATTGGGGTCGGTCTCGACAACGAGCGGCGGGTGTGGCTCGTGAATGAGGGCTCCTCCAGCGCGACGATGCTCGATCCGGAAACGGGGGAGCAGCGCGAGTTCCCGGTCGGGTCGCGGCCGTATACGTATTCCGATTTCACCGGGTTCGCGCTTCGGACGTTTACTGCGCCGGATGGGTTCGCCCGGGAAGTGCGAATGGGCTGCGACGTCGGGCCCACGATTTGGGAACGCGTTCGCTGGGACGGGCGCGCTCCCGGGGGAACTGAGATTCAGATTTCCCTGCGGACGGCACCGAGCGAGACGTCGATCAGCGCGGCGGAATGGCAAGGGCCCTTCGGGGAGGATGCGGATTTGATGGAGCCTCCCGGTCCGCTGCCGAACGAACGCTTTGTCGAGGTCGAAGCCCGGCTGATGTCCGACGCGAGGATGCGCTCGCCGGCCCTCCGCGAGGTCCGTCTGCAGTACTTCTGCCCTGCGGAGTAGCGTAACCACTCGGAAAAACCGGCGGCGAGCAGGGAGCCGCGCGATGTCAATAAGTATGGTTGGCTTATTGATGATCGGCCAGCGCGATGTCAATAGAGTACGGGAAGCGGCCGCGTGCTGAGGTGAAGTCAGCCCTTCAGCGCGGGGTGGCTTCGCGGCGGAGGTGTTTGACCGAGTGACGGAGCAGGCCGGAGAGGAAGCCGGGGGGATCTTCGTCGGGCTTTCGCTGAAGGCGCCGCCGGAGCTGCCAGAGGGCGCTTCCCCCGAGGCGGGCGGCCGTCGCCGCAGCGAGGTACGCGCGGCCGTGGTTCTTGAGGAAATAGTGCCGCCGCGAATCGAACCAATACTCGGGCACCTTGGTCCAGGTCTTCATCCCGGTCGACGCGGAGCCGATGTGCGCGACCTCGCTTTCCCGGACGTAGACGACCCGGTAGCCGGCCTGCTGAGCGCGCCGACAAAGATCCGTCTCCTCGAAGTAGAGAAAGAAGCTCTCGTCGAAGAAGCCGATCTCTTCGATGACCGAACGCCGCACCATCATGCTCGCACCCGCAAGCCAATCGACGTCGCGGGTTTCGTCCGGCACGCCGAGCGGCACCTCGAACTCTCTGAGCGCGCGCGTCACGGCCCCGAGGCGAAGCGAACCTTCGATCTCACTCTGGAGCGTCGGAAAGCGGAACGCCGTGACGTGCGGCTCCCCGTCTTCGCCGTGAATGTAGCTGCCGACAATGCCGACATCCGCGTGGGTATCCAGGTACTCCGCGAGCAGACGAATCGCGTTCGACGCCGGAAACGCGTCGCTGTTGAGGATGTAGAAGTACTCCGGCGGCTCGGAGGAGAGCGCGTAGCGCATGCCGAAGTTGTTGCCGGCGCCGAAGCCTCCATTCCGGCCGGACTGAACGACCTCGACGCGGTCCGTGCCCTCCACCGCGCGACGGAGCTTCTCCTCGCTTCCGTCCCCGGAATCGTTGTCGACGATCAGAACGCGCCAGTCGCCGTCCACCTCACGCAGGGCGGTGAGGGTCGACTCGAGCGCACGAAGCGTCATGTCCGGCGTGCGCCAGTTCAGCAGGACCACCGCAAGCTTCACAGCGACGCTCCAATCCGCGGGCGCGCCCGCTCCGCCCTCGTCTCGG
>JBCDAA010000149.1:0-19534 GCA_039186435.1 Myxococcota bacterium | reverse complement strand
CTCCGATGGACGCTACGCCGGTATCCTCCCGCCAGAGGTGTCGCGCGTCGAGGCCTGGGGCGCGGTCGACGGCGAAACGGTTCGGATCGCGTGCGAGGATGTCCAGGTCGAAGCGGACTCGCTTTCGGTGCTCGTTCTCAAGCCCACCCGCGCGGACGGTCCCTGCCGCTAGGCGCGCTGCACCGTTGCCGGTCGCTGACGTTGGGCCTACAGCCTTGCGAAGTCCGGCCCCGTGAGCTACCCCCGGGGCCGGCAATGGCGACGATGTCCCGAGACGAAATTCTTTCGAAAGTCACCGAAATCCTGGCGGATTCCTTCGAGCTGGAGCCCGAGTCGATCAAGCCCGAATCGACGCTCTACGAAGAGCTCGACCTCGACAGCATCGACGCCGTCGACATCTTCGTTCAGCTCCGCGACATCACGGGACGGCGCCCCGATCCGGAGAAGGCGAAGCAGATTCGCACCGTCGACGAGCTTGTCAGCTTTGTTGTGACGGATCTGGAGGCTGCTGAGCGCGGCGACCCGGAACCGGAAACCCCGATGCCGACGGCCTAGGGCCGATGGTCGCCCTCGACACACTTCTCGATCGCATTCCGCACCGCGGCCCGATGCGCTTTCTAACGGAGGTCCTCGAAGTGCAGGGCGCAGCGATTCGCACGAGCACCACCATCGGCCAGGACTTCATCCTCGCGCGCGACGGCGTTGTCTCTCCCCTCGTGGCGATCGAGCTCTTCGCGCAATCGGCGGCCGCGTTCATGGCACACCGCACCGCGGCCAGCGATTCCCCCTTTGTGCAGGGCGCGCTTCTTGGCAGCCGCAAACTCGACGTCTTTGTTGATGCGTTTCACGTGGGCGATGTGCTCGTCGCCGAGTGTGAGGAAGTCTTCGGCGCGGGCGCGCTGGCGCAGTTTCGCTGCGTGCTCACGCGCGGAGACGACAAGGTCGCCGAGGGCGCGATCAACGTGGTGAGCGGCGCCGACGTCGTCCGCGGCTAGCTCAGTCTCCTGGCGTGAGCCGCGGCCGGTCGGGCCACTCCCCGTGCTCCGAGAGGGGCACGAAGCGCATCGTCGTAAACTCGTAGTGAAAGGGCCGCCGCGCGCGCTCGACCATCGCGTTTCGGTGTTCCTTTCCGACTTCGCCCGCGCCGCGCACCATGCCGAGCATCGCGCGCTCACTCTCCCAGACGGTGAACGTCGAAAACGTGCCGAGAGGACGAAACGCGACCGCCCCGTGAATTAGCTGCGGGTGATCACGGACCAGCGCCTCGACGGGTTTGCCCCAACGCGCAAAACGAAACGTCTCGGTCAGTCGAAGACGCGCGAGGGTAACCGCCACCACCCTGCCCTCCGGCTCGGCCTCGTGTTCGGTCGCGCTTTCAAGGCCCGCGTAACTGCCCCAGCGCCGATAGAAGCGCATTCGGATGTGCCAGCTCGGTCGCCGAAAGATCGCGTAGGGAGGGCTTTCGAGAAATTGGTCGAGGTGCGTCTCGTCGTCCCAAAAGGCAAACATCGCGAGGGTGTTCCACCGGTAGCGCCCCGGCCGCGTGACGGCGTGACCCATCCTCATCGGAAGCAGACACTCCGCGTGGCGAAGCCCGGGTGTGCGGCGAAGCTTGGCCGTAAAGAGGAGCCGGGTCGCCACACTCGTCAGCGGCGCGCGAATCAGGTGATAACTAAAGAGCTGCACGGACTGTCCCACCGTTCTGCGCGGCCGCCACCATGACCGAACTTACCTTCCTGCGCGTACTCCTGCTCATCGCTTTGCTGGTGGCTCCCTTTGCGACGCGGCCCTCTCTTCCTCGCTCACGCTGGGACCTGCCTGCGCAAGGCGTCGCTTTTCTATGTAGCGCGATCGGACTCTTCAGCTCCATCCCCATGCTGACCGGCGCTTGGCTTCTCTACTGCATCGGGAGTGGCCTGCGGTATGCCGTTCATCGACACAAGACACTCTTCTCGCTCTCCACCATCGCCCAGGGCGTGCCCTTTGTCTTCTCCGTCGTGGCAGCCGGATGGCTCGTGGGCGGCGCCTGCGACCTTCGCATCCTCGGCTACGGCCCCGCCTATAGTTTCTACGCGTCGCTTCACGGAAACGTACTCGGCTGGATCATGCTGGGTGGCGTCGCGCTCCTTGCCGGCCAGGAGGACCAGCACCGGCGTCTTCATCTCGCCACGGTCTTCGTCAGCCTCGCGTCGTTCTTTCTCATCGCCTTCGGCATCGATCAGCTTCCCGCGCTCAAGCCCCTCGGCGTACTGGGCGTGTCGATCATGCTGCCGCTCTCACAGCTCTCGTTCCTGCGGCGTACGCGCCATCGCCGGGTCGCCTTTGGCCTCGCCTTGGTGAGCCTTCTCGGACTCGCGCTCACGCTCGCCTTCGCCTGGCTCAACGAGCTCTCGCGGCTCCCCTCCATCTACCTGCTCGGGGCGCGCTCGATGGTCTCGGTGCACGGCGTGCTCAACGCCGTCGTGGTCGGCCCCGCATGGCTTGGCGCGGTGTATCTTTCAAGAATCCAGGATCGCGCTCTAGAGTTGCCACAACGAGAGGGGGAGTGATGAAGACGACCGCCGAGGTCACGCGAGAGTGGTTTGCCCAGGTTTGGGATCCGGACGCGACCGAATCGCAGCTCCAGGAACGCGTAAGCACCCTCTTCAACGCGGAGCCCACGGGTGTCGCTGGAAGGACGCTCACCCGCGACCAGATCATGCCTGTTGTGCTCATGTGGCGAAAGCTCCTTCCCGGACTTCGCATGTCGGTCGACACGCTACTCACCGAAGGAGAGATCGCCATGGCCGCTGTCACCTGGCGCTGGGGCGAACACACCTTCCCCTGCGCCGTTCGGTGCCGGGTTCAGGGCGGCAAGATCGTCGAAGCCGACAACTTCTTCGACACCCTCGTGCTCAACGAGATCCTCGGATGGTCGTGCGCAACGCCCACCGACTTCTGGGCCCAAGCCGCCGCGTTCGTAGCGGAGTAGCCCTTGGTTAGCGACGACGAGTTTCGCCAACTTCTCGATGCCGCTCGCGACTTCGACGCGCGAGGCCAGCTCGTTGCGTACATCGCGGGTTGGAAGCTCATGCAGAAGCGACCGGGCGAAGTGCATCTCACAAAGGGCGACCATCACTTCGAGGCTTCGACCGCCGTGAAGGCGGTGACGATCATGAGCTTCGACGACGACCCCTACGGCCCGCTCCCGGTGGGTTGAGCCGAGGAGCGCGGCGCTATGCGGCGCCTTACCAGGTACAGCTACGCCGCGGCGCTATGCGGCGCGCTATGCGGCGCCCTACCAGGTACAGCTGCGCTCGGACGCCAACAGCTGCACTCGGACACGAGACAGCCTGAGATTGGACCGATGATGGCTGCGACCAACCACGGTCGGCCTCCGCAATCTCGGGAGAAGCACCTCACGGATGTCGTGAACTCGCGACCAAACGCCACGTTGAATGTAACAGCGCGGATGCGTCCGATCGACGCAACGTGAGCCGCAAGCGCGATGTGGCTACTCGGGTGGCTCTCGACTCGGCCGTCCTCGTCGGTGATCACGAAGTACGACGACTCTCGACGCGTGGGATTCCCGCCGAGACTCAAGGCGATGCTGGACATCCACCGTGGGTTCGTTCGGCGAGCGCCCGACGGGTTCGTCGCCACCTCGAAAACTCATACGATCCTGTTGCAACACCGAAGCCGCTTCGTCCGCAAACGCGCTCGCAACCTGGTCGGGCGCGTTGGGTACCCCTGCCGGGAATCGGTCGACTCGCTGTTTCGCTTCGCCGAGTGTTAATCCCGGCGCCGTCACAAGCGCGCTCGCTCCAGGCGCAGCAACATCGACGTCATGCTCGACGCGCATCTTGTAGGTGCCTGCCGGATACAGTGCTTCGCGACCTCTTCGCCGCTGAGTCTGGGCATCTGCATGCTCGGCACGAAACGCGGTCACCTCCTGACAAGCGTGGATCCGAGCAACCCGACCACTGACACCTCTCGCGCCAAGCTTGAATGTCGGCACGAGACGGCGACCAGTCTCTCGATTCGTCCTCGGCTCGTTGTAGGGGTGGATCCTCCGAAGCTTCTTCGCGCCCAAAACAGGAAATCTTCGCGCTCTACGGAACGCCTGGACTCCGAGTCGCTCGGTTCGGCGAAAGTGATGGACGATGGCGTCGATGTCTCCGCCGAACTCGAGATACGTAAGTGGATCGATGTCAAAGTAGAGCTCCCGTTCGGTCTCGGTCGTCTTCGGGTTGAAGTACAGCGGCGGGCGTTTGATCACCAGCGGCTCCCCCCGCCAGAGCGCGAAGTCGAACCGGCACCCTGGCATGTGCTCAGGCTTGGCCACTAATCCTGCGGCGACGCCGTTGAGCCGTTCGTAGAGGATGTGGGACATGCACGCGGGAGCATCGAGCAGTCGCATCTGGTGAGTTTGGCGATCCTCGAACACTTGCCGCGGCGCCTCGTATCGCCGTGCAGCGAGGAGCACATTGACCGCCTTGCTCATCTCCCGATGGGCATACTCCGTGAAGCGCGGAAGGTTCGCCTTCTCCGACGTCGACACTGACGTGTGCTGATGGGAGACGTTCAGCATCGTGTGGTGGATCGACACGCCGGTCCGGTGCTGCGCGCCGGCTAGCACATAGAGCCAGGTCTGCATCACGAGCGGGTCCCACGGCGCGAGGAATGCCTTCCGAAACGCCGTGCGCTTCGTCAGCGCATACGTCCCACCTCGCACAACCGGTCGCGGGTACCCCACAACGGGCATTGAGCACAGCTCGTGCCGGATACGCGCGCTTGTGATTTCAAACAGTTAGAAAGGTCGATCGGCGGATTGGCGGCGACATCGTGGCGGTGCGCCGATGACTCAGATCCCAATGCGTCCAAGTTCTCGCATCCCAACGCGACCAGACTTTCGCGTACCTGGTTGGGATCAATCGGCGTCCAGAGTTTCAGGTATCGGCGCGTGCGGATGGACTCAGATCCCAATGCGACCAGACTCTCGCGTCCAATGCCGCCAGAGTTTCAAGTACCTGGTTGGGATCGATCGGCCCGCGCGCGTTGCCCAGGAGATGACCAGACTTTCGCGTACCTGGTTGGGGCGCATTGTCCGGCCGAGTTGGGGGCATTCCGTGGGGGATCGAGATGACCGGACTTTCGCGTACCTGGTTGGGGCGCATTGTGAGGCGGATGACCAGACTTTCGCGTACCTGGTTGGGGCGCATTGGCTGGTTGGGGCGGGATTGGCGCGCATTGCCCAAGAGATGACCAGACTTTCGCGTACCTGGTTGGGGCGGGATTGGCGGGCGGGATTGGCGCGCATTGCCCAAGAGATGACCAGACTTTCACGTACCTGGTTGGGGCGCCGACCGACACGCGTTGCCCAAGAGTACCGAACCTCCGAAGATAGCCACCATGTCTCGCGCCGACTTTCTTGATTGCGCCTGCCTTCGCTACGACGGCCGCGTCGATCATCCATCTGTACGCGCAAAAGCCGCGGCCTTGCTCCAGGACGATCCCCCATGGGCGGACGACCTCTACGTCGCGGCAGCGCTTGGACGCGCCGACGACCTGCGGCGCCTGGCCACCACCACCAACGCCAACGCGGCGTCCGGACCACGGCATTGGCCACCTTTGCTCTATCTCTGCTACAGCCGCGTCGCCGACCCGAACGCAGACTACTTGGCTGCCGCGAAGATCCTCTTAGACCTTGGCGCGGATCCCAATGCCCACTTCGTGACCTTTGACGTGTGCCGTTTTACCACCGTCGCCGGAGCGATGGGTCGCGGCGAACGCGGTCCGCGTGCGCTTCCAGAACATCCGGATGGACTCAAGCTTGCGCGCCTCTTGTTGGAAGCGGGTGCCGATCCAAACGACTCGCAGGCGCTCTACAACCGAATGCTCCGACCCGGTGCCGAAGCGCTCGCGTTGCTCTTGGAGTTTGGGCTTGGCCCTGACGCGCCGCTGAATTGGCTGAGCGAGTTTGATGGTCGTGTTCAGAACACAACGCTTCACTACCAGATGATGAACGCAGCTTCGAACGGCCACCTCGATCGCATCGAGCTTCTGTTGGCAGCAGGCGTGGACCCTCACACGCGAGACGACAGCGGGAACTCCGCGTGGCGGCGCGCGCGGCTGGGTGGTCACAACGCTGTGGTCCGTCACTTGGAAGAGGCGGGCGTTTCCCCCGAGGCGATCGATGCCCTGGACGCGCTTCAGGCGGCGTTGCTAGCGGGAGAAGACCCGGAGGCGCGTCGCATCGAAACGCCGGCGATGCTGGAGCAGCTTCGGTCGGAACGCCCCGATTTGCTGGTGCGGGTCGCGGGCGAAGGGCGCATCGCGGCGGTTCGTCTCCTTCTCGAGCGCGGCTATCCGATCAACGAAGGCAACCCGCCACCGCTGCACAACGCGCTCTGGCACGGCCACGTCGACATTGCTCAAGAGCTTCTCGATCGAGGAGCAGATCCAGCGATTCAGGAGCCTCGTTTCAACAGCGACGCGCAAGGCTGGGCCGAGCACGGCGGCCACCAAGCTGCGATCCAGTTGATGGAGTCGCGCGAGGCTCTTTAGAGTGCGCCCCCGCTTGCGACGATCGCGCCGCGCACGGTGAGGCCGTCGGTCACGTTGTCGACATCGGTGATGTCTTGAAACGTCGAAGACGAAAAGAGCGGTCCGACCCGCAGTAAGTAACGACGACCGTCAGCGTTGAAGACCTCTGATACGCGGCCCGTTTGAAGAGGAAAGTCCTCAACGGGCGCGGCGGTCGCGTCGGGCAGCGCAGTCAGGTCCATGATTCGATGCACGCGCCAGGAGGAGGCGTTCGTGAAGTCGGTGGGCGAAGCAAACCCAGACGAGTCACGAACCGTGTCGTCGTAGCCAAAGACGATCGCCCCGTTGTCCCCAGCTGGAATCAAGCCGCCCGTGGGAACTCCGCCCGTGAGGAGGTTCATCGGGACAAAGAAGTCGTCGTCGAAGGTAGTTGCCCCTGGAGCCACACGAAGAATGCACGACTGGTGGCCTTCTTCTCCAATCCCGAGCTCGCCATACGTCGATACATGCGGGGCGCTGGCCAAGTAGATCGCTCCATCGCTCGTTTGAACGTCGCTGAAGAGTCCGCCGCATCGCTCATCCATGTCGATTGAAAAGTCTCCCGTCTCCGGGTTGAGGCTGACGAGGGCACTCCGCTTCGCGAACAGATTCTCGCGGCTGTAGCGCACGTAGAAGAGCAGGTCGTCACGGCCTTCCGCGATCACCCTGCGAACTGTCGGGGTCGCGTCGTCGACCACAAGGCCGGCAAGCCGAAAGCTCGACTCAACCGTCATCGCTTGCGGGTTCCATCGCACAAGGGTCGTGCTGCGGCTGTCGAGGAAGAGTGCTTCAGTTTCCGACAAGAAGACGAACGCTCGCGCTGGTGCGCCTCCGATCACGCTGAGACCTTCGTTTAGAAAACTCACTGTGCCGGTTTCGGCGAGCTGACCGGAGCCGTCCAGTTCGTACCGAGCGACTTCAGGCGCTTCGTCGGTCGCAGCAAAGGCGGCGCCGAAGCTGGTCGCGCACGTAGGGGTTCCGCCGAGTTCGATCGCTTCTCGCACGTCGGCGCGTCCTTCACTCACTCCCGGCACTGCGGAGAGGAAGCCTGTAACCCCAGACGGGGTTACCGAAATCGAGCACAAGGCAAATCTGTTCTGCAGTGGAGCTGCGGTATCCTCGGGGACGCGCGCGTCTTCAGCGCCGCCGTCAGGATCAGGGCTCGAACCTCCGGAGCATGCCGCGGCGAGCAAGATCGAGAGGCGGGTGATCCAAAGCATCGCTGCTCCGTTTGTAGCGCTGCGCGCCGTCTGTCGCTACCAGGGACCTCGCTAGCGGCTCGGCGCGTGGTCCGTCACCCAACTCACATAGGCCGCGTGGGTGGTCTGAAAAAGTGGTACCGAGAGCGCGATGCCGCCCCCGGCGAAGGAGCTATAGACAACCAACGTACGCGTCCAGTGACTGAGATCGACGTACCAAAGGATGACGCCCAACGTCGCCGTCGCAGCAGCGGTTGCAAGCACGGTCCTCAAGACGAACCAAGCTCCCATTCCGCGCACGCTGTACACGCCTACGAGGGCAAAGCCCACTGAAGCGACTAGGACAAGACTGCTTCCAATCAAACTCGCGATCCAAACGCAGCCGAAGAGTAGGCTGAGCGTCCCAACCACTTGGGGGAGGCGTTTGCGTCTCGTGCCAGCTATGACCAAGAGCCCCGGCCAGAGATACAAGCTGGTCCACCATTCAAGAGCGTCGACGTGCAGTCGACGATCGACAACCGCTTGCGCTGGGTCCGAGGGGTTCACCCAGACATGATCGGAAACCTCCAACACCCATTCATCTCGATCCGGAACCGGCTCGACCCATCCATACTCATTTCCGGGGAACCGCACGCCGCCGAACTCGTAGCTGTACGCGAACGCAAAATTCTCTGGGTAGCCTAAAAAGCGCACACGTTCGCTGTACACCTCCGCTGGCACTTGCACCCAAGACATCGCGGATACCCAACTAGCGATCGGTTCCGCCGCACCCGCTGCAAGTCCGATCACCATGTTCCCGAGCAAGAGAAGTCCGAGACACAAACGCCAAGTGCTCCACTCATACGCATCTCGTACCGAATCGGTGTAACCCATTCAACGACGAGCTAGGGCCAACTTGAGTGGTCGCCGAATGATGAATCGGACAACGTCCGATTGGGGGGTAGCTGCTACATGAAAGTGCAGCACGTCGGCCACAATTCCTTCACGGCGCAGCACTGGTGAAGGTGATTCGAACGGTTCTCCAGCCGGCAGGCCAAAATCTGAGATTCACCCAGAGAACAGCGGCTGACGCGTGAGCATGATGACAAACAACCCTCTAACCGTAAGTAGCACGCCACGCATCGTAGACGCTTTTTCGATTGAGGGATTTTGCAGCCTCATCCACCAATTTAAAGTGCCACGGACCCGGCCAGTGATTCGTTGCCATCAGGAGGGATTGCGCCTCGAAAGAGCCTTCGTTGCGGTGCTTCTGGAGTGCTCCCGCCAGATGCCGAAAAGCTCAGCCTTCCACGGCCGAAGGTGATCGTCGTCAGGACCGATCTCCGGGCCTTCCTTGCTGTACCGCTGGTCAACGATCTTGCGGATTAGCTTCGAGGCCGACTTGAAGGAGGATGTATCTTCGACATCCCACTCCGCGGGCCGAAAGCGATACGTGGAATCGTCGAAGTCTTCGGCTCGGCTCGTCGTGCAGATCGCCCCGTAAAGAGACCCAAGGTCGTTGTCGGTAACGACCGCGTAGCAGGCGATAGACTCGTCGGGAAATCGATTGCGAAAGCCGTCCAATGACACGCCAATCGCGGACACAACCGCATCGCGAAGCTCAATTGTCATTCGTGCAGCGTAGCATGCGTAAACCGTCGTGCCGTCGACCGGAATTAGACGCACGCACGTTTGAAAAACGTTTGGCGCTGCACTGTCCAAGGGTACCTTCAAAGATCGAAGAAGGTTCCGAACCCCAAAAAGAAACGCGCCGCTCCCCAAAGAGAGCGGCGCATTCTCATGCCGCGGTTACCGCGCTCGCAACGAGCGCTTCGGGAACCGCTTCGTAGCCGAGGGGCTTCATCGAGTGAGCCCCGCGACCGTGGGTAAGACCCGCGAGCTGTCCGGCGTAGCCAAAGGTCTCCGAGAGAGGAAGCTCTGCGGTGACGAGCTGGCGACCGGCTTCTGCGCGCATCCCGAGGATCCGCGCGCGCCGCGAGGCGAGATCCCCGAGGACATCCCCGAGGGACTCGTCGGGCGCCGAGACTTCGAGCGCCATCCAAGGCTCAAGAAGAACAGGACCCGCCACGCGACAGGCCTCGCGAATCAGGCGTGCGCCGGCGATCTGAAAGTCACGCTCGTGCGAATCGTTCGGATGGAACGACCCGTCGAGAAGATCGATTTCAAGGTCGACGACGGGAAAGCCGAGGGGCCCTTGAACCATTCCGTCCAGGCACCCTTTTCGCGTCGCGGCGGCGAAGGGCTTCGGCACAGCGCCACCGACGGTGCGATCGGCAAAACGAAGACCCTCATCCCGCGCGGCGGGACCGAGCTCGGCCACAATGTGGGCGAACTGACCGGGGCCTCCACTCTGTTTCTTGTGCTTCACTTCGTGCGAAACGCGCGCGCGGACCGTCTCTCGATAGGCCACGCGAGGTTCCCCGACCCGAACGTCCACCTGATGATCGCTCGCCAGTCGCCCGACCGCGATCTCCAGGTGAAGCTCGCCCATGCCGGCGAGCAGGGTCTGCCCCGTTTCGGGATCACTCCGAAGACGTAGCGAGGGATCCTCAACAAGAAGACGCCGAAGCGCTTCGCCGAGGCGATCGCGATCCTTACGAGTGCAAGGCTCAAGAGCACGAAGGGCAACGGGCTCCGGCGCCTCGATCGCTTCGAGCACGATCGGATGCGCGGGATCCGAAAGGGTGTCGCCAGTGGCCCAATCGCCACCGATGACGCCCGCGATCTCGCCCGCCTGCGCAACCTGGATGGCTTCACGCTGACCGGCGAAAAGGCGCACGAGGCGACCGATGCGAACGTCGCGGCCGAGGCGCGTATGACGAACGGTTCCCCCCTCGCGAAGGGTCCCGCTGTACACGCGCACGAAGGAAAGCGCACCGTAGCGATCGTGCACCACCTTGAAGCAGAGCGCAGCAAGGGGCGCCGAAGGATCCGGAGGACGACAGGCGTGTCCGTCGAGGGATTCGACGGGCCCGCGATCGAGCGGCGACGGTAGATAGTCGACCACCGCATCGAGCAAAGGCTGCACTCCGCGATTCCGATAGGCGGATCCGCCGAGCGCCGGCACAAAGAGCTCCTCGATCGTGCCGCGACGAAGCGCCCCCAAAAGGGCATCCTCGTCGACGGTGCCCGAGAGCCATGCTTCGAGAAGCGACGCGTCCGCGAGGGCGGCCGTTTCCACGAGGGCCTCCCGCGCTTCCCGCGCGATCGCCGCATAGCGTTCCGGAATCGGATCGCTCCGAAGCGTTCGCCCTTCGTCGTCCTCCCAGATCAAAAGGCGTTCTCGAACGAGATCGAGAACACCGACCACCGAGTCGTCTTCCACGATCGGAAGCGACACGACGGCGACCTCGGTGCCGAGGCGCTCACCAAACTCGGCGACGCAGCGCGCAAAGGACGCACCGGGGCGATCGAGTTTGTTGACGAAGAGCAGCGCCGGAAGCGAGTGCAGGCGCGCTTGGCGCCACACCGTCTCCGTCTGCGGCTCAACGCCCGCGACTCCGTCGAGAACAACGACAACGCCGTCGAGAACACGAAGGCTACGCGCAACTTCGATGGTGAAGTCCACGTGGCCCGGGGTGTCGACGAGATGGATGGCGTGGTCGCCCCACTCGCAGCGCACCGTCGCCGCGCCGATGGTGATCCCTTTGGCCTGTTCGTCTCGGCGATCGTCCAGGGCCGTATTGCCCGTGTGAACCTCGCCGTGATTTCGAATCCGCCCGGTGTAGAGAAGGATTCGCTCGCTTAAAGTGGTCTTGCCTGCATCGACGTGCGCGACGATGCCGATGTTTCGAATGTGCTTGGTAGTCATGGCTGAGCTCAAAGCGGCCAAACCGGTCCGGCGCGCCTTCGCTGGGAAGGCTGCGCAGCTTCGCGTGCTGGCCGAAGGCACGCGACGGACCTACCGCTCCAGGGGAGCGGGTTTGGATGCACTCGCAGGGAGCGCTCGCTTCCGTGACGGCACGCCGCAGCAGAACGCGCTGCGTGCGGCATCCCTCGACCGTCACGGGCTCAGATCGATGCCGGCCAAACGCAGATCAGCGCGTAGTCCACGGCGCACTGCTCGGAGTGAACCGGCGACGCAAAGGTGTGGATGGCAAACATGGCGTGGGCGACATAAGTCTCGAACCCAGGACTGGCAAGAGGCGTTGTCACCCGGCGGCGGATCGCACTGCCGAATCAGGCGCGCTCCGCGAGCGTCACCGGCGACAAGTTCCCGAATCGCCCCCAGCGGACGAAGAACGGATCGAATGGGCGAAGCCGACGCCCTACGACGCCCCGATCGAAAAAAACACCGCGCCTCGTGATCGATCTGGCCTCGAGCGTGACTAACAGCTCCGAACCGAGGGAGTGAACCGGCGTTCCTCCCATAAAGCGCAGGAGTCTCGGGTATGCGGGCTTGGATTGTGTTCGTCGTGGCGTTGGGGTGCGGAGGATCTGGGGGGTCGAGCGATTCGGGTCCTGGGAGAGACAGCGGTGGGGGCGTCGACTCGGGCACCGTGGACAGTGGGGGAGGCGTCGACAGCGGGGGCGTCGACAGCGGCGACATCGATGCCGGCATGGACGCCGGCGGTGGAGGCACCGAATTCAGCGAGTTCGATCGCGAAGGCTTTACCCCGAACGGCTGTTGCGGCGTGGAGGTCAACATTGCCATCGCGAGCGACGGAACCGAGCGGGTCCTCGCGCGGGAAATTCGTAACGGCTTCGTCTCGTACGCGGTCCGCGACGGCGATGGCTGGCTCACGACCAACGTGACCGAAGAAACGTCCCTTTCCCGGCCCTTTTCGAAGCGAAACGCGCTCGCGATCGATGGCGACGACAACCCCCACATCCTCTTTCCGTTGGGCGTCAGCTCCGCATTCAGGCTGCACTACGTGTGGATCGAGGACGGAACCTGGCGGGGGATCGAGGTGGGCGACTCGGATGTAAACAACCTCTTCACCCACTTCGCCATCACGACCGACGGGAGCAACACACCGCACGTCGTCTGGTTCGATCGGGCAACCCTCTCCCTCCGCTACGGCGTCTTCAATGGGAGCACCTTCGACGTCGAGACGGTCGACACCCCAGCGGCCGATGATCAGTCCGGCGAGTTCGCACGAATTGCGATTGCAGACGACGGTACCGTGCACATTTCCTACCTCGCGACCGTCGGGGACGCGGCCGTTCTTCGCCACGCGAGCGGCACCGCGGGAAGCTGGACGATCGAGGACGTACCGGGCATGGCCGCTGGCGTGCACGGCTCCATGCTCATCGACGGGAGCGGGAACCTCCACATCGTCTCGACGGGCCTCGTGAGCAGCCGCGCCGACGGGCTCTACTGGAGCAGGCGCGAAGGCTCGACCTGGACCGAGGTGGAGCTGGCGAGCCCCGACGACTTTCGTTTCTCCGACGCGGATGCCGTCCTCGACTCCTCGGGGCGCCCGTGGGTGGTAGGGGGTCGAAGCATCTCGGGTCGCGGTTACGCCGTGCTCTTCTATCCACTGGGCGGAGAACGAGTCAGCTTCGACCTTCGGGGCGACGTGATCGGGGACGCACTCGAATCGGTCGGAATCGCGCTCGACGCGGACGACACGCCCTTCGTCGCAGTCGCCAACAATCTACTGAGGCCGCGGTGAGGCTCGGTTGGGCGTTCGCGCTCGTTTTCGCCTGCGGTGGATCGAGCGGCGGAAGCGACTCGGGTACGACCGACACGGGAGCAAGCGACACGGGCGACACGGGCACACCCGATGCGGGCGCAAGCTCACACGACGCCTTCGACGTGCAAAGCGCGGACGGGCGCATCGTCCTTCGCGTCGCCGCAAACTCGCTTCCCGCGGGCGTCAGTCCAGGGGACATCGAGGTCATCGACGGAGTGGAGGGAACGGTCGAATCCGAGGACGGGCTCGAGCTCTTTCGCGGGGTCACGCTCCTTCCCGACGGCGTCACCTTTTCCGAGCCCGCGGAGCTCGAAGTGCGTGCACCGTTGAGCGGGGCGGTCGCGGGCATCCTGGTGTCCGGAGACACTGTCGAACCGATATCGTTGCTTCTTGGCGACGACTCCATCATCGCGGAGATCCCGCATTTCTCGGACGCTATCCTCGTTCAGCAGCCGGATGCAGTCGGGCAGATCGAGGTCCTCCGCGATTTCTCCGACACCATCGTCGAGGGACTCACCGAGGCCGTCGTAGCCCCCATGCCGAGTGAAGGCGAGATTTTTACGGGCGTCTACTTTCGCGACGGAATACCCCGACCCATTCGTTTCGGGTTCATCTTGGACTTGACCTACCGGACGATCGAGTTCCGCGTTGAGGACCTCGAGCGCGTTGAAGAGGTCACCGGTACGGCACAGTTCCGAATGCTCCCGGCAGTCTGGGAACCCCGCTTCCGGTGCACGGAAGCCGGCACGATGACCGCCAATGTCCGTGCGAGGGTCCAGTCCGAGGCGAGATTTACCGACACGGACCAGCAGGTATCCGCCCTTATCGAGATGCCGCCCGCGGCTTTGTCCGGGGAATGCATCGCAGCGATGCCGGACAATCGCGGAGACTGTGGAGACAGCCTCGGTCCCTCCCAGGAGTGCACTTTCTTCGATGCGTTTATCGACATCGCGGGCGCCGCGGCGAGGCGCGAAACGCTCAACGAAGACGGAGCGCGGGGCCTCTTCGGCAACACCGCCTACCCCTGCAACCTCGTTGAAGATGGCGTTCGGACCGTTTGCGCCGCCGACCCGGCCGAGTTTCCGAGCGGCGCGATGTGGACCTTTCGCACGGAGCTCTCCGCGCCCGTCCCCGACGGGAACCCGACGCACTCGCTCATCTACGCGCTCGTCCTGGAGTCCGACCTTGACCCCGAAAACGACTGGGTGCCTCGAGACCCCTTCATCTGGGACTACTTTCAAGGCGCGGACCGCTGGTATCAGCTCGAGTGGGATCACCTCGCCCGGGAGTGGTCGGTGACCGCAACGCAGGTCGACTCGTCGCAGAACACGATGGAAATCCCAACCGCGGCGCGGGTCGTGATCTCCAATTCGGTGATCACCTGGTACATCCCAACCTCGGAAGTCGACCGACCCACCCCGGACTATCGCCTCACCGCGTTTGCCCACGACGGGCGCTTTTCGGAGAGCGATCGAGGTGGCGATGTGACGGGGGGCGACCCGACGGCGCCCCTCCTCCCGACCACGCCCTAGCCTTGCCGCGAAGGGCGTGGCTTCCCCCAATCAAGTGTGAAACTTGATCGGGTCCCATTCGCTTCCGAGAGCTTCCTTCCTTGGCCTTTCGGCCAAGTTTTAGGTCAGGAGGGTCGAATCGGGACCGTGAGTGAGCGCACACGTCGGTGAGCCGAAACCACCTCGAGCGCAATCGTTTCCCCGTGGTGCGAAGCGAGCGAGCCGAGGTGGTTCCCCTACCTCTTCCCGATCGAAGCGACGCGGATCTCGTTCTCGCGCATCGCGCGGAGGATCCCCACGCGATGGAGCGACTCTACCGGCGGCACGCGGCCATGCTTCTTGGGCTGGCGACGAGGGTGCTAGGCCAACGAAGCGAAGCGGACGACGCGGTTCACGATGCATTCCTCAAGATCCTGCGCCGTGTCGACCAGCTGCGGAAACCCGATGACTTTGGGCGCTGGGCATCTCGCATTGTGCTCAACGAGTGTCGCAAACGCCTGAAGCGACGTCGCCGCTACATCTTCGGTTCGCCAGAAGAAGCGCCACATGCCGCGTTCGAACGAATGGCGAGCAACAGCGGCGACCCGGAAGTCGCAACGGAACTTCGCTGGCTGGCCACCCACATTCAAAGACTCCCCGCAGACGAGCGCATCGTTTGGATGCTCCGGCACGTCGAAGGGTACGCGCTGGAGGAGTGCGCGTCCCTCGCGGGCTGTTCCCTCGCCACCGTTAAGCGACGACTGCAGCGGGCAGAACGCCGCCTTGGAACAGGCAGTCCTTCGAGAGGATCCGGTCCGGCTGACGTCGGACAAAAACGCACCGCGCGTGACGCGGGAACGGAAACCGAAGAGGCAGCGCGATGACCGATGGCGACAGGCCCCTCGCGAATGCGGATCTTCCCGTGCACGAAGAACGCGTCGATGCACTCTGGGAGCGAATTGCGTCTACGCGCCGCCCCACTCAACCGCGGCTCTCCCCGATGCTGGCAAAGATTGGAGCCGCGGTGGCGGTCGCTTTTCTCGTGGTAGGGCCGGTCTGGGCCCTACGAGGTGGAACCAGCCCCGAACCGCTCCGGCTCGCGTCTGGCGATCCGCTACCGCCTGTGATTCGCGCGGACGCGGAGGCTCGGGAGGTTCTCCTTTCGGACGGGTCGCAGCTTACCCTAGCGCCGGACAGCGAAGTACGGATTCTCTTTAACGAAGCGGACCGCATCGAAATGCTGCAGCGACGCGGTCAGATCACCTACGACGTCGACCGTCGCGGTCGCCTCTGGCGCGTCGACGCGGGCCTTGCCGCGGTGGAGGTCGTCGGAACCCGCTTCGTGATTCAACGCGACGGGGAGGTTCACGTTCGGGTCGAACGCGGCCGCGTGGTCGTTCGAAGCGTGCTGCTCAAAGACGGAGTCGACCTCCTCGGCGCGGGGCAAGCGCTCGATCTTCCGGCCGGAGTCCGCGTCGACGATCCGGACACACCGGTCACGAGCCACGACGCCCCGGAGACCGCAGGACCGCCGGCGACGACTCTCGCTGATTTGCAAACGCCGAGTCGGGCGTTGCTTCTTCGCGCAGAGGCCCTTCGCCGCGCAGGTTCGCAGCGAGAGGCGACCATCTTGCTGCATCAGATCGTCGAGCGTGACGATGACCAGAGTCCGCTGGCGGCCTTCACCCTCGGCAGGATTCACCAGCGTGCACGCCCCGAGCTCGCCGCGCACGATTTCGCGCTGGCGATCCGCTTGGGACTCGAAGAACCGCTCCGCCGAGCTGCGCACCGTCGCTGGGTGGAGACGCTGGAAGCGTCCGGTGGCGCGACGCGTGAAGCGGAGGCGGCGCTGCTCCGCGCGTATCCCGATGAACCGCTGCTCAACGAAGGGGAGGACCGACTGTGAAACTCGCAACGCTCGGAGTGCTGGGGCTCGTTCTATGGACACCCACGGCGACGGCAAACTCGGACCTCTTTGCCCTGGAGGACGGCATCTCCACCCACGACCGAGCCGCGGTGCAACGCGCCAAGGATGCGTGGCATCGAACCCACGGTGCGTCCGCCTTCCGCAACGCGACCCCAACCGCGGTCGCACCCGCAGCCGAGAATCGGGCCGGCCCCATCGGCATCTTCCTGGCGTTCGATGGCTTTGGCGGCGTGCAAGAAGACCGGGGCGCGCAGCGAAACGGCGGCATCAACTTCGGCGTCCGCTTGCGCCCCATCCGCGCGCTTGGTTTCGACTTCGGCGTTCGCGCCGGTTTTCTCGGCCATCGCAACGGCGACGAGCAGCTCATCGGAATCGACGGATCGCTCTCCTTCGACACGCGCGTCTACCTCAATCCCTGGAACCTCGCGCAGCTTTTTGTGGTGGGTGGTGTTCGCTATGGACGTTTTGCGGCCACCAACAGTACGGAATGCCCCTCCGAACACAGTCCTGCGCCGGAAGAAGTCATCAACGTGAGCATGCGCTACTACGACCTCTCTGCGGGACTCGGAACGGAGTTCCGCGTTCATGAGCAGCTAGGCGTGTCGCTGGACGTACGAGCGCTCCGGCGTCAGCGCATCAACGGTTCGGCTCGCTTCGAACCCGACGCGGGCCGCAACGAAGCCCCCGGTCTCGCAAACCGCCTGGTCGGCGTTTCAAGTCAGGTCTCGCTCATCGCGTACCTGCGCTAACGACTGAGGTAGCACTCGGCGAGACGCGCCAGCTCACGCTGAAACGCCTCGTCCCCGAGCCACTCCGGATGCCGGAGCACGGCCGCCTCCACTACCGCCTCGACGGCATGATGAACGACGAACGCCATCATCTCTGGGGAACCCTCGCGTGCTTGCGGAGCCTCGGCGATCACTCGCTGCACGAACGCCTGCACCTCTTCGTCGACCACTGCGCTGTTCGTCTCAATCCAGGCGCGCGGCACCTCGCGGATCAGCGACCGCCTCATCTGCTGATGGCCAAGGCTCTCCTCCACAAGCACCCCGACGAAGATGCGAATCACGGCTGACATCTCACTCGGCGGGATGCCCTGAAGCTTTTCGAACGCGAGATCGCGAGCGCGCTGTTCAAGACGACGCGCAAGCTCCGCGACGATGCCCTGCTTGCTTTCAAAATACTGGTAGATCGATCCGGAGCTGACCCCGGCGACCTTGGCGATCCGCTTGGTCGTAAGCCCCGCGAGACCATCCTGGGCAAGGAGACGTTCGGTGGCTTCCACCACCGCGTCCACGATCGCCTGGCCCGTGCGCCGCTTCGGTCGTTTTCGCCGTCCCGGATCTACGTTGCGCTGCTTCCCCACCCGCTCACGCTACCTCCATCGCTGCGCCCTCGAAAAGCGCAGGACGCGTGACCAAAGCCGATTACCCCCGGTCGAACGGCCATTGCGGCCGGTTCGCGCGGATTTCTTCAATGTCCCGGCATTGACATCTGGACCGATAGGTCCATAAATGGGTTGTGGCCCGCGGACGTCCCCTCGAATTTGACCCAGACACCGCTCTCGATGCGGCGATGGAGACGTTTTGGGACTTCGGGTACGGCGCCAGTCTCAGCACCCTCCTCGAACGGACGGGTCTTTCCAAGAGCAGCCTCTATCAGACCTTCGGAAGCAAAGATGAGCTCTTCGCGCGCAGCCTGACGCACTACGTCGACAAATGCTTCGCGCCCATGCGTCAGCGACTGGAGGAGAGCCCGTCCGGGCGCGCGTTCCTGGAGGGCTTCGTCCGCGCGGTTGCGGACGAGACCCGCGGGAGCCGGCGCGGTTGCCTCCTGATGAATACCGCGGGCGCGATGCCCGATGACGAACCTCTTCAGCGCGTCGTGAAAGCCTCGATGAAACGTCTCGAGGGACATCTCACCGACGCGGTCGAGCGCGCCCAGCAGGAAGGTGACGTCGACCCCGCCGCGAACGCCCGCGACCACGCCCGCTTTCTCGTCGCTACGCTCGGCGGCCTCAAAATGCTCGTGAGGTCGGGCGCGTCTCGAGGCGCTGTCCTTCGCGCCGCCGACATCGCACTTCGCGGTTTATTTCTCGAATGACCGCACGCTGCGCATCCCGCGCGGCCTTTCGTTTTGCCCATTATTGGACCGAACGGTCCGGAAAAGAGACCCACCATGAAGCCCACGATTCACACCCTCGAAAGCGCCCCCACCGCGAGCAAGCCTCTCCTCGAAGAGTCCAAGAAGACCTACGGGATGCTCCCGAATCTTCACGGTGCGCTCGCTGGTTCTCCCGAGCTCCTCACGGCGTACAAAGCGCTGCACGGATGGTTCGAGTCGACCTCGTTGACGGAAGAAGAGCGAACGGTGGTTTGGCAAACGATCAACGTTGAACATGCCTGCCACTATTGCGTTCCGGCGCACACGGCGATCGCGCACATGCGAAAGGTCGACCCGGCCGTCACGGATGCACTTCGAGACGGAACGCCGCTTCCGACCGAACGCCTCGAAGTCCTTCGCTCCCTCACCCTCGAGCTCGTGCGCAACCGCGGACACGTTTCGAAGACGCAGCTCGAGGCGTTTCAAGCGGCCGGCTACACCGAGCAAAACCTCTTGGAGGTCGTCCTCGGCCTCGCGCAAAAGACCATCAGCAACTACGTCAACCACCTCACCGACACGCCCGTCGACGCACCCTTTCAGAAGTTTCAGTGG
>JBCDAA010000148.1:0-19618 GCA_039186435.1 Myxococcota bacterium | reverse complement strand
GCAGAAGCACCCGCCGATGATGACGACGGCCGACCTCGCGCTCCGTTTTGATCCGATCTACGAGCCGATTTCGCGACGCTTTCATCAGGACCACGCCGCGTTCGCGGACGCGTTTGCGCGCGCGTGGTTCAAGCTGACGCACCGCGACATGGGACCGCGCGTTCGCTACCTCGGCGCGGAGGTTCCCTCCGAGGAGCTCCTTTGGCAGGACGTCGTTCCGGCGGTGGATCATCCCCTCGTCGACGCGGACGACGTCAAGGCGCTGAAGGCGTCGATCCTCGCGTCGGGGGTTGCCGTTTCGGATCTGGTGGCGACCGCCTGGGCGTCCGCGTCGACGTTTCGCGGAAGCGACATGCGCGGCGGCGCCAACGGAGGACGTTTGCGACTCGCTCCGCAGAAGGATTGGGCGGTCAACCGACCCGCGCAGCTGGCGACGGTGCTGGACGCCCTCGAAAAGGTCCGCGCGGAGTTCAACGCCGGCGACAAAACGATCTCGCTTGCGGACCTGATTGTCCTGGCGGGCTCGGCGGCCATCGAAAAGGCCGCGAGCGATGCGGGCGTGACCCTTGAGGTCGCGTTCACGCCGGGACGGACCGACGCTTCGCAGGCGCAGACCGACGTTCACTCCTTCGGCGCGCTCGAGCCCAAGGCGGATGGGTTCCGCAACTACCTACGCAACGAGGCGCAGGCCGGCGTCGCGGAGCATCTCCTCCTCGACAAGGCGCAGCTGCTGACGCTTTCGGCGCCGGAAATGACCGTCCTCGTCGGTGGGCTTCGCGTCCTGAACACGAACGCTGACGGGTCGGCGCATGGTGTGTTTACGTCGCGTCCCGGAACGCTCACGAACGACTTCTTCGTGAATCTTCTCGACATGAAGACGGAGTGGAAAGCCGCCGGAGACGGGTTCGAAGGCCGTGACCGCGCAAGCGGCGACGTGAAGTGGACCGGAACGCGGGTCGACCTCGTCTTCGGTTCCAACTCGCAGCTTCGGGCGCTTGCTGAGGTTTACGCGTGTGACGACGCGGGCGAGAAGTTTGTGAAGGACTTCGCCAAGGCGTGGGTCAAGGTCATGAACCTCGACCGCTTCGAGGTCTAGCCGCGATCGAAGAACGGGCCGCGACGCTTCGCGGCCCGTTTTCTAATTCTCACTTTTTCGTCTTGCCCTTTTGGTGCGTCGCGAGGCTCTTGTCGGCTGCGGGATTCTTTGCAGCGACCTTCTTTGCGACTCCCTTGTCGGCGACCTTTCCCGCGACTTTGCCGGCGACCTTGCTCGCAACTTTGCCGCCCTTGTCCACGACCTTGCCGGCGCTCTTGCCCGCAACCTTGCCCACTCCCTTGCCCTTTTTGTCCATGGCGTACCTCCTCGTCGAGTCTTGCCAGAGTTCCGAGACGAATACACGCAGATTCAGAATGCGAGTGGAGTCTAGAGCGCACTGAAACGTTTTTGTCGGGTTCGTGACGGGTTCACGTCGTCTCGTTCCCCAGCGCATACTCGCCGCGTGGCGGCTTCTTCTCTCGGTCGACGTTGCGCTGCCGAGGCCATCGGCACCTTCGCGCTCGTGTTCGTCGGTTGCGGCGCCATCATGGTGGACGCGTCGACTTCCGCGCTTGGCCATACAGGCGTCGCCGCGGCGTTCGGTCTGGTCATCGCAGTGATGATCGTCGCGACGGGGCACATCTCGGGCGCCCACTTCAATCCGGCCGTGACCGTTGCGTTTGCTTCCATCGGCCACTTTTCCTGGCGGCAGGTTCCCGCTTACCTGGCGTCGCAGGTTGCGGCAGCGATCCTCGGCGCGCTCCTGCTACGCGTTCTTCTCGGCCCGGTGGCAGAGCTTGGCGTCACCCAAGCGTCCGGCGGGCTCGCGGTCGCCATCGCGACGGAAGTCGTCTTCACCTTCCTCCTGATGTTCGTGATCGCCGCCGTCGCGACCGACCGACGCGCACCGCGTTCATTGGCTGGCATTGCGATCGGTGGCACGGTCGGCCTTGCGGCGCTTGTGGGCGGTCCGCTCTCCGGCGCATCGCTCAACCCGGCCCGGTCCCTCGGTCCCGCGCTGGTCTCTGGCTGCCACGACGATCTGTGGCTGTACCTCACGGTCCCCTTCGTGGCGGCCGTCGCAGGCGCGCTGGCTTACCGCGCTCTCGCGCATTCAGACGAGGGACTTGAGCCGTGATCGTCGGGACTCCTTCAGGCGCGACACAAGCGGCACGACATCGTGAAGGACGGCGTCGAGGGTCGACACCAGGAACACGGACATTTGCTCGAGCACCCACCGGTCGAGCGAAGCGCCCGGCTCCAGACCCTGAAGAATGCGTTCTTTGCCCTCGTCGATCGCAAGGACCTCTCGGGCGTTCCAGCCGACGTGAAGGATGCTGACGGTCCCGCGCCGCGCGAAGCGACGCCAGGTAGGAAGCTGCGTGCGCGGAAGGTGATACCCAAGATCAGAAAACTCTTCGGCGGTCAGCGACGGGTCAAAGCTCCAGGACGCGCCAGGGCGGCTACAGAAGATCAGGATGTCTGCGCCGTGCGCATCGATGCCGCTTTCGATGGCGCGGTCGATCGGTCCTGAACCGTCGTCGATGCGGCGCAGCGTAAAGAGCCGGTTCCTGCCGACCACGACGGGCTGGAGCGGCTCCACGACTAGTAGACGCGTGTCGGAAACCACCATCGGCCGGAGCTCGATCGGCATACCGATAGCGTAGCCGAGATGTCAGGGAACTTCTCGGCGCCCGTCCGCATGAATCGCAAAACGCTCTTCACTTCGCGGATGGACGGGTCCGTCGCTCTTCCAAGGCCAGCCGCCAAAGCCGGTTCGCTGGTAGTCCGTGATCGCCTGCCGGATCTCGCCCTGGGTGTTCATGACAAAGGGTCCGTAGTGAGCCACCGGCTCGTTGATCGGCTGGCCCTGAAGGAGCAGAAGCTCGCTCCGGCGATCGCCGTTACGCAAACGTGTTGCACGGTGGCTCACGAGATCGATGCGATGACCGACGGCGATCGCCTCGTCGTCGATCGAGACGGACTCCCCCGCGAAAAAGTAGAGCGCACGGTGGCTGCCTTCTTGCGCAGGCGGCAGGGTCCACTCAGCCTGCGCCTCCATTCGGAGGGTCCAGACCGCAACATTTGCGTCAGGATCGGCAGCCCAGGAGTGCGGCGGCGGATTTGGAGCGCGATGGTCGTCGACGGCTCCTGCGATGATCGCAACTTCCGTGGTGCGACCCGCCGCGTCCGCAAACGCGGGCTTGGGAATGGTTTGGTCCCAGAGCATCGTGAAATGCGGCGGTACCAACTTTCCCCGCGCCGGCAGGTTGAGCCAAATCTGAAAGAGCTCCGTGGGGTTCTCCCGGTCCCGGTGGACGAGAGGAAACATCTCCGAGTGCACGATGCCCTGGCCGGCCGTCATCCACTGCGCGTCCCCGTGACCGAAGCGCGCCGTCGCACCCAGCGAGTCGCTGTGGTCGATGTACCCGTTTCGCGCCAGCGTGATGGTCTCGAAGCCGCGATGAGGATGACGCGGAAACCCGGGGACGACGTCGCCGTGATACATCCGCCACCCGTCCTTGCCGGCGAAGTCCATTCCGAGATCGCGACCTGCAAGGGAGGCCGCAGGTCCCATGGACTCGTTTCCGGCGGGGTATCGATCGTCGTGGTGAACGCAGAAGAGAAACGGATCCAGCGTGGGCCACGGCGGAGATCCGAGGGGAAGGGTGCGAATCAGCGATCGGTCGCTCATGTGCGCACTTTAAGACCGAGCAGCGTCGGCTACGAAGGAACAGTCCATTCCCTTCTCGGCCCTTTCGCAGATGCGGCGTGCGCCAAAGGCACTGGCGACTCGAAGGAAAGGATCCATAGTCGCTCGATGGTGGAGCAACGCTTCGAGGTGATCGACGAGGACGCGGCAGCGCGGGCCACGTCCCCCCAAGAGCTCGCGTATGAGGTGCTGGTAGGCCTCAGTTCGACGCCGAAGCGCCTGCCCTCGCGGTATTTCTACGACGATCGTGGCAGCGAGCTCTTCCAGGAGATCATGAACTGCGAGGAGTACTACCTCACGAACTGCGAGGACGAGATCCTACGGCGTCACGCGGCCGACATTTGCGCGACCATGAAGGGCCCATTCGACCTCGTCGACCTCGGCGCTGGCGACGGTGCGAAGACGCGCCATCTCCTCGGGCATCTCGTCGAGAGTGGCGCAGAGGTCACCTACGTGCCGGTGGATATTTCCGAAGGTGCGATGCGCGGTTTGGTCGCCGCCATGGGCGCGGACTTTCCGACCCTCGAGATTCACGGACTCGTCGCGGAGTACACGGGCTCGCTTCGCTGGCTCGGGGAAAACCGCACGGGACGGCCGAAGCTCGTTCTCTTTCTCGGCTCGAACATCGGCAACTTCGATCGCGCACAGGCGCGCGGATTTCTCAGTCGCATTTGGACGCACCTCGAACCCGAGGACCGGCTGCTGATCGGTTTTGATCTGAAGAAGGACATCGAGCTTCTCCTCGCGGCCTACAACGACGTCGGTGGAGTCACTGCGGCGTTTAACCTCAACCTGCTAACCCGCATCAATCGAGAGCTCGGCGCGAACTTCGACATTCGCCAGTTTCGCCACTATGGCACCTACGAAGTGCTCAGTGGGGCGATGGAGAGCTACCTCGTGAGCCTGGTGGAACAGGAGGTGCGCGTGGATCATCTAGGCCGCGGGTTTCACTTCCAAGCCTGGGAGCCGATCCACACCGAGTATTCGTACAAGTACCTTCGTTCCGACGTCGAGGGGCTCGCCCGGGATTCGGGTTTCCAGGTAGAGCAACGTTTCACCGACGAACGCGCGCGCTTTATCGACGATGTGTGGCAGCCCGTGAAAGCAGGCTGAGCCGGCGTCGCGACGCGAAGATCACGATGGCCACCGCAATGAGCGTGGCCGCGGCGACATTGTCGGCGATGTAGGCCACGAGCTGCTGCGTCCAAACGGCCGCGATGTCCCCGAGGTAGATCACGCCGGCGACGGAGAGACAGGTTCCCACGGTCGCGCAGGCGACCACGGGAGCGCGATTCAGACCGCGTGCGCCGGCGAGGAGACCCATCGCTGCGCTCGGAAAGAGCGCGAGGAGCAGTAGTCCCCAGCGATCGAAAATCCGTCCGACACGCTCCCAGCGCGTAGTCTTCGCCGTCAGCGCCCCCGCGAAAAACCGCACGCCGTAGAAGTGGCCGAGGGCGAAGAAGATCAGGAGGGAAACGAGACGCCGGCTCACCGCGGCGGCAAAGAGAACGATCGGATCGACCGCGGGCGCGACGAGCGCGACGTGGTGATGACTCGGGCTGAGGATCACCAGCTCCAAGGGGTGACTTACCAAGAGATAAGGAGAGAGCGCGCTTCCAATCATTCCGATTGTGGTCAGCGCTATCGCTCCGACCAACGCCATGCGCTCTCGCCCCACAAAACTCGATACGTTTAGGCGAGTTATTTATTTCAAACCCGATGTGGTCACTTTTGGTTATGCAACAATCTCGTGCAATCTCACCGATTTGGGGGATAGACGGAACGTGCACACACCCGTAGGGTTAGAGGGTGGCTGAAGACGAAGCGGAACGCCTCCG
This sequence comes from Myxococcota bacterium, assembly GCA_039186435.1. Lineage (GTDB taxonomy): Bacteria > Myxococcota_A > Polyangia > Polyangiales > Houyiibacteriaceae > JALVDI01. The sequence goes on along the minus strand of JBCDAA010000148.1, from coordinate 14,031 downwards.
AAGCGCCTTGATCCGAGTGACCGAGCTGACGGATCAAATCAACGTTGAGCTCCGCCACCGCCTCCCCGACTGGCGCCGAATTCATGAGCTCACGTCGCGGATGGAGGGTTGGGTGACCGTCGCTCGCACCGAGGCGAGTCTTCGGCGACCGTAGCCAACGACCCCAAGACAGCGACGTCGCGTCGCCACCGCCTTGGGGCCCTAGGGCTTCGGATCCAGCCTCGATCCTCGGAGAGAGAGCAGCATCACGACGAGCCAGGCGTGTGCTGCCGAAGGTGCGGTTGAACAGCTGAACTCTTCGACCGTTGTTCCGGCCGCGCCGTCACCGTAGAGGGCGATGACGCCGTCCACGTCGTCTTCGGAGAGAGTTCGTTGGGTAATGTCGCCTCGGCGGAGGGTCGGCCACATGGTGGCACCCTCGACGCCCGATTCGTCGAGACCGAGAACGTGCCCCACTTCGTGGGTGAGCACCGAAGGCAGGTCGAATCGGGGCGAGTCCGCGCTTGCGACGACTTCCAGCGGGGTGCGCCCGTCGATGAGGATGTCGGTATCGATGAGGTGGCCGGTGGGCTCGTACGTGCTGATGGTCACGGCAAGGGTCGCCCCAAAGCGCCAGGTGGGCCATTCGTCGAGAACATGAACGCTGTTGATTCCGTCGAGGGGGTCCGGCTCGCTCGGGCCGCCCTCGCGAATGAAAACCTGCGGCGCTGCGCTCTGATGGCGCCAGGCGTCCGCGGCGATTGCCAAGGAATGGGTGAGGAGCTCGCGATCGACGGCGCCTGTGTCGTCCGCCAGTCGGAGGACCACATCGTTCTGGTGCCAGCGAACGAACACGCCCTCCTGCGGTTCCTTGAGTTCGTAGGCATGAGCGGGAGCAGCAGCGAGCACTCCCACCACGAAGGCCCATGCATGCAACCGATGCCGCCGCTCCCGCGTCATGTCCACGAGAGGGACTACTGCAGGGGCTGTGCCGGCCCGCTCGTCCCCTAATTTCCGCTTGGAAAGCCGCTCTTCGGTGGCCTCGATGACCTAAAGCGGGTCGTTTCGACCGCGAGTGGTACCATCGGAAGGTGCGCGTATTGCTGTCGTCCCCGGATCCGGAGGTCGTGCGCCGTTTGGAGGCTGAGGTCGTCGAGGCCGGCCACCAGGTCGTGTCTCCCGGGGAGGAGGTCGACGCAGTAATTCTCGACGCGCGCATGGACGATGTCGCCGGTGTGGTGGCTCCCGTGGCGCATCTGCACGTGCTCCTCTTTGGGCCCGTTGAGCTGCTCGTGGAGCCTCCGGATGGGGTCGACGAAATCGCCGCGCTCCCGCTTCAGCCGCGTGAGATTGCCGCGCGACTCGCGCTCCTCGACCGTCGGCGGCGGGCCACGACGCGGGAAAAGCTCCTCGCGACGGCGATCGACGCCGTGGGGGAAGTGATCGAGATCGCCTCTCCCGACGCGGTGCTGGAGTACGTGAACCCCGCCTATGAGCGGACCTTCGGCATTCCTCGCGATGAGGCGATCGGAAAGACTCCGAAAGAGCTGGTGCGAAGTAGCGAGCATTCGCGCGAGTTCTTCATGGACATCGATCAAACGCTGCGGGCAGGCGAGGTCTGGGAAGGCGTCATCGTGTCGCGCGCCCGCGACGGCCGTCTGGTCTACTGCCAATCGACGATCTCGCCGGTCTTCGATGGCGACGGAGTGATCACGCACCACGTGGGCGTGAAGCGTGATGTGACCGCTCGAGTGCGCGCGGAAGAGGAGCTGCGCCGTACCAACCACGCGCTGGTTTCTGCGCGAGACGCTGCGTTGGCCGCGAACCGTGCGAAGAGTCGTTTTCTCGCAAACATGAGCCATGAGCTGCGCACGCCTCTGAATGCGATCATTGGCTACAGCGAGATGCTCTGCGAAGAGGCGGAGGAGCTGAACGAGCCCGCGCTCTTGAGCGACCTGCAGCGCATTCGGTCGGCCGGACGCCACCTTCTCGGGTTGATCAACGACGTGCTCGACCTTTCGAAGATCGAGGTGGGGAAAATGGAGCTCTTCCTCGAGGAGCTTGACGTGGCCGACACGGTTGCCGGGGTGGTCGACACGGTTCGGCCTCTTTTTGCGGAAAGCGGCAATCAGCTTCACGTGGAGCTCGGCGACGGGCTTGGTTCGATGCGTGCGGACCTGACGAAGATCCGGCAGACGCTTTTGAATCTTCTCAGCAACGCCAACAAGTTCACGAGCGGAGGCGCGGTCCGTCTCGCCGTTCGCGCTGGTCCCGACACGGTGCTCTTTCAGGTCGAAGACTCAGGTATCGGCATGACCGCGGAGCAGCTCCACCGCCTCTTCACGCCCTTTACCCAAGCCGACGCGAGCACCACTCGAAAGTACGGCGGCACAGGGCTCGGACTGACCATCAGCCGTCGCTTCTGCGAGATGATGGGCGGCACGATCGACGTCGAAAGCGTTCACGGCGAAGGCTCGACCTTTCGCGTGCTTCTTCCGCGGGTGGTGCTTGAGGACGCTGCCCAGAGTTTGGGGCCGAACGACGCGGGCCACCTGGTGCTGGTGGTCGACGACGATCCGACCGTGCACGATCTCCTCTCGCGATCGCTCGCCAAGCGACGGCTTCGCGTGGAGAGCGTGCACCGCGGCGACCTTGCGCTCGAAACGGCGCGCCGCATTCGGCCCCACGTCATCGTTCTCGATGTCATGATGCCCGGCATGGACGGGTGGAGTGTTCTTCAGGCGCTCAAGTCGGATGAAACGACCGCGGACATTCCCGTCATCATGCACACGATTCTTCGGGAGGCGGGGAAGGGCTACGCGCTTGGCGCGGTGGACTACGTGGTGAAGCCCGTCGAGCCTTCGCGTCTCGTCAAAGTGATTCAAGGTCACCTTTCCGGTGGGAGCGTGCTCGTCGTGGAAGACGATCACTCCTCGCGCGAGCTCATCGTTCGTGCGCTTCAAGGCACGGGGCACCAGGTGGTTGAGGCGGCGGACGGCCGTGCTGCGATCGAGCATCTGGAGACCATGACGCCCGGACTGCTGCTTTTGGATCTCATGCTCCCGCACGTGGACGGTTTCGGCGTGCTTGAACACATCCGCACGCAGCCGCGCCTCCGGGAGGTGCCGGTGGTGGTGGTGACCGCCAAGACACTCACTGTCGAGGAGCGTTCGATCCTGACGTCCGCCACGGAACGCGTGCTTCAAAAACAGACGCTTTCGAATCGCGAACTGGTGGAGGCGGTGACGAAGCGGGTGACGGACGCGCTCGAGGCATAGCCGTGCGTTCCTACGCGCCTGCTTCGGCGTTTGTCGGCCGAGAGCGAGAGCTCGAAACGCTGGTCGGGCTGGTCGACGAAGCAAGGCTTGTGACGTTGCTCGGTCCGGGCGGAATGGGGAAGACCCGCCTGGCGGCCGAGTATGCGGCGCATCACGCCGAGAGTTTTGCCCGCGAAGGCGGAACGTATTTCGTCGACCTCACCTCCGCGCGGGATTCGTCGTCGGCGCTGTCTCGTTGCGCGACAGCCCTCGGCGCGGCGGCCGAGGATCCCGAAGAGGGGATCGTTCGCGCGATCGCGCATCTCGGCCGTGTACTGATCGTTCTCGACAACGTGGAGCACGTCGCCACGGCGCTCGCCCCTTGGGTCGAACGCTGGCTTGCGGATGCACCGAGTGCGCGCATCCTCTCGACCTCGCGAGTGGCGCTCCAGGCGCGTGGGGAGCAGGTGCTCGAGCTCGGGCCTCTCAATTCGAAGGACGCCGCGACCCTCTTCTTGCGCCGCGCGCGGCTGGTGCGACCCGACCACGGAATGAGCAACGCGCTCGCGTCGGAAATCGTCGGTGCGATCGATTGCATCCCGCTCGCGGTGGAGCTTGCGGCGTCGCGGGCGCGCGTCCTTTCGGGCGAGGACATTCGAGCGCGCCTTCGCGAGCAGGACGCGCTCTTGCGAGGTGCCGATCCCGATTCCCGGCACGGTTCGATGCGGCGCGCCGTCCTGGATTCCATGGCGCTCCTCTCCGAGGATGCGCAGCGCGCCTTTGTCCTCGGTTCCGTGATGCGTCGTTCGTTTACCGTCGCCGACGCGGCTGGCGTTCTCGGTGACCTCGTTCCCGCGCACTCCGTCGTCGACGTTTTAGACCTTCTGGTGCGGAGCTCGCTGCTTCGGGTGGCGATGGAGCCGGGAGCGTCTGCGCGTTTTTCCTACTTTGAGACGATTCGACGGGTTGCCCACACGTTGGCCACCGAGGATGTCGCCCTTGCGGCCGTTCGTCGCGCCCACGCGAAGCACTACCTCGCAAAGGCTCTTGCAGCCCCCAGTCCAGACGACCTCGAGGATCTCCTCGCGGCGCGAGAGTGGATCGCCCAAACACCCGGTGCGTCTCTCGAGGATGAGGTTCGTCTGGCGATCGCGATTTCCGCGCTCTTGATGGGCCGCGGCCGTCCCGATCTTCGGGATGCGCTCTTCGCGAGGAGTCTCGATGCGCTCCCCGAGGGGGAACTCCTCGCCCGGGGCCTCCTTGCGCGGGGCGTCGCGCGCCGCGAGCTTGGGCAGAGCGCGCTGGCCCGCGCGGACTTCGAGCGCGCGCGAGCGATTACAGAAGGCGCAACCCTTGAGGCGGCACAGGCGCTGACCTGGCTCGGTCGTCTCGACGACGTCATGAGCAACACGTCGGGCGCGCGGGGCCGCTACGAGGAAGCGCTGCGAATCTTGCGACGTCTTCCCGCGGACGATGCGCGCTCTCGAGCCGAAGCAGAGGCCGAGCTCCACCTCGGTCACACCCATCGACGCGAGGGCACCCTCAAGCCTGCAGAGCGCGCCATCGCTTCCGCCGCCTCGCGATTTCGGGTGCTCAAAGACGATCTGGGGCTCGCGTCGGCGCTCTACGAGCTGGCGGTGATCGCGCTTTTTGCAGGGCGCCTCGAGGACGCGCGACGCTGCGTCGACGAAGGTCTCACCGCAGCCCGAAACGGTCGGACTCAAATGATGGAAGGCACGCTTCTTTCTGCGCGTGGAATCCTCCGGCAAGAGGCGGGCGACCTCGCGGGCGCGCTCGACGATCACATGGAATCGGTACGCCTGAATCAGAACGTGGGCCATCGTCACCGGAGCGCGAGCTCCCTCGTCTATCTCGCCACGGCCCATCTCGAGCGAGGCGAAGCGCGTGAGGCGCTGGCGTTTCTCGGCAACGCGGAACGCGAGATCAGGCACGTGGGCGCACCTCGTTACGAGGCGCTCATCGCAGCGTGCAGCGCGAGTGCGCTGGCCATGCTCGGGCGTTTTGGAGAGGCTCGTCACGCTCTCGAAACCGCGGAGCGCGCTCTCGATCGAGTTCCCCAAGAGCCATCCCTCACGGCTGCTCTGACGGTTCACGCTTTCGTTGTGGAGGCATACGAAGGACGTGACGGAACGGAGGTTCTCGCGGGGGCGGAGGCCCTCGTGGACGCTCACGCCAGTGACGACTCGCGGATTGCGCTTCGGCTGCTTCGCGGTGTTGGTGTACGTCGGGATCTCGCCACACTCGTGGTTGAGGGAAAGGGGACCGCGTTTCAGCCACCAAGCGGCGACCGCGTGGAGCTGCGGTTGGATTCGCCCTCGAGCCGGATCCTTCACCATCTCGCAACGCAGCGGCTCGAGGCTCCGGGCGAAGTGACCTCCATCGACGACATCATTCGAATCGGTTGGCCGGACGAAAAGATCATCGCCCAGGCGGCGCTCAACCGCGCCTATGTTGCCCTTTCCCTTCTGCGCAAGAAGGGCCTTCGCGGAATTCTGGTGAGCACCCAAGGCGGATATCGCCTCTCTCCCGCGGTGCCCCTTAGCCGCACGGATTAAGGTGCTTTAAGGACCCAAAAGGCAGGCCTTAGTTCATCCCTAGAGGCATGACTCGTGCGTGCATTGCTACGCTCTTGTTCTTGGGTTGTTCATCCTCAAGCGCCGTTTCGCTCGACGCTGGAGTGGACTCCGGATTCGACGCCGGGCCGACTTGTGAAGGACGCGCTCCACTCCCGGCGGCTCTCGTGGGCAACTTCGATGTCGTCGGTGTCGGTTGCAGCCCGCTGCGCGAGCCGGTGCCCGTCGAGAAGTTCCTCACGTTGACCTTCGGCCCCTGTGGGGAGGTCCTGGCGAACAACCCGATTACCTATGCGCCGAGCAGTTTCGGCGCGCTTGTTCCTGAGGGAGATCACTACCTCTATCGCGAGGACTCCACCGACTGGGACACGCCGCTCGACTTTGAGGTTGTCGTTGGGCAGCCGTACGGCAGCAGCGAGGTCGTTCGGCTTCTCGGGGAAGGATGGGAGGCGTGGGCGTTTCGGCAGCAAAGCCGTGATGCGATTCCCTCTGGGAGTCTCTTTGACGACGAGATCGATCAGCGGGTGTTCTGTTTTGCCTCGGAGTCGTGGGAGGCGTTCGAGTGGACGACGGAAGTCGGGCGTTCGATCGGTGAGGGAGACGCGACGAGCACGACGGATCCCGCGTCGCTTTTGCTTCGAAATCAGCAGTCGAATGGGTGGATCAACCGGCTTGCGACCCCTTGGGCGCTCGAGGGGTACAGTCTTGTGGGCGCGGTTGTCGCGTGGGACGGTCGCGAGGGCGTGCTGCGCTCCCCCGGTGGGGCGGCCGCGTGTCTCGAACTCGACGGAGAGGTGGCGTTTCAGCGCGAGGGACGCGACGCGATGATCGTGCGCGCGGATTGGCTGGTTCTCGACGTTGACGATCTCGACGGCGACGGTGACCGAAGCGATGCGATCGTTCGCCGTTCGGAAGCAACCTACGCCGAATCTGCGTGCGACTGATCGCTCGACTCAGTCGTCGAGGAGCTCGTCGAACGCGGAGTCGACGTCGTCGAGAACCAGTGGCTCCGGCGGCGCCACGATGCTCTGCGGCTGCGTGAGCTCCTTGATGAAGCGTTCCACCTCGCGGAAGGCGGGCTCGCGTTTGGCCACCTTCTGGTAGTAGTAGAGCGCTTCCTTCGGATCATCGAGCATCTGGTACGCCCGACCGAGTTCGAAGTAGAGACCCAGCTCTTCGCGGTCCGATTTTGATTCCGCGTAGAGGCCCTTCTTGAAGTGCCCGATCGCGTCGGTGAGGCGGCCCTGCTCGACGCGGCAAAGACCGATCATCGTCTGGCAGATGCACTCTCGCTGCCGGTTCTTCATCGCGAGCGTGAACTCGCTGATCGCGTCGTCGAGGAGGCCCATCTCCTTGTACGCGATTCCGAGATCGAAGTGCGTGTCCGTGTCCTCGAGCCCGATCTGCTCCTGCACGCCCTTCTTGAACTGCTCAAAGACGGAGTCGACATCGAGCACGTCGCTTCCGGGAAGGTCTGCGACGTCTTCTTCGCCGAGTTCCTCCGCGAGCTTTTCGGCAAGGGCGAAGGCATCGTCCTCATCCGGCGGCGGAGGCGGCGGCAGCTGGGAGGACGCGATGACCGCGGCCTCGTCGATTTCCGCGAGCTTATCCTGGAGCAGCGGATGGCCCGGGTGGCTCTCGAGAGCGTCCGCGATCGTTGCCCGCGCTGCGTCGTGGAGACCCTGCGCCAGAAAGAAGTCCGCCTCGTCAAGCGTCTCTTCGATTTCACCCGGGGGAATCGAAAGCCGCGCTTCCGCTTCTTCGATGTGGTCGCCCGACTCGGCGACCGGGGCGGCTTCGAACGCCTCTGGCGAGATCTGTTCGTCGAGGCCGGCAAGATCGGCAGCGGGAATATCGGCAGGCGGCGGATCGGTCTTCGGCCCTTCGTCTTCGGTGGGAAGCTCGATGCTCGGACCGGTGTCGTCGTCGACAAAGAGAATCTCTTCGTCGTCCATCGCGTCGTCGCCCATCGGCGGCGCTTGAATGAAGACGGTGTCTTCGCTGAGTTCGCCTTCGTCGCCTTCGCCGTCGAGGATCAGCTCGTCGACCTCTTCGGAGATCACGAGGAGGTCGTCGTCGTCGTCGAGGGGATCGTCGATCAGAAGAGGGTCTTCGAGGTCGACTTCGATGGCCGGTTCGTCGTCGAGCGGCAGCGCGGCGCTCGGCTCAGGAACACCGAGGAGGTCTGCGGCCTGGCGTTTGTAGAGCGCCGCGACCTGAGACTGATCGCCGAGGAGCTCACCGAGGGCCTGAAGCTGGGCGGCGGCATCCGCTTCGCGCCCGGCGTCGAGGTACGCGTCCTTGAGCCGCTCGCGCGCTTCGACATGTTCGGGGGCGAGTTCGACAACCTGTTCGAGCTGCGCGATGACCTTCGCTTTGAGGCCGTAGCGAGCGAATACGTCGCACTCGGTGAGGAGGCGGGCGATCTGAGCCTCTCGTGCGACGTCCGGCGGGATGCTCGTTCGCGAAGACTCAGGGACGTCTTCTTCGATGGCGAGCCCATCCTCCGAAACGATCTCGAGGTCGTCGTCGTCGAGGTCGACATCTTCGTCGACGATCAGGATGTCGTCGTCGTCGTCCTCTTCGATGACTTCGAGGTCCGGCTCATCGTCGATGGGTGCAACGAGGGCGCCGGGCGGCAGTGAATCGACCTTCGCGGAGGGCGCCTTTCGCGCGGTGGAGGGCGCGTATCCCGCGAGCGCCTGGCGCGCTTCCGCGTCGTTGGGGTCGAGCTCGAGGATCTTCTTGAGCACCCGAGCCCGCTCGTCGCCGCGGCCAGCTTCTTGGTGAATGCGGGCAACCTCGCGGTACACGCTGATCGTCTTCGGGGTTTGTCCAAGGACGTGAAACGCGCGGGCGAGAAGCTCCAGCGTCTCGAGGTTCTTGGGCTCCTTCTTGAAACAAAGCTGCAGCTTCGCCAGCGCGCGCTTGGCGTCGGAGCGCTCGAGGTAGAGTTCCGCGAGCTGTCGTGCGAGGGCGGAGTCGTCCGGGCGGTGGTAGAGCAGGCGCTCAGCAACCTTGAGGTAGTCGTCGATGCGCCCTTGCTCGCGGAGGAGCGACGCGCCGGATTCGAACTCCTCGGCGGCGTCTTCCGTGCGCCCGGCCTTGGAGAGGGCCTCGGCGTATTTGATGCGGATCGGGATGTTCTCGGGGTCGAGCGCAGCCATGCGGCCAAGCGTGTCGAGCGCCCGATCGATATCTCCATCCCGAGCGTACGCAGCGGCGACCGACTCGTAGGTCGAAAGCGCGTCGCTCACGAGCTGCAGGTTCTCGTACATCTCGGCGAGGCGAAGAGAGATGTCGAGGCGGGCCGGCTGCAGTTTGAGAATCTGCTTGTAGACCGCAACAGCCTTCAGAAAGAAGCCCTGGGAAGCGTAGTGTTCGGCAACTCGCTGGTACGTCTGGCTCGCTTCGCGATGCGCGCCCTTGCGAGTGTAGAGGTCACCGATCTTCAGCCAGGTGCGGACGTCCCTCGCGTCGGCGTCGACGAGCTTCTTGTACTCGGCGATCGCGCGATCGTAATTGCCCCGACTGAGATGCTTTTGGGCTGCTGCTAGGACTTTGGTCCGGTCGACTGCCACTCGTTGCCTCTCCCGAGAGGCCGGCGCGTCCCTAGGAGATGAAGACTGCGGAAAACGCTCCGCAAATCACTACTTTCCTCGAGAAAGAATACGAGCGCCAACCTGCAGTGGTCAACCTACTAGCAGGAGTGTGTCATCCCGTCACATCTCCTCGAGGAAGCGTGTCGAGAGATCCCCGGCGACGAAGGCGGGATGAGCCAGAATCCGCCGATAAAGAGGCACATTGGTCCGGATTCCCCCGACCACGGTCTCCTCGAGGGCCCGCCGGAGGCGCCGCGTCGCCTCTTCTCGATCGCGCCCAAAACCGATGATTTTGGCGAGAAGCGAGTCGTAGCTCGAAGGGACGCGAAAGCCTCCGTAGACGCCGCTGTCGACCCGAACGCCGCCGCCGCCCGGGGGCACGTAGTCCGTGATGAGACCCGGCCAGGGCGCGTAGGTGTCCGGATCCTCCGCGTTGAGGCGGACCTCGATCGCGTGCCCCTTCATCGGAAGCTCATCGGGGAGGTCGATCGGATCTCCGGCCGCGATGCGGATCTGCTCCATGATCAGATCGGTCGAGGTCACGATTTCGGTGACCGGGTGTTCGACCTGAATGCGGGTGTTCATCTCCATGAAGGCGAGTTCGCCCCGTTCGTCCATGAGGAACTCGATCGTTCCCGCAGACGCGTATCCGCTCTCGCGCATCGCACGTTTGATCGTGGCGGCCATGTCACCGCGAAGCTCTTCAGAGACGGCGACCGAGGGGGCTTCTTCAACCAGCTTTTGGTGACGTCGCTGAATGGAGCATTCGCGTTCGCCGAGCACCCAAACTTTGCCGCGACCGTCGCACAACACCTGGAACTCGATATGGCGAGGGCGCTCGACGTAGCGCTCACAGTAGAGGTCGCCGTTGTCGAAGCCGGCGATCGCCTCCGCGCGCGCTTGCGGAAATGCGGCTCGCATCTCTTCGGCGCTTCGAATGATCTTCATTCCGCGTCCGCCGCCGCCGCCGGAGGCCTTGAGCATCACTGGGAGGCCCACTCGTTCCGCCTCTTCGGCGGCGTGGTCGGCGTCGCGAAGGACGGCGCTACCCTCCATCAGCGGGAGACCGAGCGACTTTGCCAGCTGTCGCGCGCGGACCTTGTCGCCCCACTGGCTCATGTTCTCGGGCGACGGCCCAATGAACGTCAGCCCGCACGCCGCGCAGATGTCGGCGAAGTCGGCGTTCTCACTGAGGAAGCCGTATCCCGGGTGAACCGCGTCGGCGCCCGTGATCTCGGCCGCCGCGATGAGCGCCGGAACGTTGAGGTAGCTCTGCGGGGAGGGCGGCGGTCCGATGCATACCGCTTCGTCCGCGAGGCGTACGTGCAGCGCTTCGTTGTCGGCTTCCGAGTGAACCGCGACGGTTGCAACGCCGAGCTCGCGGCAGGCGCGAATCACTCGGACCGCAATCTCGCCACGGTTCGCGATGAGGATCTTTTGAAACACGGCGGTGTCGCGCTAGCTCTTGGTGACGCGGAAGAGGCGATCGCCGTATTCCACCGGCTTGCCGTTTTCGACGAGGATGTCGACGATCGTCCCCGAATACTCCGCTTCGATTTCGTTCATGAGCTTCATCGCTTCCACGATGCAGAGCGTCTGACCGGCTTCAAAGCTGGCGCCCTTCGTCACGAAGGCGTCGGAGTTCGGATTCGGCGAGCGGTAGAACGTGCCGACGAAAGGGGAGGTGATGTAGACCGCGTCGTCGTCTTCCTGCTCGGCAGGGGCTGCCGCAGCAATGGGCGCGGCAGGCGGCGGAGGCACCACCGACGGCATGTGTGCGATGGGGACCGCAGTCGCCGTCGCCGCTCCCGTCTTGCGGAGGACAATACGTTCGTCGCCGTGCTCAAGCTCGATCTCGTCGAGTTCGAACTCGCGAAGCGCCTTCATCAGCTCTCGCAGCTGGTCGAGGTCGATTTCCATGGGCAGCGCCGATGTAGCGGAGGATGGAGCGGGAGGGAAGCGCTTCTTCATGCCGGTTGGCAGAGGATCAAAACGGACGGCCGGCCGGCTTGAAGCGATCGGCGGGGAAGGGCGCGGTTTTTGGCGACCGACCCCTCATGGTTCGGCCATCCGCGAGCCCAGCTCAGGCGCGCGAGGCCCGCCCTACAGCCCGCCAGCTCAGGCCCTCCACAAGTTTTGACACCGCGGTTTTCTACGAGTCCGGTTCAGGCCATCCACGAGTTTTGACAGGTGGTTTTCCGCTACCTAGCGCGGTTTTCTACGAGTCCGGTTCAGGCCATCCACGAGTTTTGACAGGTGGTTTTCCGCTACCAAGGTCCAAAAATGCGCAAAGTTGGAGGCCAACAGTGATGTCAAAACTCGTTGGCCTCAGTCGGCGAACCCCCGTGTGGCCGTGCCGCAAATCGCACGTCCTCGAGCCCGATCGGCTCCATTCACGAGTTTTGGCATCGCGACTCGGCGAGGTCGGCGATTGGGAACGCGGCGCATTTTGGGCGCTAGGTAGCGGAAAACCACCTGTCAAAACTCGTGGATGGCCTCAGTTTGTCGGGCGAATCCGCGCGATGAGCCCCCGAAGACCGAGCAGATAGCTCTCGGGCCCAAACCCCGTTACGACCCCGACCGCAACCTCGCCCGTGTGGGTCACCCGCCGGAACGCCTCCCGCGCGTGGATGTTCGACACGTGCACCTCCACCGCCGGGACCGCCGTCGCACGAATCGCATCCGCCAGCGCCAGCGAGGTATGCGTCAGCGCGCCAAAGTTGAAGAGCAACCCATCAAAGCCGCCGTTCGCGCACTCCTGCACCCAATCGACCAGCACACCCTCGTGGTTGGACTGTCGGCAATCGACACTCGCCGAAAGCTCCCCCGCTAGTACACCAAGTGCCTTGTTGATCTCAGCGAGCGTCGTCCGCCCGTAGATCTCCGGCTCGCGCGTCCCGAGCAAGTTGAGATTCGGCCCGTGCAGAACCAGAACGCGCACGTCTCAGACAAGTTCCGCGAGGAGCTTTTGCCCTCGCGTTCGCAACAAGAAGCGCGCCTTGCCGTAGTTCCCGGAAGGCTTGAGCGTCACTGCAATGAAGTACTCGTCGTTCAGGAGCCGAATGATCGTCGTCAGGCGCTCCGCCTTGATCGCGACCTCCTCCGCCGTTCCGGCTTCGAGCATCTGCGCTGCGTCGCGGATGCTCTTCACGACGACGCTGTACTCCATGCCGACGGTTTCGATGTCGATGCCGCCTTCATCGTCACGGACGTATTGGTCCACCGGGATGCCGTCGAACCCCATCAAGAGCCCGGCGACGCCGCCATCGGTGTTGTCCACGACTTCCTGCAGCACCTCTTTGAACATCGTTCCTCCGAGCCCCGATCGACGCACGGCGCGCCGAATCCGTCAAGTTCGTCGAGTACTTTCGCGCTTTTCGGCGGCTCGTCGTCGCTGATCGCGGTCGTCCAAGAGCTTTCCAAAGAGGGGCCCGACCGCTGCCAGCGTGAGGAACACGAGCCAGTACTGCCAGTTCTCCACGCCGAGACAATGGCCTGCTTCCGCCGCCTTCGCCAGCTGGCGCCAACATGGCCGGCGGGCTATGCGGCGCGCATGCACGACTTTCCTTCCGAGGGGTGGACGACGGCTTTCAAGGACGCCGTCAACAACAACGAAGCCTACCGAACCCACGGAAAGCCCTGGACCTACGGCGCCGTCGCGATGGTGATCGCAAAAGACGCGTCCCTCGGCGTCGAGGACGACACGGGAATGATCCTTGACGTTGAAAAGGGCGAATGCCGCGGGACCCAATACGTGCACGGCATGGAGGCGGTAAAAGATGCGCCCTTCGTCATCGTCGCGCCCTACGCCCGCTGGAAGCAGGTCATCAAGGGCGAGGTCGACCCCATCAAGGCGATGATGGAAGGCAAGTTGAAGATGACGAAGGGCCACCTGCCGACGATGCTTCGTTTCGTCGAGTCGTCCCGCGCGCTCGTCGTGAGCGCGACGAAGGTTCCGACGAAGTTTCGAGACGAGTAGTGGAACCGTCGGTCCATCTCAGTCCGGGCGCCGACAACAACGGGTTTGCGGTCATGCTGGCGCAGCTGATTCGCCAGAACATCGACGATCGCCCCGAAAAGAAAGAGGCGATGGGAAAGATGACGGGCCGCGTTGCGCTCGTCGTGGAAGACCTTAGCCTCGCGGTGACACTTCGTTTCGAAGAGGGGCGCCTCACGGTGCACGACGGGGTCGTCGGGATTCCGGACCTCACTGTGCGCGCGCCGAGCGAATGGCACACACGCATGTCGCTCGTCGAACTGGAGCCTCGTCTCGGGCTACCGAACCCACGCGGCGACGTTGCCCGCGAGGTATTCGAGGCTTCCCGTCGTGGGGACGTCAAAGTCTACGGAATGTTCACCTCGCTGCCGCTGATGCTCCGCCTCACGCAGGTGATGAGCGTCGTCTAAGGGTTGGGCTAGCGCGCGACGATCGCTGCGAGGTGACGCCCGGTCGCTTTCCCATCGCGGCGGTAGCTGAAGAAGCGTTCCGGATCCGCATACGTCGCGCCCCCAACGTCTTCCACGAACTCCTCGCGAATCCCGAGTGAACGTAGCTGTGCCCGAAGCACCCGGGTGAGGTCGACGTGCGGTTTTGCAAAG
>JBCDAA010000147.1:0-19700 GCA_039186435.1 Myxococcota bacterium | reverse complement strand
CTCAGCGGAACCATCGCCCTCGGGCAGAAGATCGCCCTCGTTGCCAAAGTCGCGCCGGAGCGAACCTTCAAGATCCGCGTGTCTGCCTTTGAGGCGCCGCGGCGTATGGTCTGGGAGGACGGCAACCGGATCTTTCGCGGCGTGCGAACCTTCCTGCTCAAGGCCGAGGGCGACGCGACGGTGGTGACCATGGCCGAGGCCTACACCGGCGCCTTCCTCCCGCAAATCGCGCCGCACCTGCCAGACTTCACGGAGCCCTTTGAAACCTTCGTCGCGGATCTGAAGCGTCGCGCCGAGGCGTAGGCGAAACGAGACCGTTTACGAAATCACGGGGAGGCGAGGACCCCCGCGCACGACGGGCTCCGCTGCCGCGTGCGCCGTTCGTGGCTCGGTGACCGCGTCCGGGCGGATGTCGTCCGATCGATCCTTCCACGCCGCGAGCACGTCCGGATCCAAAAGGTGAGTCGGGCGCACGTTGCGCAGCGCGTTCATCATCACGCTCTTGATGTCCGGCGTTTGCTTTTCGAGCTCGGCGAGCAGCCGGGTCATCGCGTCGCGTTTGAGGCCTTCCTGCGACCCGCAGAGATTGCACGGCAAAATCGGAAACGCCTTCGCCTCCGCGTAGGCCGCGATGGTCGCTTCGTCGCACTCGATGAGCGGACGGATCACCTGAAAGCGCCCATCGTCGGTGGTGTATACGGCCGGCATCGCCTGCATCTTGCCGGCGTAGAAGAGGTTCATCAGAAAGGTCTCGAGGGTGTCGTCGCGATGATGCCCAAGGGCGATCTTGTTGCAGCCGAGACGCTCCGCGGCAGTGTAGAGAATGCCCCGCCGAAGCCGCGAGCAAAGCGAGCAGTAGGTTGCGCGCTCGCCGAGCTTGTCCATCACTACCGAGTAGGTGTCCTCGCGCAGAATCTCAAAGGGCACGCCGGTGGTCTTGAGGTGCTCGACGAGCGGCGCGCCGTCGTAGCCGGGCTGCGCCTGGTCGAGGTGCACGGCGATGAGCTCGACCGAGAAGGGGAGGCGCGGCGAGAGCTTCGCGAGAAGGTCGAGAAGGGTGTAGCTGTCCTTGCCGCCGCTTACGGCGACCATGATGCGGTCGCCCGGCGCGAGCAGGTTCCAGGTCTGACAGGTGGTCTTCAGCTGGCGATAGAGTCGCTTTTCCGCCCGGTCCATCGGCTCATCATGCGTCAGCGGAGGTTTTCGCGCTACGCGAAGTGCAGGACCAATCCGCGCAGTGTCACGGCAGCACGTGGGAGGTGCACTCGCCAGCACTCGACGCCGGACAACGGACCTCCACGACTCGCGTCTGCCCGCAACGTCGGAGCTCGAAGCGGTTTCCGTGCCATCGTCGGTCGCCGTCGAGAAGCCGCAGCTGAATCGCTTCCCATTCGTCGTCTGGGCACCGAGGTGCCGAGGCGAGGGCGGCAGAGAACACCGGGATCACCCTCGACTCGACGATCGGCGGGGTGGGCCAAGGGTCCGAGCGGCAGCGCTCGAAACCGCTCGTTTCGTCGCAGCGGAGGTTGAGCTGAACCTGGAGCCCGCAGGCCTCCACCTGCCACACGTCGGCGTCCATCACGATTGAAGACTCGTCGATCGCGCCCGCGTCGGATTGGCGAGGACGAGGCGGCAAGAATGTTCGGTCGCCTGACTCGCGACATTGGTTCCACGCAGCGGCGCTGTAGTGCAGCACCGTGGCGACCTGTGCGGTGGTGCCGCGATACCCTCGAAACGGCGGCGAACAACCGAGCACGAGGAGAGATAGGCACGCCCACGTTGCCTGCTGCATGTCTCGTCAGACGTGTGGCTCGTGAATGCGGTCTGCGTCGACGCCGCTCGGGTGAGGCAACACACGACCGAACGGGACTCTGCTTCGTCTCCATCGCGACAGGAGCGACATGCAGCGAACTTTCTGGGCGATCGGACTGACGATCGGACTGACGATCGGACTGACGCTTGCGGCGCCGAGCGCGCAGGCCGACGTGCTTTCAGGCCTCGAGCTATCGGCAGGCATCGGCGTCTTGGGCCACAACACCACGGGCGTGGGTGAACCCCTGCTCGATTATCGCTACGACCGCGAAGCGGGTCCCGTCGTCGACGCGAAGCTCCGCTTTCTCCTGGGCGGACATTGGGACTCCTTTCATCACGGGCTCACGTTGCGCGGCGGGTTTCAACGCGGCCGAGCCTTTGGCCGCGGCGGCTACGGCTACCGCTGGGGCTTTGCGGACGTCGCGTACTCGTTTCGAGCGGTTCTGTCGTTTCTCAACGGCCCAGGTCGACGTGTCTTTGCCGCAGCCACCCTCGGCATGACGGGAGCCCATGCGGACGCCGGAACCGGACGCGGCGCATCGAGTGTGGATGCGATCCCTCGCCGCGCGGCGTCGCAAGAGCTCGACCACTGGGCTCTCGGCTGGGTCCTGGGTGGAGAAGTCGAAGTGCATTTCGGACACCTCCTCATTGGCTTCGACGTCGACATGCGCCGCCTCTACGGGTTCGATACCGCGCAGGATCGAACGGTGTTGAGCTCCGCGGTGCTCCGTCTGGGCATCGCCTTCGACGTCCGGCGTCCCCATTGTCCGATGGGCATTTTCGTCATCCCCGATCTCTCCGAATGAGCTTCGTGGACGACGCGAACCTCCGAGCGCAGCGAGGGGAAATCCCCGCGGGTCCCCTCCAATGACGCTTCGCGCCGTGGGGAAGGGCGGAAGCTACGCGAAGGCGGGGCGGCGGAGGGTTCCGATCGCCATGCCAAGCGCGAGGAGCGCAAAGGCCGCGGAAATCAAGAAGGTCCACGGACCGATCGCCTCGTACGCGATGCCGCCAAGGGCGAGACCGACGACGCTCGCGAGACTGCCGGCGCTTCCCGCAAGGCCCTGCACTGCGCCCTGCAGTTCGTCGCCGCCCGCTTTCGAGACGGTAGAGACCATCGAGGGCCACATCACACCGTTGCCGAGCGCAAAGAGTCCGGCCGCGATGTAAAGCGCGACGGGGCTCGCGAGCTGCATCAGCGCAAAGTTCCCGGAGAGGATCGCAAGGCCCGCGATGATGCGCTGTCGCTCGTTGGTGCGCGATGAAAGCCAGCCGAGCACCGGACCCTGAACGATGACGAGCATGAGACTCAAGGTCGCGAAGAACGCGCCGAGCTCCGCCACCGTCCAGCCAAGGCGCGTCGCCGCGTTGATCGGAAATGCGGTGTAGAAGAAGCTGAACGACGCCATGATCACGAAGTTCAGTGCGACCACCGCACCGATCTCGGGCGTTCGCAGGAGCTCCCCCATCGGGTGCTTGGATTGCTGGTGCGCGCGGACGCAGTCGCGGGTTTCCTGACCCGCGGTTTGGGCGGCGTCGTGCCGCGCGTGATGTCCTTTCGGGCAGCGCACCGATTCCGGAAGCCGAAATGCGATGAAGACGATGCCCACGAACGAGATGCCTGCGGCGGCCGCGATGGGAACGACCTCGCCAAGCGCGGTAGCCCCGAGGATGCTGGCAATCGCCGGGCCGAGCACCATGCCGAGGTTCGACGCGATCCCCATGCGGCCGAAGTTCTTGCTGCGGTTTTCATCGTTCGAGATGTCGGCGACGTAGGCGTTGGCCACGGAGATATTGCCGCCGGTGAGACCGTCGAAGGCGCGCGCGATCAGAATGATCAGGAGGGGCAAGGAGAGCGCGCGCGCGCCGATTTCGACCTTGATGTTCTCGGGAAGAAAGAGCGCGATGCCGAAAAGGATCCAGGAAAAGCACGTGCCGGCCTGGCTGAGGAGCAGGATCTTTCGTCGCCCAAAGCGATCCGACCAGCGACCGAGGATCGGCGCGCCGAGAAACTGAAAGAAGGAGTAGGTGGAGGCGACGATGCCGTAGACGACGGCGTCCCCGCCGAAGCGGGTGACGAGGAAAACGAGAAAGGGGATCGCGATCGTGTAACCGAGCGTGCCGATGAAGTTCACGAGTAGAACGGGTCCAAGGGACGCTTTGGCGGTGGACGACACAAGCGGAGTATGGGGACCGGTGGGTGCCACGTCCACGCCGGACGGAGTGGGTCGAGTGCAGGGCGCGAGCTGTCCACAGCACCCAAACCTTGCCCGTGCCCGCGGCCGACGCAGGAGGAGCTGTCCCACAGCGCAGAAGTCGTGCCCATGCCCGCGGCCGACGCAGGAGGAGCTGTCCCACAGCGCGGAAGTCTTGCCCATGCCCGCGCCCATGCCCGTGCCCGACGCCAACGCCAACCCCCCTTGCGAACGCGGACACGAACGCGACCTTGGCGCCTCCAGCGTTTCGCTTCCGGGCTGAACGAACAGCGGGCACGGGCATGGGCGCGGGCATGGGCAAGACTTCCGTTGTCCGTTTCCCTCTCGCTTCGCGCGGTGCACCGCTCTGCTGGTCGCGTCGTCCCGAAGGTGGTACGTCCGCGCGGTGACTCTCGTCGGCGTGAACGCACCCTATCTTCTCGGGCAGTACGGACACGACCTCGCGCCGAACGGGCGTTTTCCGGATTGGCCGGTCGCCTTCGACCCCATGCACGCGTACCGGCCGCTCATCGAAGGGCGCGAGCTCGGCTTTGACGCCATTCGCGTTTGGCTTTGTGAAAACGCCGAGGGGATCGTTCTCGACGGTGACCAGATTTCAGGCGTGCACGAGGACCTCCTCGAATCGATCCGCGTGATTCAGGAAGCCGCAGTGCTCAACGGAGTGCGGGTGTACTGGAGTCTTCTCGACGGCAACGCGGTGGCGCGCGAAGGCGATCCGATTACGCGCTCGATCCTCACCGATCCAGCGCAGCGCGCGCGCTTCGTGGAGCACGTGGTCACCCCGGTCGCAGTGTCACTCGACCCGAAGACCACCTTTGCGCTCGAGATCATCAACGAGCCGGAGACCGCCACCTCCGAGTGCATGGCCGACGCCGAAGAAAAGGTCGAAGGCGTCGAACCGGTCTCCTGGGACGACATCGGTGCCACCCTTCGCGAGTCTGTGGCGGCGGTCGATGGCCGCTTTCTCGTCACCGCCGGAACAATGCACGTCTTTCTCAAAAGCCTCTGGGCGTCCGACCCTCGGCTTACGGCCATCGATGTGCACGTCTACCACCCCCGCGGCGGTCTTCCCTCCGCGAGCGATCTTGCGACCTATGTGGGTGACGAGGCCATCGCGGCGCTTCCGCTCGTCGGCGGCGAATGCGGCATTCCGAAGGACGCGGAGGAGGAGCCTTTCGCGCTCTTCAACTACATCTTCAACGCCGATAAGCTCGGCTACGCAGCAGCCTTTCTCTGGCAGCTCGAAGGAGACTTCGTCGACGCCAAAGCGCCACGGCGACCGTTCACCAACCTCGGCTGGAAGATTCAGACCCTCCTTCGGGAACGACGCGCGTAGCGTGCCCAAAAAGAAAAAGGCCAAGAAGGAGTGCCCGTGCGGGAGCGGCGCGAACTACAGGGACTGCTGCCAGCGCTTTCACGAGGGTGCGGAGCCAGGAAGCGCCACCGAGCTGATGCGCTCGCGTTTTAGCGCGTTCGCGAAGGGCGACTTCCCGTATTTGTGGCGAACGCTTCATCCCGACCACGTCGATCGCACCGAGGAACGAGACACGTGGATCGAAAACGCGAAGAAGACCTCGGGGCCTCTCAACTTTCGACGTCTTCGTATTCTTGATGCCGAGGCGGGAGAAGCCACCGCTCGGGTGCTCTTTCACGTGGTCGTCAGCCGTCATCGCCGGGACGCGAGCTTTGCCGAGCTCAGCCGCTTCGCGCACGACGGCGAAGGATGGCGCTACCTCGACGGGACGCTGCTCCCCAACCGCGCGCTGCCGAAGCCCTTCGACGATCTGAGCATCCCGGCCTTTGAAGCGCTCGCCAAGCGCGTTCTTGCGAGTTAGCGCGCTTCGAAGGCAACGACGTTCGGCACCTGCCAGAAGACGTCGTTGTCGTCGTTCTCGTTGAAGCCGTCTTCGTAGCTGCCGATTTCGGCGACGCGCTGTCCTTCCGCGTTGACGACGAGCGATGCTTCGGGACCGCCCTCCATGTAGATCATCCCGCGTAGGCCGTGGCCGTCCGCGAGCATGCGGTTGAGCTGCGTCATCCGATAGGGCGTTCGCGTGTGCATGAACACCGCCCGTCCTTCGTCGTCGACGCCAAAGCCCGCGGCGCTGTAGCGCTTGCGATTGGGCCACTGCACGGCGCGGCCGCGACAGTCGATCATGCGATAGGCCTGCAGCACGTTGCGGTATCGGCGACGAAAGCGATCGAGGCCGGCGCTGCAGCCGCGACCACCGATCGCGAGCATCGGGTTTCCCTCCCCGCGAGGGTCGAAGCCCACGACTCCGTGGTACTTCGCGACGTTTCGGTTCGAGACGACGTCGCCGTCCTGCATCATGAAACCGACGCTGCGACCGCTCGGGAGGAACATGCCCGCGTTGATCGCGCCCGCGAGGTTGTGGTCGCGAACCCAGCGCGGAACCGAGCGGCGCTCGCCGTGGCGCTCCTCTGTGAGAATCCGAAGGCGATAGCGCGAGAGGTCCACGCGCACGAGGGTGATGATGCGATTGCCGGCGGGAATGTCGGGCGCAACGCTCGCGCGAATCCGTTCCACGACGATGCCCGGCGTCTGGGTTTGCGGCGTCTGGGTTTGCGGCGTCTGGGTTTGCGCCGGAAGGGTGAGCGCAAGAGCGAGGGCAGCGGCGCCGAGCGCGAGGATTCGGTGGCTCACCACCCGCCAACGGACGGGAGCGCGTTCGCTATTCCCCGCTCGGCTGAATTGATCGAAAGAGCGCGGCGCCCATGCGCTGGTACCCCGCTTCGGTGAAATGGACGTGGTCCGAGAGCGCCAGTCCTTCTGCGACCCAGCGCACCATCGAACCTTCCCCGCCCATCATCGCAAAGGTGTCGAAGAACGCGCAGCCATGAGCGCTCGCGGCGCGTCGCTGGACCCGGATGATCTCGGTCAGGCGCGGACGGGGAACGTAGCCGCGGCGCGTTCGCTTCGGCCAATCCCCGGGCCCGACGAGCAAGCAGGACGCCTGTGGTGCGCGCGTGCGCCATCGCCGAAGAACTCGACCGAGACGCCGCCGGTAGTCCGCGATGGAAACCCGCGCGTTTGCGGCTTCGTTGGTGCCGTAAGCGAAGGCCACCAGATCGACGGGGCGCTCGGCGAGGTGCGCGCGAAGCCCCGCCTCGCGCCAAGGTTCCTGATCCCAGACGCGTGCTCCAGGAACACCGAGAGAGTCGACGACAACTCCGCGTTCGTTTTCCCACGACACCCCAAAGACGCGCGCTTCGCCTTCACTTCGAAGTCGTACGGATTGGGTCGCGCCGAGGTCGACGGAGCGAAATGCGCGCGGTCCGCTTTCGAGGCGCTCGGAAGCCTGACCTTCTGCGTAGAGCACTCCCGCGCGAGGGTGCTGAAGGTAGTGCACCACTGCGTGGGCAACCGGCGTGTCGGTGTGCAGTTCGCTTTGCACGTTCGTTCCTTCGACGAAGAACCCAGCGTAGCCGTAGTGGTCTCTCCGGCGCTCGCGGCCTCGAATCTTTCGTCCCGTCCAGCCGTTCGCTGCGATCGCAACGCGCTCGTGGTGGTAGAAGGCGAAAGGCGTGGCGGCCATGACCCAGCCCGGGCCTCCGTCACCGTAGCGCGCTTGCAGACGCCGCCGAAGTTCGCCGGTGTAGGCGTCGCCCGCGGTGTGCGACGCGCCGTAGACCGCGATCCGAACGACGCGCTGGTCGCTTTCCTGAAGCGCCTGGTGAAACGCATCCAGCGCGCGTCCACTCGAATCGTGAAAGTGCGAATCTTGAGCGGACGCGATGGCGCCGAACCCGTAGATCCTGAACCCGGGGACCCCAAACGACGCGACAACCGCAGCGAGCACCACGACTCGTCTTCTCACCCGCCGCATCATCCCACCGCGGCGACAACGTTCGGCCGCGCGCCCCCTATTCCGAGGGAAGCGCTTGAATGGTGGGAGTGACGCAATCGACCTGCGTCGGGTCAATGGGCTCTCCCTCATCGTCGACTTCCCAGCAGCTCGTGCCGCAGCAGTGGAGCGTCCGCACGCTCTGGCCGAAGGTGTACCAGGCGGCCAGTCCACTCGCGACGAGGACGAGCGCACCGATCACGAGGTAGAGCACGACGCCGCCAGCGTGTTCGTCACCACGTGTGTCCAGGTCCACCGGTCCTAGGTAGCACGGCTGCTGGCTCCCGAGAACGAACGTGGTATGGGCGGGCGGTGGCGATGACGCGGCCCAAGATGTTTGCGATTTGGCTCGCGGTGGCCCTCGGCGGCAGCACCACCGTCGCATTCCTCTTCGCCGACGGATGGGCCGGGCAGCACGCCCGTGCGCTCACCATCGCGCACATGCTCCCCGTCCTCCTCGCGACCCTCTTCGTGCAGGGGCCGCTCCTGAAGCAGCCGGTCCTTGCGCCCCTCGGTCTCAAGCTTTCGTTGAACCGGTGGTTTCTCGTCGCGTGGCTCTCGCCCGTCCTCGTGCTCGCGTTCGGGCTTCTCGCCGCGTGGCTCCTCTTCGGGGTGGATCCTGTCCTCGACGTCGCAACCTACGTCGAACACAAACGAGCCATCGTTCCCGCGGAGCACCTCGAAGAGTTCGAGCGCATCCTTCGTGAGAGCCCCCCGCCGAGGCCGCTTTGGTTTTGGCTGATCGTGCAGGGGCTTCCGGCGGGCATCACCATCAACCTCCTGGTTTCCCTCGCCACCGAGGTCGGCTTTCGTGGCTTTCTCTTTCGCGAGGTGCAGGGTGGCTTCTGGCAACGCTCCCTCGTTATCGGTTTGGTGGAAGCGATGTGGCTCGCACCCGCGGTCGCCTTTGGTCTGCACTTTCCAACCAACCCGCAGCTGGGTCTCGGCGCGATCACGCTCTTTTGCGTCGTGCTCAGTCCGGTGCTCGTCGTGATTCGGGTGCGCAGCGAATCAACGATCGCCGTCGCCGCCATGCGGGGAACGATGCTCGCCCTCACGGTGGCCGCGACCGACTTCACCTTTGGCGCGGAAGATTGGCAGCGCCCCTTCTACGGCGTTGCCGGCGCGGTCGGACTCGCGTTCCTTCTCGGTGTTTTTGTGGTTCACGATCGTTTCTTCGCGAAGCGTTCGCTGATGTTCCCAGCGCAAGCGTAGTCCCCACGGGTGAGCGGCTATCCGAACGTGAAGAGGCACATCGCGTCGCAGGTGACGCCATCGGGGGGATCGCACTCCTCTCCCGGATCGACGACACCATTGCCACACATCGAGCAACCCGGGCAGACCTCACACTCAAAGGTGCAGTTTTGCGGGTCCGTAACGGGTTCGCATTCTTCGCCCGGGTCCAAGATTCCGTCGCCGCAGCGCTCACGAGTGCAGTCCGCTCGGCAGCCGTTTCCAGGCTCGTCGCACTCCTCCATGTCCTCGACCACGTTGTTTCCACAAACGGGCTCGAAGGTGGCGCACTCGGTCTGTCGTCGAGCGTCGTCGATGCGGTTCCAGCTGTGGAGGAGCTTCGCCGCTTCGCAGCGGGCACGCTCACACTGCGCCGCCGTGAGCTCGGTTCCCGCAATCTCGCGGGTTACCCGGCTTGGAGTTGCCATGAGGTTGTCTCGCGATGTGACGTGGTTAAGCCCAAGAAAGTGCCCAAGCTCGTGAGCAACGACTCCCCGCGTGTCGAAACTGCTTGTGTCGATGGCGACGAACGCCACAGGTGAGATGGGCGGGCAGGTGACGCCGAAAAAGTCCGCGCTGAGCCCGGCGTCCACATCACCTCCGAAGAAGATCGGGATCGCTCCCTCCGCACGAAGGGTAGGCGCCATGAATGACTGGAGTGTGCTTCCCCCAATCGAGTTGCACGGGGTCGCGGAGTTGACGACCTCGACCTCGAGACCGTTGCTCTGCGGAACGACATCGAAGTCGTCCAGGTGAAACTGAATTCCGCATTGGCGCCAGAGGAGATCGGGGACGGCGCCAGGAAATTGGGTCCACGTAAATGCCGCCACGCGGACCCGGTCGGTACCGTTACCAAAAATGGAGCCGGTGGCTTCAGCAGGATCGATCAGCTGGGCGATGAGGGCTTGAGCGTCCGAGGGTGTGCCGAGATAAGGAAGGGTTCCATCGGCTGCTGCAAACACGCGAGCGCGGACCGGAACGACGAGGACTTGCGGATCAAGGGCAAAACGTTGCTCGTCGATGGGTGTCGCAACGAGACCGCTGGTGGTCGACCGCGCGTCTTCGTAGCGGACTCGCACCGAAGCCCCTCCCATCGGCAAACTCACTCCCGGGCCGGCAGCGCGGAACACAGCTTCAAGGTCGAGATCGCTCCGGTCGATGTCGAGCCAACCGTACTGTGTCCCCTGTCCTTCCACAGCGAAGCGAGGTGCGGCGGGTCCGAAGTAGGATTCCACCTCGTCAAACGCGGGAAGGGGAGAGAGCATGCGCTCAAGGTCGTAGTCGTTCAGATCGGCGCGGTAGAACGCGCGCAGTGGTGGGTTTTCCAACCCCGTTCGAACGATCGTCACGCCATCCTCGACGACGATTTCCGCGTCGTCGGGTAAGACCAAGGAGGGCTCGCGATCTTCGCAGGTGGCACCGAGCAAGACGACGGCAACGAGGCACACTAGAGGACGCTGCATCCGGGGAGTCGTTGCAACCGTTGTGCCGCTTGTCTTCGGCGTACGCGCGCTCGAACGAGTGGCCGCCCACATGTGCGACTCGGGTGCACTCGAAGTGCGGTGAGCTGCACACGAAGTGCGGCGAGAACGCTATTGAAACCGCTTCCAGTGCATGAGCTCGGCCTCTTGGAAGGCGCCGTAGCGACCTTGAAGGCGAACCACTTCCCCGTAGGGCTGCGGCATATTCGGCGCGAGCGCGAGAAGCACGCGACCGGTCGCTTCCGCATCGCCGGCCGCGCGGTGCGCCTGCTCGAGGGGAATCCCGAAGTGCGCGGCGACGTCGGTGAGCTTGCGACTCTTCTGATCCTTGAGGATCTCGCGTGCCCAAACGAGAGGGTCGAGCCAGACGACATCGTTTCGCATCGCGGGCGGGAGCCCCGGAATCGCGCGCTGCACACGGGCGGTTTCGGCGTGAAGAAACGCGCGGTCGAAGGATGCGTTGTACGCGACGGGAAGGCGTCCCTTCAGCAGCTCCACCAACGTCGGTAGGACCTCGTCAAAGGTCGGCGCGCCCGTGAGCTCCTCGTCGCTGATGCCGTGGACCGCACGCGCTTCCTCGGGCACCGGAATGCGCGGATTCACCAGGAGACTTTCCCGAAAGGTGAGCTCGCCGTTGTCGAAGCCGACCATGCCGACCTCGAGAATGCGGTCTTCCTCCGGCGAGGTTCCCGTCGTTTCAAAGTCGATCACGACAAGAGGGATCGCCATCCAGCTGCGGCTCGGCTCGAACTCTTCACAGAGGCCGGGAACGTTCCGAATCGCCTGCGCGATGAGATCCGCGATGCCCGGGTAGTGGCGTCCCGTCGGAAAGCAGCCGTGAAGATGAGCGCCTCGCACGCCGCTATTTAGCCCGGCTCGATGCGCGCCTTCAAGCTTCTTGGCGCTGGTGGCGATCGATCACGGCGCGAACTTCCTCTTCGCTGAGGTTGTGGTCGGACGCCTTCGCGGAAACGAGGATCGCCTTGATGAGCGGGCCGCTCGCTTCGATGCCGCGGTCCTTGAGCCAGAACGTGACGTTCGAGATCCCGGACATCGGTCCGATGACGATCTCCTGACGGCGGCCAAACATCCCCGCAGGTACGCCGCTGTAGACGCGATCGGCGAGCCATTCGTCGCCCTTTTGCTGCGCCTTGATGATCGCGGCGGCGTGCACGCCGGTCGCCGTGCGAAACGCGTCGTCGCCGACCACCGGATAGTTGATGGGGATGGGAAAACGCGTCGCGGAGGAAACCTTGTTGGCGAGGGCCGCAAGCTTGCTGAGGTCCTGGTCGATGGCGCCGAGAAGTCGGAGGTTGATGAGGATGAGATCGAGCTGCGCGTTGCCCACGCGCTCGCCGATGCCGAGGGCACAGCCGTGAACGCGGTCGGCGCCAAACTCGTACGCATAGAGCGAGTTCACCAGCGCCAGGCCGCGGTCGTTATGTCCATGCCAATCGATCTTCACGTCGGCGCCTGTGCCTTCGATCACGTGGCGCGTGAAGCGGATCAGATTGCGCACTCCGTCCGGGGTGACGTGGCCGACCGTATCGCAGAGGCAAAGGCGCGTTGCGCCGCTGTCGATCGCCGCGCGAAAGAGGTCCGTCAGCAGCTGCGGATGCGAGCGCGTGGTGTCCTCGGTGACGAAGGTGACGGGCAGCCCTTCCTTTACCGCGAACTTAATCGCTTTGACGGAGCGCTCGATGATCAGCTCCGGCGTCCAGTTCTCCGCGTACTGACGAATCGGCGAGCTGCCGATGAAGGTCATGACTTCGACCGGAAGCCCGGCCTTTTGGCTGACGTCCACCATCGGGGCGATGTCGCCCTCGAGGGTGCGACCCGCGCAGGTCGGAATGATCGAGAGCTTCTTGTCGGCGATCTCTTTGACGAGGGTGAGAACATCCTCGAAGGCGCGCGGACCCGCGCCCGGAAGCCCGACGTCGGTCGAGTAGACCCCCAGCTCGTCGAGGAGGTGGAGGATCTCCAGCTTGTCGCCGATCCCAGGGTCGACCACGGACGGATTCTGGATGCCGTCGCGAAGGGTCTCGTCGTGAATCTCGAAGCTTCGGTCCCCGAAAACAGGGCCTTTTCGCTCGACTTCGTTCCAGTCGTAGATCAGCTCATCGAGCTCGTCGCTCATGGCCGGCATCCTACGGGGTGTAGGGTCGGCCGCGCCACGGAGGTAGCTCACAGGGACCGCATTGGCGGAATTACGCGACCCCGCGGTATCCTTTTCCCATGAGAGTGGCGCTACTGAGCGCGTTTTGGCTTTGGACTTCGCTTTCGGTCGCTCAGACCACTGAGACTGCTCAAGAGGCAGACGTCGCACCGTCGCCCGCCGAAGCAGCGGCAGACGCGAACCAGGCCGAAGCGCGCACTCGTTTTAATCTGGGTCGCGAAGCCTACGACGCGGGGCGCTTTGAAGATGCGCTGCGCGACTTTCAAACGGCCTACGAGCTTTCGGGTCGACCCGCTCTTCTCTACAACATTGGGCTCGCTCAGGATCGCTTGCGTCAGGATGAAGACGCGCTTGCGACCTACGAGCGTTATCTCGAGATGACGCCCTCGTCCCCGTACCGAGTCCAGGTGGAGGGGCGCATCACCGCACTGCGGGAAGCCATCGCAACGCGTGAAGCGGAGCGAGCGGCGGCGATCGAGGATGCGCGACGTCGGGAGCAAGAATCCGCCCGCGAGTCGGAGACCCCTCTCCGCCGTCAGTGGTGGCTGTGGACGATCGTGGGCATCGCGGCAGTTGGCGCCGGTGTGGGGATCGCGATCGCCGTGGATCGCGCCAACGATCCGAACTTTGCCCAGAGCGATTTTGGCGGCGTGACCTTCACGTTGGGGGGACGATGAGGCGGGCGCTTTTCTTCGCTGCGGCGATGGTTGGGATCGGGTGCGGCAGCGACGCCACGCAGATCATCGTTGAGGTGGATGCCGACGAGGAAGTGCGTGCGGCCGCGGGCATCCTTCGGCTTCAGGTCGTGGGTCGCGCGAGTGAGACCGAGCCCTTCGACCTCGCGATGCCGGCC
Source organism: Myxococcota bacterium (assembly GCA_039186435.1). GTDB lineage: Bacteria > Myxococcota_A > Polyangia > Polyangiales > Houyiibacteriaceae > JALVDI01. The sequence continues at coordinate 6,063 of JBCDAA010000147.1, read as the reverse complement.
TTCGATGATTTCATTCGCGTGAGCAGCGGAGACTGGCCGCGTCGTCACGTCATCGCGCCGCAAGGGGGAGACGCCGCGCGGCTCTACGTGGTTACCGCCGAGGCGATCTCGGGCGATTTTCGCGATTTGATCTCGCAAGCGCGTCGGTCGTCTGGATTTGTCTCGGGCGAGACCCGCGTGCTCCGCATCTTCCTGAGCGGCGCGGATTGCCGGGGCGTGAGCTGCCCAACAACGCCCGAGCTGACGACCTGCGAACAAGGGCTCTGTTTGGAGGTTCCCACATTTCCCGCGGAGCTTTTGCCGGGCGAAGGCGGGGGAGGCGAAGCGGACGCGGGTGTGGACGCAGCGCCGGACGCGTTTGATGGCGGCGACTGCGAGCAGGATGCGCCGTGCGATGAGGAGCTGCTCCCGTGCGAAGTCGGGCGGATCGACTGCAGCTCCGGGGAACCGATCTGTGTCTCCGTTGGCATTCGATCGGCCACCGAGGTGTGTCGACCGGCGATGGGGGAATGCGACGTCGCGGAAACCTGCGATGGGGAAGCGCCGACGTGTCCCGAAGATCAGTTTGCTGAAGTCGGCACTGTGTGTGCGGACGGGTTCTGCAATCAGGGAATGTGCGGCGCGTGCGAGCCGGGCGCTACCTGCGACACGGAGAACGGTTGCGAGATCGGTCGCATCGAGTGTGACGAGGTCGGCACCCCAACCTGTGTGGGCGTCGGCCCGCTTCCCGTCGGGACCGTCTGCCGGGAACCAGCCGGACCCTGCGATGAGCAAGAGGTTTGCGATGGCTCTTCGGTCGCATGTCCAACGGATCTATTTTCGGATGACACGCGAGAGTGTCGACCCTCTGCGGGTCCGTGCGATTCCCCGGAGGTTTGCGCGGGCGGGCCTGCTTGTCCGACCGATGAGTTCCTGACGACGAGCTGCCGCGCCGCCATCGGTCCGTGCGATGAAGAGGAGTTCTGTGCGGGCACCGGACCAGAGTGTCCGGATGACGCGCAAAAGCTCGCGGGGTCGGTCTGCCGAGAGGGCAACGGAACGTGTGACCCCGCCGAGGTCTGCAGCGGTGACGACACCAAATGCCCGGACGATGCCTTCGCTGCTGCGGGAACGCCCTGCGGTGGCACGAACGCCTGCGACGGCGCGGGCATGTGCACAGACTTCGCCTGCGGGAGCACGTGTTCGACGGAGAACGCCTGCGAAGTTGGAGTTGTCGTCTGCATGTCGGGCGCCGAACCGCGATGTGTCGGCATGGGCCCGAAGCCGGCCGGAACCGAGTGCCGCGCCGCGTCTGCGGACGCCGAGTGCGATGTTCCAGAAGCGTGCGACGGGAACGCCCTTGCGTGCCCGGAGGACGCGTTCCGCGAGGGCGGAGTGTGTCGCGCCGAGGCTGGCGTCTGCGACATCGCGGAGGAGTGCGACGGAACCGGACCGAACTGTCCTGCGGATCGCCGCGCCGGAACCACGACGATGTGCCGCCCCACGAACGGCGTCTGCGACGTGCCGGAGTTCTGCAATGGAGGCGTGGACTGTCCGGGCGACGAAGTCCGCGAGGCAGGCTACGTCTGCCGCGATTCGGAAGGGCCGTGCGACTTCGACGATGTTTGCAATGGCTCCAGCCGAACCTGCCCGAACAGCCCAGCGGTACCCGACGGCAATCCCTGCATTGGCCAGCCCGGCGTTTGTGTTCCCGGCGCCGAGTGTCTGGACGTCGTGATCAGCGAAGTCGCGCCCGGCCCCAACGGATTCATCGAGCTCTACAACCGCAGCGATGATGTTTCGCTCGACACCTGCGAAATCACGATTCAGAGCGGGATGTTCCGGTTCGTGCCTCTCGACGGGGAAATTCCCTTTCGGCACTTCTATCTCATCGGCTCGCCGGAGGACGATGCGGACCGGGAACTCTTCGCGGGGCTTCCGTCGCGGGATGGTTCGGCGCAGGTCAACCTGATTTGCTCCGATGGGCGTGTGGATTCCCTGGCGTGGGGCGCCTTTGGCGGTGGCGTGGCGGAGCGGCCACCGGTGGGCGGTCCCGGGTGCGGAATGGCGCCGATGTTTATGGACTCATCGTTCGAGCGAAAGGCGAACGCGATGTCGACGGTGCCGTCGATGTTGCCGGGCGGCTCGGATTCCGAGGAAGGCAACGGCCACGACACCAACAAGAACTGCGAGGACTTCATCACGCGACCCGATGCGGAACCGCAGAACCTTTCGAGTGAGCCGGAGCCGCCGTAGCGCTGCGAGGTTCGTTCACGTTCCAACACTTGCTTCGCCAACCGGGTAACGCGTCTCGATTTCGGTAGTGATTGAGCGGTCTGCGATCGCCATCAACGTCCTGTTCCAAATCTGAGGATGGACGAGGACGCGGCGCGTTCTCTAACGATGGCATGTGGATCAACGAAAGCGATACGCGGGTTTGCTGGTCTTGATGCTCGGCTGCGTAGGCACGGCGAGCGAGGAGCCCGCGACGGAACAGGCGGCCGTCGTCTTTGTGCCCGAGGGAGCGCGTGTGCGGGTGGTCGCCGCGAACCTCACCTCGGGTCGTCGCCGCGCATACGAAGCGCCCGGTACGCGAATCCTGCAGGGTCTCGACGCTGACGTCGTGCTTCTTCAGGAGTTCAACGTAGGCGACAACCGCACCAGCACCATCGAGGCTTGGGTACGCGACACCTTTGGGGCGGACGCCGAGTACCGGCGCGAGAGCCGTCGCAACATCCCCAACGGGGTGGTCAGCCTCTTTCCCATCCGCGCGTGGGGCGTGTGGGAGGATACGCTCGCGCCGGATCGCGAGTTCGTATGGGCGCGCCTTGATGTTCCTGGCGACGCGGATCTCTGGGTCGTGAGCGTTCACTTTCTGACCCGAAACAGCAGCACGCGCCGGGCGGAAGCCGACGCACTGATCCGCAACATTCAGCGAGAAGTCCCGGCGGGCGACTACCTCATCGTCGGTGGCGATCTGAACACCCGAAGCCGCGGTGAGTCCGCGGTGCGCGCCCTCTCGGCGGTGGTCGATACCGCGGGACCTTATCCGACCGATCAACGCGGCGACGGCGACACCAACCGCAATCGAAACGAGCCCTACGATTGGGTGCTCGCCGATCGAGACCTCGATGCTCTCTCGATTCCGACTCGCCTTGGCTCCCTCCGCTTCGACGACGGACTGGTGGTCGACACGCGGCGCTTTCAACCGCTGAGTGCGATCGCGCCGGCGCGGTCGGGCGACAGCAACGCCGAGTCGATGCAGCACATGGCCGTCGTGCGCGATTTTGCGATTCCTGTCGATGGACCGCCGCCGGAAACGCCAACGCTGGTTCCCGGGGAAGCGGAAGTTGGGCTGGGCGCCGCGCAGGGCGAGTGGCTTCGCTTCACGGTCGACGCACCGGAAGGCTCCACGCTGCGAATCACGACGACCGGCGGAACGGGAGCGCTCGACCTCTACGTCCGTCGCGGCTCGGAGCCGACGCTCAGCTCCTTCGACTGTCGACCCTTTGTGATCGGCAACGAAGAGGAATGCGAGTTTGAGGGGGCGAGCGGCGTCTACCACATCGGCCTCTACGCGTTCCGTTCCTTTGCGGGCGTTTCGCTCCGTGCGGAGGTCGTGGAGTCCAACGCGCTGCGCGACGGAGCGACTCGTCAGCTCAGTGCGTCGCGCGGGGAATGGGCGCGCTTCGTCGTCGATGCGGCACGCTCCTCGGTGCTCGAGGTCACCCTGGACGGGGGCACTGGCGATGCGGACCTCTACGTCCGCTCCTTCGTCGAACCCACTCTGCGGGAGTGGCAGTGTCGTCCGTGGCGCATCGGAAACCGCGAGACCTGTGCGCTCCGCGTTTCCGCGGGCCGGCATCACATCGGCGTTCAGGCGTTCGAGTCCTTCGCGGATGTAACGCTTCGCGTGCGCCTGCGGTGACGCGGCTTCGTTGATGCGTCACGGCTCCTGGCGCTTTCGTCGAAGGCGGGAGAGATGAACGGCGGTGATCCCGAGGTAGGACGCGATGTGGCGCGCGCGAATGCGCGATTCGAGGCCTGGGTAGTCCCGCTGAAAGCGTGAGTAGCGCGCGTCGGCGTCAAGCGCGAGGAGCGCGTACTCCCGGTCTGCTTTTCGTAGGAGCAGGGCCTCCGTCGCGCGACGGGCGAGCGTGCCCCACGCGTGTTCGGAGTCCGCTCTTGCGGCGAAGGTGGCGAAGGGAACGAGAAGAACACTCGTCGGTTCTTCGGCGACGATCGAGGCGGTGGATCGTCCACCTCGAAGAAGGTCCGCGAGGGATCCGGATAATTGGCTTTCCAGGATGAAGGCCTTGGTACGTTCGGTGCCGTCCGCGAGCGGAAAGTACTCCCGCAGCAGTCCCTCGACGACAACGGCGATCGATGTTGCCGGGTCGCCGGCGCGAAGGAGATGTTCGTCCTTCGCAAGACGCCGAGGACGTGCCTCTTCACGGAGCATGTCGATCATCGCTGCGGAAACCGGAGCGATGCTGGAGAGCGCCTTGTGAAGGACGTCGTCGTGCACCCACTCATGCTAGCGCGCTCCAGGGGCCGCTTGTCTTGGCGCGGGTGCTTCCCGCGATCGCTAGACGAACTCGGCGTCGTTCTCTGTTTCGGGGTCGCGATAGAGCCACGCAAAGAGCAGAAAACCGCTGACGAACGCCCCGTAGCGACTCCACACCAGCAGGGAGGGCCAGGGTTCGGCCGTGACCGTCCAACAGAGCGTGCCGAGGACCGGTTGAACCCCGAGGAGCGCAGCTTGAAGGACTCGCGCAAGAGGCGAGCGAGCACGCATCGCTAGCCCCGCCGAAACGAATGCGAGGTGGCCGAGGAGCCACTTCAGCTGACTCCACGTGGAGCGGTCGGCGATGACCTCGGGAGAGATCTCCCCGCCGGGTTCCGCTTGATGAAGGAGCGCAAGGAGCTGGTGGTTCTCGTGAAGATCGAGAACGCCGGCCGCCAGGGCACCACCGGCGAGAAGGAGCGTTTGGGGTGTCCACCGCGGCTGGAGGCGTTCGGCGAGGAGCAGGGACGCGCTCACGTACGCGAGGATAAAGAGATCGTCGACGGCGATGATCGCACGCAGCCACGTCGCGTCGTGCTGGAGCTGTGACGCGTAGAGTTCGGGGGCACGCGCCCACTCGAACCACTGCTGGCTGACTCCCGACAAGAGGGTCATGGTGCAGAGGATCACGAGGAGCACGCCAGCGAGTACGTTGGTCCGAGCGAGGGTGGAGCGCATCGAAGCAGCGCATCACACGGCGGCTCAAAGCGCATGAACCTAGGTTTAGGTGGCTATAACGCGTCGCCGCGACGCCTTGCCCGCCCAAGCCACGGATCGAGCGCGTTCTATGGTTGTGAGTTCTCCGGTTGTGAGTTCTCCGGTTGAAGATAAAACGGGTAGTTCACGATCACGCAGCCGCCTTCTGGGCGCGGGAAGCGCCAGGTGAGGATTCGGCGCGCGATACATTGCTCCACCGCGAGTTCGAACGAACCGGGGTGCACGACGGTCGCGCCCGCAGTGCGGCCGCTGGGGCCAATACGAAGCCGGACGGACACGCGGCCTTCGAGACTCTGATTCCACTGGAGCCGGTTTTCGTAGCACGTGCGAACTGCGTCGAGGTTGGCTCGAAAGACCTGTCGAACTGACGAACGCTGGAGAAGCCCAGGTTCCGTGAGATCGTCGCCCGGAGCCCAGCAGTTCGAACCTGCGGACATGATCGGCGGTCTGGTGCTCGCGAACGCTCGGGCTGCCCGCTGCGTCTCGTCGTGCGTCCTCGCGTCGTCTGGAACGTCGTGCTCGAGCGCTCGGAGGACTTCCCGCCCTTGGAGCGTTGTCAGCACGAACCAACGGTCGGCCCTCACGATGGGGGTTCCAGCGGGGAGTCCCGCAACTTCTCGCGTGGTTACGTACGAGGGGATCTCCGACTCAGACAATACGTCGTCCGCGAGCATCCACCCCTCGATGCGATGGGTTTCTGTTTCTGCCCGCACTCGGCGCCATTCACCACGCTCTTCGAGGACCTCGATGGGAACGTCCCCGCGAAGGGTCCGTGGTGTGTCTTCAAACGAGAGCTCATG
>JBCDAA010000146.1:0-19737 GCA_039186435.1 Myxococcota bacterium | reverse complement strand
CTCCAGCCTAGACGGTTCAGTCCCCGCTGCCGAAGCGCCAGAAGAGAATCCCGGCGACCGCGAGCAGTAGCAGGATCGTCCAAACGTGGTCGACCCAGGTCTTCTTCTTCTCGGTCTCCACGCCGACCGCGCGGCGAAAGCCGCTGACCATGCCCTGCATCGCGCCGCTTCCCGCGGTCTCGTCGGGCCCGGTTCCTTTGGCCGGTCCCTGGTAGCGCTTCGCGCGCTTCTTGCTCGTCCCGGACTTCTTTTGCTTCTTCTTCTTCTTCGCCATGACTTATCCGATTTGGATGGACACCTTGCCGAAGTGCGCGCCGCTTTCCAAGTACCGAAGGGCGTCGGGGGCTTCCGCGAAGGGAAAAACTCTGTCGACCACGGGTTCCAGGCGGGCTGCCGCGACCGCGTCGTTCATCATTTCGAAGCCGGTCCGGTGACCGACAAGAACGCCCTGCAGTCGAATCTCGCTCATGAGGATCTTCACGAGGTTCACCTCGCTCTTCACGCCGCCGAGGATGCCGATCATGGCGATGATGCCGCCCGGGCGAACCGCACGAAGCGATTGGTCGATCGTGTTGGCGCCGCCAACTTCGACGACGAGGTCGACGCCTTCGTCCGTAAGCGCGGCGGCCTTCTTGCCCCAGTCGCTTTCGGTTTTGTAGTTGAAGGTTGCCGCCGCACCCATCGCGCGGGCACGCTCGAGTTTCTCGTCGCTGCTTGAGGTCACGATCGCGCGGGCGCCGTGCAGCACCGCGAACTGCAGCGCAAAAAGACTGACGCCGCCGGTACCTTGAATAAGAACGGTCTGGCCGGCGCAAAGGCCGCCGTGATCGACGAGAGCCGACCATGCGGTGAGGGCGGCGCAGGGGAGAGTCGCCGCCTGCACGTCGCTGAGAAACTCAGGCACGGCCACCAGGCCTTCGGCTTCGCAGACGTGCTCCTCGGTGAGCATGCCTGGGAGCGGCCAACCCCGCGAATGACGAATGACGGAGCGACGCGGCGGTCCCGCGATCCAGCGCGGCGCAAACGCGCCCGCAACGCGGTCTCCAACCTTCACGCGCGTCACCCCAGGACCAACCTCGACCACCTCGCCGACTCCGTCCGAGAGCGGGATCATCGGAAGCGTCATCCGCGGGTCGTAGTGACCGCGAATCATGAGCAGGTCGCGGTAGTTTAGCGACGCGGCCAGCATCTTCAGGCGCGCTTCGCCGGCCTTCAGCGGCGCGGGCTCGACATCCTTCAGCGTCAGGCCGTCGATGCCTTTTTCGAGGAGGTTCCAGGCTTTCATTGGGCGGCTTTCATCAGCTCGATCCGTTCCTCAAGAAGAAAGTTGGGAATCCCCTCTACGATCAAATACGCGCGCGTTCCATCGCTCGTGAGATAGGCGCCCTCGAACGCCGGAATCTCACCCCCGTCGGCGCGTTTGGCGCGACCTTCCGCGATCGCTTTCCGGAGCGTCGCTAGCGCTTCTTCGTCCGCGCGCGCCACCGGGGCGTGCGTTTCGGGATCGACCCACGAAATCTCACTCATCGCCGGAGGCTACCTCCAGAATCGTGGATGCGCACTCGCTCTAAAGCTCACCCGGTGGCCAGGACGAAAATCAAAATGAGCAATGCGATCCCGGCGAGGATGCCGCCCGCGACAAGAAGGATCTTGAGGATGGAGTAGGGCGCCTTGCCGAAGGTGCACTGCGCGTTTTGGCCGTGCACGATCGCGCGGTAGGCCTTGTCGCGGTAGCGGTAGGCGAGCACGTACGTCGGAAACGCATAGCGCCGGGTGTGGAGCGACTTCGGCATGACTTCGACGTGCAGATTTCGAAAGCGGCTTCCGGGAATCCAGCCCTGGGCGTGCTGCCGGGCTTGTTTGCGAAGGCCTTGGGCAACCACCCGGCGCGCGGCGGAACGCGGAATGTCGAAACGCTCGATCGCGGCCCCGGGCATCTCGTGAGGCTGCGCCTGCGCGGTTCGCAAATCGAAGTGCGGCGCGAGATGCGTCGTCTCCCATTCTTCAAGGCCGCGCGATGCACTGACCAGCGACGCGGTCAGACGAAGGGAGCTTTGCCCCGAGTGAGGGGCCCAGGCGGATCGTCCGGCGCCAGCATTCGAGTCGGCGGTCCAGCTGACGAGGGCCTCGACATCGAAGGTCCAGCCCACCCACCAAAGCGGGGTTAGCGAGTCGATCGCGGACGCGGACGCGAGGTCTGAGGGGCGAAAGAATCCCTGGCTGCCGAGCCAGCTTTTGAGCGCCTGTCGTGCGGTCTGGGGGTCCACGCGAAAGGGGAGATAGGCTTCCGCTTCCTCGATCGGATCTTCGCTCTCTTCAAGATGGGCGACCGACCCGCAAAAGGCGCACTTTGGAGCCTGCACGCTCACGTCGTAGGTAAGCGCCGCTCCGCAGCTGTCGCAGCGAAGGACCTTGGCGACGACGCGCTGGGCGCCGCCATCGCTCCGCGGGAGAGGAAGCGCGCACACCGGGCAGCGCAGGTCGTCGCGTTCGGTGGGGCTGTGACAACGCGCGCAGGGAGAGCCCGCCGGGGAATGGCCGTAGCTCATCCGTTCCTCGTCATCAGGAAAATCGCGCCGGCGATCAGTGCGACGAAGAAGAGAACAACGAGCGTGATCTTCACCCACGATTTCGGCGCGCGACCCGCGACGCGGCCCGTTTGTCCGTTCACGAGAAGACGCACGACCGGTTTGTCCTCCGCGTAGCGCACTGGAAGGACCCAAATCGGAAGCAAGGTGAGCTCGAGATCCTCGTTGTGAAACTGGGTGTTGTGCTGCAGCCCGCGGTGCTTGTCGCCGGGCATGAACTGTCCGAGGCGTTGCTGTACGGAGCCCATCGCCTCCTGTCTCGCCATCGCGTAGCAGTCGTTGGGCGCGAGCGAAGGTTCCTCCGCCACCCAGCCGGAGACGATCTTCGGGCCGTAGCGTTTGAGGGCGCGCATGTCGAAGGGCTCGATGGCTTCGAGCTCGTCGTTGGGGAGCCCGCGCGATGCGGTGACGACGACGTCTGAGAGATAGCCGGTGTGGTTGCCGCTGAGGGACCGCCACTCCGTCTCGACGCGGGTGCGCGTGCGGGTGACCGTGTTTCCTTTGCTGTCGGTGGTCGTGTAGGTCTCGGTGACGGTGTAGTTCTCGCCGATCGACACGCTGTAGCTCGAGTGCGCGACCGCCGAGTAGAGATAGCAGGGCAGGTAGATGCCGCGGATCTCTTCGATGGTGCTCTTTCGAAACGCTTCGGGCGCGAAGTAGGCGCGGGTCACAAACCCCTGCGCGATCTCGAGGGCGCGCTCGCGGGTGATGACGAAGCCCACGGCGAAGGTCGGGTTCGGCCGGTCCGGGCTCGCTGGGCGATCGAGGACCTGAGGTGAGCCGCAGTAGAGACATTTCCCGGTGCGCTGCTGCGGTTCGATTTCAAGGCGCGCGCCGCAGCTCTGGCATTCGAGCTGTGCGCTTTGGCGAAAGGGCGCTGCGTGGGGGGCGTCCATGGTCACGGCGCCGCTATGGTACACGCTTCCTTCGGGTCACCACTGCGCCGACACCCAAACGACGCGCCATCCCTCCTTCGAGGGGCCGAACCAGCGCTTGAGTTCATCGTCTCGCTCGTTCACCCAGGGATCGAAGCGGATCGTTCGGATCGAATCCGGGAGCCACTCCCAAAAGTCCCCGACGTAGGAGGCCTTTTCGAAGAGCTCTCCAGTCCAATGCCAGAGGTCGAGGGCCTCCACCTCGGGAAGACGAAGGTCACGAAGGGACGTCCACGGGCGCCGCGCTTGAAGGGCGAGCGTTTTCAGATGGGGAAAGCGCTCTCGAAGGTCGAGCGCCAAGTCGTCGGACGCGAGGTGGAGGGAGGTCGTTGGAAGCGGGGGGCCTTCGAGGAGCGCGCGTCGATCCTCTTCGTCGTAGAGGTGGATGCGCAGCGCGCGTGGCAGGAGCCAGCGCGGGTGCGGATCGAGGTCGACCGTTTTGGGGTGCCCCGCGTCCGTGACCACTGCACGCGCATCATCGGGCCAGCGCTCGAGCGCTTCTTCGAGAGCGGGGGCAAGAGGGAGGAGGGTGCTCTCGTCGAGCAGAGCGACGTGCTCCATCAGTCGCGTGAACGCGTGGGGTGAGGGTTCCCCGCGAGCGAGTTGGAGAGCGATCTCGGTGGCTTCGTCCTGGGAGGCGACGAGCGGAACGGGAGCGACGTCAAAGCGCGTGACGAAGTCCCACCCCGGCGCGTCAAGTCCCGAAAGGAAGAGCTCGCGAAGCGCCGGCCAGGGGACCGACCGGAGGAGTGAGATCGCTTCTGCGCTGCAGCTCGAGAACGCGACGAAGAGGCGCTCCAACGTCGTCCGAAAGGGCGCTCGCGTAAGCGCGCGGTAGGCGTCCAGGCTCAGCGATCCGTCGTGGACCTCGAGATTTCGAAGATGCGGAAAGGACGCGGCGACGACCGCCATCTGCGGATCTCGAACCGGCGTTTGTCCCGAGAGCACGAGCTCTTCGAGGGTTTCGTGCGCTGCGAGGGCGCACATCACATCGAGGGGCAACGTGGCTTCGGTCTCGAGGTTGAGAACGCGAAGGGGCCCGATCCTCGCGAGAAAGCGAAGGAGCGGTTCCGGTGTGGGGAACCAGCGAACGTCGAGCGTTAGCGCGAGGCGGTCGAGCGTTTCGAGACCCGCGTCGTGCCAGGCGTCGAGTTCGCTGAGATCGTCGACGACGAGGGTGAAGGGCTCGCTCACCTTAGAAGTCGTCGCCGAGGGTGACGCCCGTGAGTTCCTTTTCGAGGGCGCGCCGAAAGAGCTGCGGCCCGATCCAGGTGTACGCGCAGATCGCGAGCCAGAGGATGGAGATCAGCGTGGCCGAAGGGTGGTCGCCGAGGAGGATCGTGCCGACGCGGTAGAGAATGAACGCGGCGAGAAGCACGACGATCGAACGCCCTTGGCCCAAGCCGCCGAGCAAGGTGTTGTAACGCCACCAAAGGCCGAGCAAGAGCGACGTGCGCGCCTTGATGGCCGTCATGAGCGTCAGCGCATCTTCGTTGGCCGGATCCTGACGCAAAGCCCACACGGCGTGCTCTCGCGCTTCGGCCACCTGACCTTCGCGAAGAAGGAGGTGGCCCATGAGGACGAGGCCGTCGATGTGGTCAGGCTGCTCTCGCAGCGCGTCCTCCACCAGCGCGCGGGCGCCAGCGCGGTCGCCCTGCTCGAGTTTGACCCGGCCGAGCTCAACGAGAACGCCAGGGTCGCCCGGGTCGAGGCGCTGCGCTTGCTCGAGGCGCGCGACGGCTTCGTCGAGACGGTTTTCGATCCGGAGGAGTTCCCCCAGCTGGAGATGCACCGAGGGGCTGGTCGGGTCGAGCGCGAGCGCCATCTCGAGGTGCTCGTGGGCTGCGCGAAAGCGACGCTGCCCGGTTCGAATGAGGGCCATCGCGAGGTGCGCGTAGGCCAGGTCGGGATCGTGCGCGAGGGCGAGCCCTGCTTCGTGCTCCGCGGCATGGAGACGCTTCTTTTGAAAGAGCGCGAACGCGAGCGAAGCGTGTGCCTCGGCGTCCTCGGCGTCGAGTCCGAGGAGCTCCTTCAAGAGATCGATAGCGTGGTCGGCGCGGCCGGCGGCGAGGTGAGTGCTGGCGCGCTGGTGCAGGTTTTCGATGCGGCGATCTCTCATGCGACCACCATCGTCCAAAGAAGGGAGTCGAAGGCGAGGAGCACATGGCGGCGAAGAATGTACCCGGCGACGATCAACACCAGCCCGCTGGAGACGCGGCCGCCAAAGTACTCGTAGAGGGAGAAGCTTCGCGACTGAACAGCGAAGATCCAGTAGCCGCAGCCAAACTTCACGACCTGCAGCGCGAGAACACCAAACTCAAACGCCTTCGAATCATCGGGCGGCAGAAGAATCAGGACCGCGATGCTCAGCGCGATTGTGAACACGAAAGTGCCGACCACGATCGCCGTTTCGCGAAGGCGCGTGGCGCTTCCGATCGCGAAGCTGTTGATGAGCATCCACGGCCACGCGAGCCATGCGCCGCCAAACATCAGCGCAAGCAGCGGCCAAAATGGAGCCACGGAGACCTTCGTCAGTCCGCTCGGCGCCGGTTCGTCGATGATGCGGTAGTCGCTCATCGGCGCTTCCCGTGCTTTTCGAGGAACTGAAGAACCTCGTCGTAGAAGCCGCCCTCGTCTGCGTAGCGCGCGTAGTTTCGGGCGGTGGTCAACCACTCGGCGGTCGTCGGCTTCACCTCCGCGAGCGCTTCCTGAAGATGCGTGCGGTCGATCGGTACTTCGATGCCCGCGTCGAGGGATGCTTCGAGGGCGAGATCGCTCGCCGTCTCGACGAGGTGACTCAGGTCGGCGCCCGAAAATCCTCCGGTCTGTTTTGCGAAGTCTTCGGCCTTGAGTTTGGCGGCGACCGGTCGCCCTTCGAGCTGGAGGTCGAGGATGTGAAGGCGCGCCGCGCGATCGGGAGGCGGCACGAAATGAAGGCGGTCGAAGCGTCCCGGTCGTCGAAACGCGCCGTCTACGGCCCAGGGTACGTTGGTCGCGCCGAGGATCAGCACGCCCTGGTTGTTCTGGGTGAATCCGTCCATCTCGGCGAGGAACTGGCTGACGAGTTTGCTGCTCGTACCTTCCCGCGTGAACTTGCGTTTGCCGGCGAGGGCTTCGAGCTCGTCGAAGAAGAGCACGGCAGGCTCGGACGAGCGGGCCTTTTCAAAGATGGCGTGGAGCTTTCGTTCGGACTCGCCGATCCACGTGTCGAGGATGTCGCTGATGGCGACGCTGAAGAAGCTCGCGTCGCACTCGCCGGCGGTCGCGCGGGCGAGGAGCGTTTTTCCGCATCCGGGCGGACCGTAGAGGAGAATGCCCCCGCCGCTTCGCTTCTTGAACTTGCGAAAGAGCGACGGCTTTTTGAACGGCAAGATAATCCGCCGCTCGATCTGCTTCTTCACATCTTCAAGGCCACCGACGTCCGCAAAGGTGACGGTCTCGGATTCGGGCTGAATCAAACGAAGGAGTTCACTGTCGTCGGTGTCGTCGTTGGCGATCACCCGGAGCGGCGGCGCGCCTTCGCGGGATACCTCTTTGACGGTCGCGTCGAGCACCTTGGCGAAGTCGCGATCCTCCAGCGTCGGATTGGCGGCCACCGCGGTCGCGTACTCCTTGCGAGCCTCTTCGTGTCGTCCGAGCACCAAGAGAGCCTGGGCGCGAAGCATGCGAACTTCGGGGGCGTCGCTGCGACAGACGTCGAGGGCGCGTTGGGGTTCGTCGCGATCGAGGAGCGCCTGGGCGACGACGTTGATCAACGCTTTATTGTCGGGTGTTGCTGCCAAGGCGGCGACCAGACTCTCGAGGGTTGCATCGTCCATGGGCCCGCAACCTAAGGAGAACGAGGCCGTCGCGCCAGCGCTTCCACACCTCCGCTACGGGACTTCCCAGGTGGTGAGATCCGGGCTTCGTGCGATGCCGATCTTTGCGTGTCCGCGCCCTTCGTAGCGGTCGAGCTCGGTGCTTCCCGCGTAGAAGAGGTAGAAGAATCCGTCCGCGTCGCGGGCGTCGCAGAGAAAGGCGGCGTTGGCTCTCTCTTCGGTGTTCCACGCTTCCTCGGGGACGTCGAACGTGCGGACTTCAGTCCAGGAGAGCCAATCGTCGCCGCGCCGAAAGAGCACGGGGTCGTGCGCGGGAATGTTGGTGCCGAGGAGATGCCATGCGCCGTCGAGCTGAAAGAACTGGTAGTTCTCGAGGGGCTCGGTGTCGGGCGCACCGAGGAGGGTCCAAGGTCCGCCGAGGGAACCGCTCGGCGCGAGCGCGATCTCGAATCGTTGAAAGTGTTTGAAAGCGAGAACGAGTCCTTCGGTTGTGTGCGCGAGGGCGGAGTCGATCAGGCGGTTCGCCAAGGTGTCGTAGTTGTCGGCGAGGATCCGCGTCGGCGGTGCGCTGGAGAGTTCGCCGAGCGACGGGGCGGCGCGGCGGTAGAGTTTTGGAAAGCCGTCCCCGTCGCGGGTGTGAGAGTTGTAGACGGCAATGTAGCCATCCGCGTGGCGGGTGATGTCGGGGGAGGCAACGCCGCCAACGCCGTCTCCGTCGTCCCAACCCGCGAGTTCCGTGAAGCTGCGCAGGTCGACGCTCGTCGCGTAGCCCGCGCGAAAGCGAAAGGGATCGTCGCGAATGTCGCTGTAGTAGAAGTGCCAGGTGCCCTCGCTATGGCGTACGGAGACGTCTTTGAGGGCGCGATCGGGGACTGTCCAAATCGGGTTGGCGAGGTCGTCCCAGGCGATGGAAAACGACGCGACGTCCTCGACGCACCGGTGGGCGTCTTCGAGTGGCGCGATGGGGTCGAACGGCTCCGCGGCGTCTTCCTCGTATGCGGCATCTTCGTCGTGAGCCGCGTCCGTGGCGATGTCTACGGTCGCGTCACGCGAGTCCGCCCCCGACGAACTGCAGGCCAGGAGCAGAAACATCGCCAGCGGACGCACGGCTGCAGCCTACCAACGCTGGGTGGGATGAGGCCGTGCACGAAGCTTGTGAAAGATGGGGCGGAAACGACTACCTTCGAGCGATGATCGACCCGCGCTTTGGCGACCCCCTTGACCGTCAGGCTCTCACGCTCGCAAGTGGCGATGCCGAGAGTGGCACCTTGGACGGCGGTGGCCATCTCTATCCGGTGGTGGGCGGCATTCCCTTCCTCGTTCCGGACCCGATGGGGTTTGTGGCCGCGCATCGTGATGCGATTTTGGCCTGGCTCGTCGAAGCCGGCGCAGCGACGTCTGCGGCCGTGGAAGTGATCCGCGAGTTTGCGGAAGGCGCACGCGGTGCGGAAGCGGCCACCTTTTCCGATGATTGGACGGCGGACGAGGCGGGGCAGCTCTCCGGAACCTTCGGCGAAGGGGTGTCGGCGAGCTGGGGTTCGCAGCTTCGCGACCTCCTCGGCACGCTCGGCGACCCGCGTGATCCGATTGTCGAAGCCGTAGGCGACGCGTGGCGCATCGTGGAGGTGGGTCCCGGCGCGGGCGTCCTCGCCGAGCGTTTTGCGGACCGCGAACTTCTGCTCGTCGATCGTTCACCCCGCGCACTCTCGACGGCGGCACGCCGCGCGCCGAAGGCAACCCTCGCGGTCATGGAGGCGGAGTTCCTGGCGCTCGCGCCCGAAAGCATCGACGCGGTGGTCGCCGCCAATGTCGTCGATCTTCTTTCCGATCCCCTCGGCTTTCTCGAGCGCGCGGCCGATGCGCTGATGCCGAAGGGGCGCCTCGTGCTCACGACGCCGGATCCCTGGCCTTGGGACGAGAATCGCGACGCGGCGGAGGAGCTGATGGGACACCTCGGGCTTCGCCTCGTGGAGTTTCGGGACGGTCTCGCCTGGCCACGGGCCCACGGTCCGCGGCAGCTCCAGCTCTACATGACCCAGCTCGTCGTCGCTGAGAAGTAGCCCCGATGGCGCGTGCCTAAGGTACCCTCCCGCCCGTGAGTCGCGCTCCGTCGATCCGCTACGTTTGCCTTTCAGACACGCACTTCGGAGAAGAGGACAGTCTCCTCACCTGCCTCAAGGACGACGAGTACGCCTGTGATCCCAGGCACGCGAGTCCGGTGCTCGTCTCCCTGGTCGAGAGTCTCACGCATCTCCTTCAGCCCCTCGAGGAGCAACCGACGCTGGTCCTCAACGGTGACATTCTCGAGCTCGCGTTCGCGAACTACTCCCAGTCCCTTGCGACGTTTGAGCGCTTCATGGAGCTCACCGTCTCCCCCGGCCGCGAGATCTTTCGCAAGGTGGTGTACCTCCCGGGCAACCACGATCACCACGTCTGGGAGATCGCGCGGGAAACCCAGTACGTGAACACGGTCCTCCGGAACCATCACTACGAGGACGGGCCGCCGCCGCCCATTCACGCGACGCCCCTCGAGCAAGACGGTTCGGTGGTGTCGTTTCTGCTCGACCCGCTCATGCGCCACGTTCGAGGCGTCGACGATCCCAGGGCGTTCCTCGATTATCCCGTGTTCATCGCGTACCCGAACCTCGGGTTCTTTAGCCCGCAGCGGGACCGCGCGGTGGTGCTCCACCACGGGCATTTTCTTGAGTCCCTCTACATGATGATGAGCGCACTGCGCCGAAAACTCTTTCCCGACGATCCGCCGGTCGAAACGGTTGCCCAGCTCGAGGGCGAGAACTGGGCGTGGATCGACTTCGTTTGGTCCCTCCTCGGCCGCTCTGGTGACGCCGGCATGCGCGCGGAGATCCTCTACAAGCGACTTCAGTATCCGATGAACCTGCGGAACTTCATTTCCGATCTGGCGATTCGAATCGCGAAGACGGCCGACCTGCCGATGATCCCGGGGGACTGGCTGGAGACCAAGGTGCTCAAGCTGATCTTTTCAAAGGCGGCGTCGCGCCTCGGTGGGGAGCGCCTTCGGGTCGGTGATTCGGGCGATGCGGAGATTGAGCGCGGCCTCGAGCGTTACCTCTTCAACTACACCTACCGTCAGCTCACCGATGAATACGACCATGTGCCCGAGGACGTCGCCTTCGTGTTTGGTCACACCCACAAACCCTTCCAGCGGATGGTGGAAGACCCCCGCGGTCATTTCGTGGAGGTGTACAACACAGGTGGATGGGTGGTGGACAACGCCGACCGGGAGCCCACCCGCGGCGCATCCATTGTGTTGATCGGCGAGGACCTCGAGATCGTGTCGCTTCGCGTCTACCACGACGGTACCGACGAGCCGCAGGTGACGGTCAGCACGGTGGGGTCGCGGGCCGAGGAGCTCCGCACATGGGTCGAAGCGCGCGTTAGGGATCCGGAAGGTCCCTGGGCGCGACTCGTCGAGACGATCACGCGTGAGGCGGCGATTCGGCGCGACCATCTTCATCGTCTTTTTGTGCAGTGAGGCTCTATGAGTGACTTCGATGTGGACGTGATCGTCGTGGGATCCGGCTTCGGTGGATCAGTGGCGGCGCTTCGCTTTGTGGAAGCGGGAAGTTCCGTGTTGGTGCTCGAGCGCGGCGACTGGGTGAGCCGGCGTACCCACGAGGTGGACCTCGACGCGCTCTGGATCCCGGACAAGCATCGCTTTGGGTTCAACGAGCTCCGCCCTCGTGGGGAAAACCTGGTGCCTTGGGTCGGAGCCTGCGTTGGTGGCGGCTCGTACGTGTACGCGGGAACGCTCAAGCGGGTGCTCTCCTGGGAGGGGTTTCCGCGGTCGATTCAGTACGATGACATGGAGCCCTACTACGATCTCGCGGCAACGGTGATCGAGCCGGCCGCGTACCCGGACTACCCACCCTACAGCGAAGTTCGTGCGACCCAGATCCTCTCCGGCGTTGCGGAAAAGCTCCAGCGGGAGCATCCGGATCTCGTGGAGTCGTTTGGCGCCATCGAACTGGGGATCGCCTTTGCGCCGGAGGACGGGTCGCCAGGGGCGAGCTTTACCAACAAGCACGGCGCATCTCAGCGCTACTCGGACCCGCGAGAGCAGTCGCTTCTCGGTGGTGACATCGACGCAAAGAACACTCTCGACCGAAACTACCTCCACCTCGCGCAGGAGCGGGGCGCCACCATTGAGGCGCTGACAGAGGTCGACCGTGTGGAGCGAATCGAGGACGGCTGGCGGGTTACCTGCACCCGCTATCACCCGGAGGAGAGCTGGGGAGCGCAGGTTGCGGCGAAGTGGCTGCCGTGGGTGAAGCCGCGCAGGCAAACAAAGACCTTCACGTGCCGACGCCTGGTGCTGTCGGCAGGTGCGGTGGGGTCGACGGAGATTCTGCTTCGCAATCGCGACGTGCATGGGACGCTCCGGGGGCTGAGCGATACCTTGGGGAGCCGATACACGACCAACGGCGACTTCATTTCGCTCATGCTTCCGCACAAGGGAGTCGGTGTTGGCTGGCTCGGGTTCATCACTGCGATGATCGGCGCGGTGCTGTGGGCGCGGGCGGACGCGTCGCCGACGAGCTTTGGCCTCTACCTGATGATCTTCGGGGTTCTTGCGTACATCTTTGGGCTCATGAGCTCGAAGGAGAGCTTTGACCCTGACATTGGAACGACGAACAGCGACTACATTCGTTTTCGTGGGCGGGACGGTGCGCCGCAGGGAGCGCTGGTCGAAAGCGGCCGTTACCCCACGCCGGTGCGGATGACCATCGCCATCCTGCTGAGCTCCTTCGGACTCTGGCGGCCGCGGCGCTACGCCAAGATCATTCGCGTGACGAACCTGCTTCGGCGCTTTGTGCCGCCTTTTGCGCTTTTGGCGCGGACCTGGCCGATCCCGCTTCTAAAAATGGGGCGAGATGATGTGGAGGGTACCTTCGCTCTCGACGCATCCGGTGACGCGATCATCGATTATCCCGTTGACGACAACCGCGAGTTTTATGCGTGGCTCGACTCCCTCGGAAAGATGGTGGCGGACGCGGCGGGTGCGTACTGGGGCCCGAACCCGGTTTTCCGTGCGACGAAGCGGCTCGAGATCCCGCACAACCAAGGCGGCGTTCCGATGGGGGACTCGCCAGCCGAAGGAGTGGTTGATCATGCGGGGCGCGTCTTTGGGATGGATGACCTGATGGTTCTCGACGGTTCCATTTTGCCGGTGTCGCCGGGCCCGAATCCGGCGTTTACGATCCTTGCGGTCGCAGAGCGCGCGATGGAGCACGCGGTGAAGCAGCTGGAATTAGAGGGGGTGATTCGAGCGGAAGAGGCGCGAGATTCGATTCCGGTTCCTTCGTCATCCGCCACGTCCGCCGGAGCGAATTCCGAGTCTGTGCCGCAAGCTGATTGACCACGTTAGTCGGCCTCCGTGCACGGCGTAGCGCTCGGCGCGTTCAGGGCGGCGCGCGGCGGGAGGTCGGATCGATCGGGAGCGACGGTGGCGACGGTGCGTTCGCACTGCGCCATGGCGTCGGTTCCCACGAACTCCGCGCGGAACACGCTAACACCGCGGTTGTAGGTGAGGCGCGGCGGCGGGTCCCGGCGGCGGCAAGCGTCTCTTGCATAAGAAAGCCGCGCCGCGAGTCAATGAGGGCGGGGTCGACGTCACGGGGACCGCGGTGAGGCATGCTTCGTAGATCGAACGAGATGCGGGTGAATACAGCGCGGGTCGGCGCTTCTCCGGCGGCTTGCGCGGTTTCTACGTGCGCGGCTCCGGCCGCTTCGGCTTCGGCGTGCGGGGCTTCGGCGTGCGGGGCTTCGGCGTGCGGGGCTTCGGCGTGCGGGGCTTCGGCGTGCGGGGCTTCGGCGGCGGCTTCCGCTTCACTGCGTGAGTACTCGGAAGCACCGCACGCGTCGCCCAGCAGCAACGCCAACTGAACCACACCCAAAGAAACACGGGACACCAACGACACCTACGTCGGTCGCAATGCCGCTGTCAACGGCCCCTAACCCAGGGTTTGGACCACGCATGTGATTAGAGGGATCTGTCGCAGCTCGGTCCACATCGAGTCGAAACGGTCGCTCATCCGAAACGAACGTAGTTCCAACAAATACTGCCGACCTGATTTTATTGACATCGAGTGTAGTTCCAACAGATACTGCCGACCTGATTTTATTGACATCGCGGGAAGGGAGGGTTAGGGTTGGTTGTGCTTCGATCTGAGCGGTTGGATGTCGACTCGACGCCCTACTACCACCTGATGGCGCGGTGTGTTCGGCGTGCGTTTTTGTGCGGTAAGGACCCGGAAACAGGGAAGGATTTTGAGTACCGCCGGGGGTGGGTGGAGGAGCGCCTCTTCGAGCTCGCGGGGATCTTCGCCGTGGACCTTCACGCTTACGCGGTGATGTCGAACCACCTCCACATTGTGGTTCGAGTCGACAGAGAACGCGCCGAGGAGTGGAGCGATCAAGAGGTGATCCGTCGCTACGGAAAGCTCTTTCGGTTCAGAGCACGTGAGCTCACGTCGCTTTCAAAGCGTGAGCAAGAAGCGCGTATCGCCTTATGGCGCGAACGTCTCTGGAGCCTGTCGTGGTTGATGCGCTGCTTGAACGAGTTCATCGCGCGCCGCGCCAATGCCGACGAAGACTGCAAAGGCCGCTTCTGGGAAGGGCGCTTCACCTGCCAGCCCCTTCTCGATGAAGCCGCGTTGCTGACCTGTATGGCCTACGTCGACCTCAACCCGGTTCGCGCCGGCATGGTCAAGTCCCTCGAGAAGTCGAAGCACACCTCCATCGCAAGACGCATCGCCCAGGTTGACGCCGCACAACGTTCCAGCGCGTCCCCGGTTCCAACGGGCCTCGTTCCCTTCGCCGATCAGGTTCCGGCGCGCTCCCGCCGCACTACCGTGCCGATGCAATACGTCGACTACCTCGAGCTTCTCACGTGGACCGGTCGCCGCGTTCGCGCACGGGGGCCAAGCGGCACGCTAACGCACGCACCGAAACTGCTCACGGACCTCAAGCTCAATCGAAACGCCTTCCTCGCAATGATGCGGAGCCATGGCCTCCGAAGCGCGAGCGTTCTCGGCAGCCTCGACCTCATCGACGCATTTGCGGACGCGCAAGGCAGACACTGGGTGCAAGGGAAGGGCGAGGCGAAAGCGCTCTACCGCTAGCACTGCAGTAGACGCCCGGAGACGAAACGCCCGGCTGCGCCCCAACCTCGCGCGCGACCTCTTCAGCGCGCTCCCAAAGCCACCCGTCGAACGCCGACGCCGACTCTGCTTTCTTGGGGAGGTCTATGCCTAGCAGGTCGCTGCAAAAGTCCGTCGTTGGGCGTGCGGACGGACACAGGGGGGATCGACGGGGTGGCGAAGTCGTGATCTTCTTGGCCCATGCGCGGAAAGAATACGAAGCAGTCGTCGATGCTCTGTCTGATGTCGCCGGAGGAGAGGGTCCCTACGAATCATCCGCTGCGAAGCATCAAGAAGCTGGCTGACGCGGCGCTGGAGGAGCTCTCGCCGGTTTTTGACGAGATGTACTCGTCGGTCGGGCGTCCGTCCGTTCCCCCGGAGCGGCTGCTCAAAGCGATGCTCCTCATCGCGCTTTACTCCGTCCGCTCCGAGCGCCTGTTCTGCGAGCAGCTCGATTACAACCTGCTCTTCCGCTGGTTCCTCGACATGGACATGCTCGAGTCGAGCTTCGACGCGACCGCATTCACCCACAACCGGGACCGTCTAATGGAGCACGAGGTCGCCGCACGCTTCTTTCAGGCGGTTGTGGACCAGGCGCGCCGAGGGCACTTGATGAGCGCGGAACACTTCTCGGTGGACGGAACCCTGATCGAGGCCTGGGCTTCCGCCAAGAGCTTCCGCCCGAAGGACGACGACGACGATGACGACAATAACGGGTGGTCGGATTTCTCCGGAAAGAAGCGAAGCAACAAGACGCACGAATCGAAGACCGATCCGGACGCGAAGCTCTGGCGGAAGGGCCGCGGTCGAGAAGCGAAGCTGAGCTACATGGGCCACGCGCTTATGGAGAACCGCAACGGACTGCTCGTGGACTTCGAGGTCACCGAGGCCAGCGGCTACGCCGAGCGGGACGCCGCGATCTCGATGCTCAACGAGGCGTTGCCAGGTGAGCGACGCATTACCATCGGCGCAGACCGAGGCTACGACACAAAGGACTTCGTGAGGCGCTGTCGTGAGCACGGAGTCACGCCCCACGTCGCTCAGAACGCGACCGCTCATCGCCGCTCGGCGATCGACCAGCGCACCACGCGTCACTCTGGCTACTCGATCAGCATCGGCATACGGCGCAGGGTCGAGAGCATCTTCGGATGGCTCAAGACGATCGGGGGCCTACGCCGAACGCGCGTGCGAGGCCTCCAGAGAACGCGGCTCCTCGGCACCATGGGCGCCGCTGCCTACAACCTTCTAAGGATGTCGCGGTTGCTAGCCACCTGATCGAGGAGGACTGCGGAGCCTCCACCCGCGAACATCGACCGCAAATCCGCAACCTCCCAACCGCTCAGTCAGTCACATTTGGCGTCCCGCTCACGAGCGATGAGGGCCGATACGACCGTGGAAGGGGGTTCTGCAGCGACCTGCTAGACGACCCCTCACGGCGTGCGCGACAGTGGCAACGCACGAAGACGAAGTTCGCACTCCGAAACCTGATGAGGCACGAGAATGGTCACGCGAACGCGCAAAAGACCGCGCTGCTTCAAGCAACGCCCTCGAAGGTGGATGTACCGCTCACTCCTCGCGACCTCCAGTGGATCTTCAGCGCGAGTGGTCGCGGCTGGGTTGATGACGCCCGGGAGCTCAACCTTCCACGAAGACGTGGTGAGCGTCTTAACCCGACAGGTCACGATTCGCTCGTCACCAACAACGGTTTCGACGGATAACAGAACGTACGCGTCCGCCTCTACTTCCACAACGAGCCCACGGCTCGAGCGCTCACTGCAGAGGGCGAGCATGACGAGAAACTCTTCGCCTACCGGGGGATCGTCGAAGTACGCCGTGAGGTCCACCGCCGCTCACTCCAAATCGCGGCAGCACCGGAAGCCCTGGCCGGACCAAGCGGTGTCCGTGGGCTGATACGACCGGTTCGCATAGTCGCAGCGGGCGTAGCGAGCCGCGGTGCCGAAGGAGCCTCCGATGGTTTCGCGGAGGTCGTCGTTCGCGTCGCTGAGCCATTCGCCGACGTTGCCGACGAGATCGTAGATCCCATCTTCGTTCACGCAGCGCTCGTACTCGCCGCCTTCGGCCACGCGCAAGTCGGTGGTCACGCCCGCGGTCGCGTGGTTGCAGCGACCCGCCTCGTGTTCGTCGCCGTAGGGAAAGCCGCGCGTCCCCGCAGGGCCCTGACAGGCGAGGAGCCATTCCGCACGCGTGCAAAGCCGCTTTTCTGCGTTCCGGCACGCGAGGTCGGCGGTCACCCACGACACGGCTTCGGTGGGAAGACTGTGTTCGGCGACCACGGCGACCGCGGCATCGCCCTCGCCTTCCACGCGCCCTTCGAAGCGATCCATGCAAACGGGGTCGTCGCCAAGCTGCGCCATTCCTTCGGGGCACCCTTCGTTCGCTCCGGCGACGGGGTTCTCCACCGCGCGGTTCTCGTCCGCGGGGTTCTCGTCAGGGTTCTCCGCGGCGACATTCTCCTCGGCACGAGTCTGCGACTCCGCGCGACCCTGCGACTCCGCACGCTCCGCCTCCTCAGCCCGCTCGGCCGACTCGCCTCTCTCACAACCGACCAACGCAAACGTCGCCACCAGCACGACTGGCAGCGACGCTCTCCCGGTGACGCGAATGCTCACCACGCGGTTGTATCAGTACGCCCAGTTCGCGCGAACTTCGCGGAGAACCGGGCGCTCATCGGTTCCCGATCGGAAGAGGCGTGCTTCCACCCGGAGGTAGCGGTTTCGCTGAAACCCTGCCGGGCAGCCCGAGAGGTCCGCCGGTGACGAGTTAAACGGACCGCACGCGATTCCAGCATCCAACCCGGCGACCGTATTCGCCGTCCGCGCCGTGATCTCGATGCCTGTTCCTGGCGGCTCCACGGAGTCCCACTCGACGCTGGTCCAGTAGGGCGTCTCGTAGCCCGAATCGAAGACCTGCCACCAGTTGCCCTCCGGCGAGATGAACGTTCGAAGGAGATGCCCGGTCATGTCGGAGTAGCTGTAGAGCTCCTGTCCGGCGGAGACGGTATACGTCGCAAGGTGATTGCAGGCCGTGTCGTAGACGTTGACGGTGCCACTCGTAAAGCGACTCGGCATCCAAAGCCGGCCGGTCCGGTCCACGGCAACACCGTGCGGGTTTGCACCGCTCGGTACATCGCCGAAGCAGCGCGTCGTCCCGTCGGCATTGAAGCCGACAATCTGGTTCGTCCCGTAGCGAGACCCCCAGACGCTCCCATCGGGATGGACGGTCACTGCGGTCACTTGATTGACGCCCGTGTCCGTGATCGCGCCGGTCGTGCGGTTGATCGCGTGCACGTTGCCGCTGCCGATCCACCCGCCGAGCCAGATTCGGTTCGAACCATCCGGGGCGATTCCGTAGTTGGTCGGGTTGGAAAACGTCGTCTGCGAGTAGTCTGCGATGTTCACGCGAACGGTGTTGGGTCGACTCGACGTCCACACAAAACCGTCTGGGTCCGCGGTCAGCCCGTAGATGTTCACCCCGGTGTTGATCGTGCGAATAATCCGGCAGGTGGGCGGCGACGTCGTCGTATCCACGTCAGTGCCGCTGATGTGATAGAGGTCGCCGTTGTTCCAGGAACCGGCCCAGATGTCGCCGTTTCCATCGATCGCGACGGAACGCGCGACGTTCAGAACCGGCGCGCGACAGATGAGGCTGCCGTCCGCAGCCGAGAGATGCACGACGTTGGACTGTGCGGGATCGGCGGGGTTCGAACCGGTATGAGCCCGGTTTCCAACCCACACGCTCCCATCCTCCGCGACGGCAGTTCGCGAGGGAAAGCGTCCGTGTGAGGTGGCGGTCCAGTTCACCGCGCCCGTCGTCGTATCGAGCTGCGCGACCTCGTTACGCGCGGTGACCGCGATGTAGATGTAGTCGAAGTCGGTCGTGGAGGATCCGAGCGTGACGCCTCCCGGAAAGTCGGGCGACTCCTCGACGTCATCACAGGTTCGGCCCTCTGCCTCACAGTCGGAAGGCGTGTCCCAGGTGTCGGTAAAACACGGCTCCGGAAAGCACGTGCCGCAGGCATTGACGACGCCCTCGTCGACCACTCCGTCGCAGTCGTCGTCGCTTCCGTTGCAGGACTCGACCGGCTCCGGGCCGCACTCACCACAGGCGTTCGCGACACCTTCATCAACGCGCCCGTCGCAGTCCTGATCTTCCCCGTCGCAAACCTCGGTGCCGTCACAGAAGCCGCAGTCGTTGGAACCAACCGCCCAGCGCTCGTCGGTTTCGCCGTCGCAGTCGTTGTCGGATCCGTCGCACACCTCCGGCTCCGGAAGCACCATGTCAGTGCAGGCGCCCCATGCGGTAAACTCGTCCGTCGAGCAGGTTTGCGTTCCGGCGGCGCAGGAGCCCACCCCGGCGGTGCCTTCCGGACCGCCGTAACAATCCTGCGTCTCCCCGGGCGTGCACGCGCAGCCGTCATCCACGAGGCCGTTGCAGTCGTCGTCGAGACCGTTGCCGCATTGGTCGTTCGCGGTGGGCGTGAAGCACCCACCGCAGCGATTCGTCACGCCCTCATCGGGGACACCGTCGCAGTTGTCGTCGCGACCGTTGCAGACCTCGTCGGCGCCAGGCCGAACGTCAGGATCGTCGTCGTCGCAGTCGGCCGGCCAGGGCGCGCCGTCGCCGTCGGAGTCACGGCACCCCTCGTCGATCACACCATCACAGTCGTCGTCATCGCCGTCGGCCACGCCGCCTTCACACTCGGCGCCCGGAAGGACTTCGCCCACGCAGGCGGTCCAGCGGTTGCCGCCAACCGCATCTTCGACGCAGTCACGGCGTCCACCTGTGCAGACCCCGCGCCCTTCGGTGCCAAAGGGCCCTTCATAACAAGGCTGATTCGTCGGCGGACGACACTCGCAGCTGGTGCCGTCGGGACACATACAGCGGTAGTCGCACTCGCAGTCTTCGTCCGCCATGCCGTCGCAGTCGTCGTCGATTTCATTGCCGCACATCTCCGTCGGCTCGACGTCGCTGCACTCGCCGCATGCGTTGCGCAGTCCTTCGTCGACGTTGCCGTCGCAGTCGTTGTCGATCAGGTCGCAGGTTTCGTCGGAGGGGCCCGCTTCTCCCACGCACTCGCCGACCATGCCCGGGCCGGTACAGACGGCGATGCCGTTCCGACAGGCGCCAACGCTGCGCGTTGCGGGATCGCTCGTGTAGCAGCTGATGCGTTGTCCAGTGGAGCACTCGCAGTCGG
>JBCDAA010000145.1:0-19746 GCA_039186435.1 Myxococcota bacterium | reverse complement strand
CACCGAGAAACATGCTGATCGAGTAGAGCGCGGGAACGACCATCGCGAGACCGATGCTGGAAGGGCTCGGAACCCAAAACGCGATCTTCTTGGGGAGCGCCTTTTCGAGGATCGCCAAGAAGATGCCGATGCCGCCTGCAATGGCGATGGCCTCGGGCGCCATGGTGGGCATGGCGTCGAGTCCCTCCCGAAAGAGTTCTGCGACCGCTTTCCAGGCGGCGACGGCCGGTGCGGGCCACTCGTCCGTCAGCAGCATTCCCGCGGGATCGGGAACCAGCACGAGGTAGCCCGCGCAGCCGATGAGCGCGCCGGCGAGGATTCCAAATCCTTGGCTGAGGGCCTGAAAGCGCGGCGAGGCGCCGATGAGCGCCCCGGTCTTCATGTCGTGGAGGAGGTCTGCGCACTGACTTGCCGCGCCACCGGTGACGTTCGCCGCCATGAGGTTGCCCGCCACGTTGCCTGGCGAGATCACGCCGAAGATCAGCTGCGTGACTTTCCCCATCGGGCCGACCGGAGTGATTCCGGTTTCGCCCGAAACGCGCGCGGCCACGATGGCGAGCACGAAGGTGAGCAGCACGCCGAGCACTGCGATCCACGCCGGAATGCCGAAGAAGGTGACCTGCGTGACAGACGCGAGGACAAGCGCGACGCCGAGTCCGGCGAGGAAGAACTTCTTCGGTACTTCGTGCGCGTCTTCGGTGTCGCCGCCCTTGTCCCGCGAGCCGCGAAGCGCGTTGAGAACGGAACGCCAGCTGAACGCGAACGAGGTGAGGGCCGCGGCAACCATCATCGCGACGCCCGGCCAGAGCATCCATTTGTTGATCGTTCCAAACCACATCTTGTCGACGGGCGCGCCGCCCGGGGGATGGGCCCACCCCGCGTCGAGCGCGAGCGGTGCGAGCCAAGCCCACGAGACGACGGCGCCCAAAAGCAGCGAGATGCCCGCGCGCAGCCCGATGATCGCGCCGATGCCGACCATGAGGACGGAGGGATCGAAGGAGAGGCCGAGGTTGGCGAAGGTGTACTTGCCGACGCCGGCTGCGCTGGAGGTGCTCGCCGGGATCGAGAGGGGCGGCGCCCAGGCGTGAAGCCCGCCAAAGTGCGCGCCGAGTTTGGTGGCTGCACCTGCCCCCGCCCCCGCGAGGAGCATCTTTACGCGCGCCATGGCTTCGCTGCCCTTGGCGTACATCTGTTTGATCGTTTCTGCGGACGCGACGCCGTTTGGAAACGCGAGCTTGTCGACGATGAGCATCTGTCGGCGAAGTCCGATCGCGACGACGACCCCGACCAGACTTACCGCGAAGGTCCACACGACGAGCACGCCCCAGCCGAGCTCCTGCCCGGTGATCATTGTGAGCGCGGGGATCGGTGCGACGAGTCCGGCCGAACTGATGCTGGCCGCCGATGAGGCCGCCGTCTGGTTGATGTTGTTCTCGAGGATCCCGAAGGGCTTTGCCCCGACACCTTCGGCCATCTTGAAGATTCCGAAGCCGAGGAGCATCGCCGTGATCGACATGTTGAAGCCCCAGCCGATCTTCAGGCCGCTGTAGATATTGCAGAGCGAGAGGATGCCACCGAGGAGCATGCCGGTGACGATCGCGCGGATTGTGAGCTGCGGCTGGGTTAGGTCGACGGGAGGAAAAGAATCGGACACGCGGCGCAGACCACCACGGTTGTCCCCGAGTGACAAGAGCGTTTCAGAGTCGTAGCTCGCCCTGGGCGAGGCGCTCTAGATCAGTGGCGTCAACGGGGTGATAGCGTCCCGCGTCCCAGCGAAAGAGCGGCCCTCCCTCGAGGCTGAGCGCCCCTTCGCGGAGCGCGCTCTTCTGAAACTTGTAGGTGCCGGTCTTCCGGAGTTCCGACACGACCCGTACGAGGCGCGGCTGCGCGTAGCTCGGCAAACGTGCCGCGAGCACCTCGAACGCGGCGACGTCGAAGGTGGCGCCTTCTCGAAGGGCCAGCGCCGCGAATCCGGCGCGACCATCGTGTCCGGGCAACGCAACGCCGACGACAGCGAGCTCGTCGACAAAGGGCGCGGCGGAGAGGACGTCCTGCACTTCCGCCGTCGAGACGTTCTCCCCTTTCCAGCGAAAGGTGTCTCCGATGCGGTCGACGAAGTAGAAGTAGTCGTCCTCGTCAAAGCGAAGAAGATCGCCGCTGCGAAAGTAGCGATCGCCGTCGACGAAAACGTTCTCGAGCGTCTTTGCACGAGTGGCCTTGGCGTCGGTGTAGCCGCGAAAGCCGTCCGCCTTGGAGCCTTCGCCCGCGATGCGCACCAGAAGCTCCCCGACTTCGCCAGCGCGGCATTCGACGAGGCGCCCTTCTGCGTCGCGAAGGTGTTCGTCGCGGTCGATGTCGTAGCGAACGAGGACGAGCCAGCCCGCGCGCCGCAGGGGGACTCGCCCCACCGATCCGGGGCGCCCCGTGAGGTTGAAGATAAATCCGGGAGCCTCCGTTGCGCCGTAGAACTCGCGAATCGTAGGAATGGCGAAGCGCTGCTGAAAGCGTGGCCACACGTCGGGGCGAAGGCCGTTGCCGACCGCGATCCGCACGTTGTTCGAAGTGTCGATGTCGCTTGGCGCGTTGGCCAGGTAGCGACAGAGCTCGCCAATGTAGAGGATGGCGGTCGCTTGGTAACGGCGAACGTCGGGCCAAAACGCGCGCGCGCTAAAGGCCTCGCGAAGCGCCATCGGTGTCCGGGTGACAATGCACGAGCCGACGCCGAGGAGGAGGCCGCTCGCGTGGTAGAGCGGGAGGACGTTATAGAGTTTGTCGCCGTCCTCGAAGCCGAACATGATTTTGCCGAAGCCGGCCGCGGCCATCATCGCGCGGCCGTGAGAGATGCGGCAGGGCTTCGGTAGGCCGGTCGTTCCGCTCGTGTAGATGTAGACGAAGTCGATTTCGTCGCGAATGGGCACCGAAGGGAAGGGCGCGCTCGGAGCGCGCTTTAGTTCGTCGTCGCGCTCTGGGGTTCCGTACACCAGGGTCGGAAGCTCCGAGCCTCGCGTGGCGAATCGCTCGTGGACCACCAAAAGCGAGGCCTTTGCGCTTTGCTGCGCATGCAAGAGTGCCGAGCCGCTGAGGTTGGTGTTGATCAATGCCGCGGTAGCGCCCACGTGGGTGCACGCGAAGATCCACGCGAGGTACTCGATCGCGTTTGGGCCCAAAAGGGCGACGACATCGCCTTTCGAAACGTTGCGATCGCGCAGAACGTAGGCGCGCCGGGCGCAGGCTTCCGCAAAGGAGGCCCACGTGGCCTGCCCGCCATAACGTTCAAAGGCGAGACCTTCGGGGTCTCGGGCGGCGTTGCGCTGAACCGCGCCAAGCAGCGAACCACCGAGGGCGGCGCGTATCGCCCAGGGCAGTGTGGCAGCGCCCGGCGCGAGAAGTCCGACCTCCGCCCGAAGCGCGTCGCGAAAGTCCTTTCGACGAAGTCCGGCAGCGTAGTCGCTGGTGGTGTCCACGGCGGCGCGGACGGTGCGCCAAATCCGTTTTCGAAAGCTCAAGGGGGCCACGAGACGCGCGGCTGTCGCCCGCGCGCGCTTAAGAGAAGGTCACGTTCGTTAAGGATCGCTTCGACCTGCACGTCCTCGCACCCGAGGAGCTCGAAGCCGCGTCGCAGATACCCTTTGATGCGATCGATGATCACGCTGGGAAAGACGTAGCCGCCCTCGATGCGCATCACCGCTGCCGTGTCGGTGACATCTTCGACGACCCACGCGCCCACGTCGTAGTAGAGGCGGTAGATTTCGGCAGAGCTTTGCAGGAAGGGGCCCACCCCTTCGCGAAGTCCCTGGCGACGAAAGACCTCGTAGGGACCGCCTTCGCCGAACGCGAAGTTGGCGCTTGAAGCGCCGATGCGGAGCGCGAGCGCGGTGTCGTCGGTGGAGCCGAAAAGCGACTGCGCGACCTCCGTCAGCGCAACCATGACCTCGCCGTCGTACCAGCTGGAGACGAGCACCGCCTTTTCGAGCTGCGTGCGAATCGCGTCGGGGCAATTTGCGATCACCCGCGCGCACCCGTCTTCCCCGTAGACGGCCTGAAGGTATTCCAGGGTCGCTCGTACCGCAGCGCCTTTGACCCGCCATCCGCGGGGTGGCGGTGCGTTTGCTTCGCGTCCGAGAACCGTCTCCGCCTCGTCAAACGCCACGGAGATTTCCAGCGCGCTCTCGATGAGCGTGCGTCTGCGCCGGCGCCGCTGCTCGAAGAAACTCGCGGTGTAGTCGCCGAGATGAATGGTCCCGTCCGTGTGCGCCAGGAGCTCGATACACACGCGGAGTCGATCGGACACAACCTCGGCCGTCGGCGGACGTGAGCTCGGCGCTTTGGCGAGAAGCTCGAAGAGAAGCTGGACGAGCTCCGGCGGAACATCCTCTCGTTCGTCGTCGATGTCGGGCGGCGGTTCCTTCAGAATCCGGCGCGCGCCTTCCGTTCCTTCGGAGCTTTGATAGAGACGTCGTCCCGCGAGGAGCTCCCACAGCACGATGCCAAGGGCGAAGAGGTCCGAGCGCCGGTCCGGCTTTTCGAAGCGAAGCTGCTCCGGCGACATGTAGCCGACTTTGCCTTTCAAAACGCCGGTGGAGGTTTGCTCCGCTTCGTTGGGCAACCGATTGACGTGTTTGGCGATTCCGAAGTCGGCGATGCGCACGACGCCCGAAAAGTCGACGAGGACGTTGTGGGGTGAGACGTCGCGATGAACCACGAGCAGCCCCCCCACCTGCTCGTGGATCGCGTGCAGTCCAGCGGCCATCTGTTGAAGAATCGCCAGGCAGATCTGCAAGGGGAACTCCTCGTCCGCCTGCTTGACCGCCGCGAAGAGTTCGGCGAGCGAGCAACCCTCCACGTACTCCATCGCCAAGTAGGGACCGTCGACGTCCTCCCCGCTTTCGAGCACCTGCAGGACGTTTTCGTGTTCGACGTTGCCGGCGAGCCGGGTCTCACTGGTCAGCGTCCGTCGCGCCTCGAGGTTGTCGCGAAGGTGGGCATGAAGGCGTTTGACCGCAAAAAGCGTCCGCTCCGGGTCATCCCGCCGCACCGCCACGTAGACCCGCCCCATTCCTCCTGAGGCGATCTCGCAGAGATGACGGTACCCTCGGCTCGCGGCCATGGCGCATACTGTATCGCGCCTGGAGCGTTCGGGTGACAGTGATGGAAATCGAATCGGCGGAAGAGGTGCATGCGGCGGTCTGTCGGGGGGCCCTGAGGGGGCTCGAAAGCCCGCTGGAATCCCTTGCAGCACGCACGGACAGCGTCGCGAAGGCGTGGACGGCGGCGATCGCGGCCGCGCGCCATCTGGTGGACGCGGATGCTGGCCCGGCGCCGACCGCGGACGATCTTCGCGTATTCGTTTCCCAGGAGTTGGCGGAGCGGCGAGCGGCGCTCTTCGCCTGCGCGCATCTTCAACGGGCTGCCCTGGTGAGCTGGGATCGCGCGTCTCTGACCTCGTTGCGCGCGTTGATGGAATCGCTCGCGACCGACGTTCCCGAAGCGCCTCGTTACCTCGCGCGGGCCGATGCGTGGATTCGGCTCCTCGGCGGGGACGTCGAAGGACTCGAGGAAGCCGGCAAGGAACTCTACTCCCGCGGTTCCGCGTCGCAGGATGCGTCCCTCGTGATCGACGCGACGCTCCTTCGCGCGATGGGCAGCCTGACCGATCGCGATCACGAGTCCGCAAAATCGCTCGCCCGACGGGCGTCACGCATGGCGCGAACGGAAGGCCTTCGCGCCGAGCGCTTTCTCGCGAGCATCGTGTTGGCGCGCGTTCGCCGTCGTGGCGGACGTCCGCATCTCGCAACGCGGATTCTTAGTTCGATCGGACCGCTTGCGCCGCCGGTGTTTCAAGGCTGGCTTCGCTGGGAGCGCGTGATCGCCGGATGGCGGCCGGGCGCGACGCAGGAGAGCGCGCAGGGGACCGGGCTCTCCGCCGACGCTGCCGAGGCTCTCGTTCGCTGGGTGACTTCGGCTTCCCAGGGCGATCGCGCCGCGTTCGACAAGGCGCGCGACGACGTCGCGGCTGCGGTCGCGGGGTTTGCGGACATCGCGCAGGAGACGCACGCCCTTGCGGGAGCGCTCGATCCGGACATCGACGTCGACGAGCTTCCTCCGGTCGTGAAACCGTGGGCCCGCGGCAGTGATGACGACACCCCCGCTGGTCTTCACGGCATCGTCGGACCCCCGGACGGTCCGGCGGACTCCACGATTGCGAGCGTCGTTTGCCGTCCGGGGGAGAGACCTCGTCGCATCCTCCGCGTCGCGGTACCGCTCTTGCCGTCCGATGTGGTCCGCCTTGCGCGAACGCGTTTGCGACGTGGGCGAGTCGACACCGCGATCGCCGCCCTCGCGTTGGCCGGTGATGCCGGGCTCGCCGACGCCGAGCTCTTTGAAAAGGCCTACGAGTTCGAGTTCGTCTCGGCGCTGCACGCAGGAATTCTCGACGTGCTCGTGCACCGCATGCGGGCGCGCATCGACAAGGCGGCTGCGGTGCACCGCAAGTCGGGCCGGATGCAGCTCGAGCCCTCTGGGGTTCTGGTGCTTCCTGATCCGCGCTGCGTGGAGCATGTCGAAGACCGCCTTCTTCGAGTGATCGCCAGGCACGG
Organism: Myxococcota bacterium; assembly: GCA_039186435.1. Lineage (GTDB taxonomy): Bacteria > Myxococcota_A > Polyangia > Polyangiales > Houyiibacteriaceae > JALVDI01. The sequence goes on along the minus strand of JBCDAA010000145.1, from coordinate 13,150 downwards.
TGGCGTCACGACCCGGCAGGCGGCGCAGGAGCTCGATGTCAGCGTTCGCACGGCACAGCTCGCCCTGCGGCGGCTCTTGGCCAGCGGCGATTGCGTGCTCAACCGAGACGGTCGGCGGGTCCAGTACTCCGTCGAAGACACCACCTTCACCGAACCCACCCAGGTCTGATTCCCGCTGCCGACCGAAATAGCAGCGTTTTCTCGGGTTGGGGTCGACAGCCCGGCCTCGGCGATGCGTTTTTTTTACGGAAGGGGTTCCCAGTTTTCGCGGCGGCCGCTACTGTCGGCGCGCTCACCAACCACGGGGGTTTGATCGATGCCGACTTGGGCTGAAGTACAGGAATATGCGCGTTCGAAGTACAAGCTTGCAGAGGACAAAGAGTCCAGCTTCAAGCTTGTGTTTGAGTATCAGAACAAGCGGCTCCAGGCCGTGATCATTTCGCGCTTCGAGGCGATGAACCGCGACTGGTGCGACTTCGCTTCGGCCTGCTGCAAACTCAACCAGATGAACCCGGAAGTCGCTCTTCGAAAGAACTTCCAGTTCGCGGTAGGCGCGCTCTGCCTCGACCGCGACATCTATGTGGTTCGCTATAGCGTTCAGATGGCGACGATGGACATGGAGGAGTTCGAGCTCCCGCTACACGTCGTTGCCAGCACCGCCGACAAACTCGAGCAGGAGTTTGCGGCAGCCGACCAGTTCTAGCTGCGCCCCCGATCGCGTAGTTTGCGGGTGGGAGATTCGTCTCCCGCCCGCTTTTCTTTTAACGCGGCACAGGCGGCGGTCCGACGTCGATGGTGCAGACCCCCGGGCTCTCGAAGCACTGCCCCGACGCGCAGATTCCTTCCCCGCACTCCTCGTCGGACGCGCAGCCGACCCGGGTACATCCGAGGTTTCGTCGATCGCCCGTGCACTCGAAATGCGCTGGGCAGGTCCATTCGCCGCGACGGCACTCGCGCGGGCGGCACAGAAGGCCATCGCATACCTCGGTGTCCGCACAGCTCCCGGAAGTGCACGGCGGCACGCAGACGGTGTCGCACGGGGTGGCCCAGCAGACGAAGCCCTCGTTGCAGGGTCCTCGCTCGCTGTCGGGGTCACCTCTCGGGTGCGCGTCGGAGGGCGTGCATTCCGCGAGGATCGCGCCTCCGCACTCGTACACCGGGAGAAAGAGCGAGCAGGTGTCCTCGCACTCGTCGTTGCTGCGGCAGCCTCCTGCGTCGACTTGGGCGTCTCCGACAGCGTCCTCCCCAGCATCCTCCCCAGCATCCTCGAGGGGGTCCTCCGCAGCGTCCTCGAGGGTGTCAGGAGTGTCGCCGATAAGGGCATCGACAGCCGCGTCGACTGAATCCAGGTCCGCGCGCTCGTGGGACAAATAGCATCCCGCGACGAGCCACAATGTGCCAATCCGCCACATGAATCGGGGGGCTATGCACGCCGCGCACCAAGGCGCTACTCTCCCGGCCTCAGAACGCGAGGGGAAAGATGACCGGTTGGAGCAAAGACGGCGAAGGCGGATTCGGCGACAAGGGCGGAGAAAAGAAAGCGGAAGCGCTGAAGGGGGAGGCGCCGAAAGAAGCGCCGAAGCCCGCGCCTCCGGAAGCCAAGAAGGAACCCGTCAAGCCGTCAGGCTGGAAGGAAAAGACCAAGCAAGGGCAGAAGGCGTGGAGCGAAGGCTCGCGCGCTGACGACCCGGAGAAGCGCAAGGTGCTCGCGCCGCACAAGCCGGGCGTGGGCGACGGCAAGGTCTTTCACTTCCTCTTCGGGTTGAAGATTCACTCACCCAACGACCGGCGTCTTTTTGGGGAAGCGCGAGAGCACATCAACGACGACGTCGAAATGCTTCGCAACGTTGGTTACACCGTCGTCGTCGACGAGCAGGCCGTGCACGACGATTTTACGTCGGCGATCTACGGCACGGCGGAGGATGCCCCAGGACTTGCGCCCGCGGGTGTGTTTTGGCTCGCGCACGGTCACGACGACGGCGCGATCGAAACGTGCGACGGAGGCGTCGTGCAGCCGACGGACCTCGACACGGCGAAGGTTCATGCGGGTCTGCGACTGGTGGTCTTCGCAGCTTGCTACACCGGATCGTGTTCCCGCACGTGGCGAAAAGCGCTCGGCGGAAAGCCCATGGTCGTCGGGTGGGGACGTCCCGTCACGATCGACCGCGCGGTGGAGTTTCTGACGCCGGACGAGAACACCGAAACGGATCTCGACGACCTCATCCGGCGCTACATGCTGGTGGAAACGCCGGTTCCCGCGGAGGTGGAGGTTCGCCATTCGCCGCTGGCGGCAGCTGCGAGTGCTGGTCGCACAGGGGACCTCCCCAGCCGGCTGGAAGGCGTGATCTCGATCCTTCACGCGAAGAAAATCAAAGAAGACGACACCGGCGTGCTGGTGGATGTCCCGATCGGATCGGAAGCAGTTCCGCCGCGTAAGGATGCGCCGAAGGATGCGCCCCCGCCGAAGCCACGGCGCCGTTGGCACCGTGCGAAGCTCTTCATCGTCGACGGGAGCGAGCCCTTCGCGGAGGGTGAACTTCTTCTTGGCGTCGAGTGCGACGTTGGTGAGCTCAGCAGCGTCGTCGATCTTCCGATGCTTCTTTCGGGCATCGAGGCGAATCGCTACTCGCGTGTCATGCTCGTGAAGAGCGAAAAGGAAATGCCGCGCATCGTGACGCAGGGCTTCATGCCGCTCTCGCGCGTTCGCGACATGGACATCGCGTCGCTGACGTTTCAGACCTGCGCGTACGCGGACACGCTTGAAAAGCGCATCTTCGGCGGCGACGCCGCGTAGCGTTGCCAAACGCGTGTTTCCGCGAGGAGCTGGCTTGGGTTACCCGAGCCAGCTCTTCAAGTCTGCGTAGCCGACTGCTGCCCAGCGATCTTTGACGAACGCTTCGATTCCGGCTTCGTCGACGGTGGGCGTGGTCAGGGCCGCGTCCACGACGGGCTTGGCCTTCTCGCGGACGTCCTCGTGCGCCTTGGCGAGCGCCTGGTCGGCTTCTTCTTCGCTGAGGTAACCCTCGAGGACTCCCTGAACGATGTCCTGGGCGTTGATGCGGCTGTCTTTGATGTTGCCTTTGCCGGTCAGGACGTTGCCGAGCCCGAAGACGCCTGGAAGGCCCCGGACTTCGCCGGTGTCCCAATTCGCAAAATCGTAGAGCTCGCCCTTCATGGGGATCCCTTCGATGCCTTCTGGGACGCTGCCGATGGAGCTGATGACGAGGGGCCCGTGAACGTCTTCGGTTTCGCCGGTCGGCTTGACGCGACCACCGACGATTTGGGTGACGGCAAAGCGCAGACCCGTGAGGCGCCCGTTGTCTTCCAGGACGCCTTCCGGCACGCGGAGCGGATGAAACGCGACGCGGTAGCGGTCGATCACCCGCTGCATGATCTTGATACGCGCGCCGCGTACCTTGGCGAGTTTGGCTTCGTCGGCGCCGGGCGGTGCCGAGGCGAGCGGCATGTCCTCCATCCGGCGGCGGTAGAAAAGACGCGGGGGCTCCACCGCGAGGGAGTCCACGTCGATGTCGTTCGCGGCGCACCACTTCGGAATCCCGCGCTGTTCGAGTTCGACGATGTCCGCATCGACGCCGCGCTCTTTCAGTGCCTCGACGTGCGTCGTCAGACTCAGAATTTTGACGACGTCGACAGAAGCGAGTCCGCCGCCCACCACGAGGGCGCCCTCGGGCGTCTCAAACGTTGGTCCGTCGTAGTCGGACTCGTGCGCGTGGTTGAACCAGTGCACGAAGGGGTTCTGGTAGACGAGCCCCTGATCGACGAAGCGCTCGATGCCCTCGACGGGAAGGGGACGGTCGCGCCACGCGCCGTTCGCGAGAACGATCGCGCTGAATCCCTGCGCTTGAAGGTCGGCGAGCGGGACGTCGGTTCCGATTCGGGTATTGGGCACGAAGCGAATGTTGGGATCGTCGAGGTTCTCCTGGATCCGCGCGTACTCTTTTTCGCGCAGCTTCTCGTGCCATCGGGGAAGACCGTCTTCGATCTTGCCGAAGGGTCGACGCCCCTGCTCGAAAACGACGACCAGCGCACCGCGCTGCGCAAAGAGGGAGGCGGCTTCAGAGCCTGCGACCGCGCCCCCCACGACCGCTACCACATGACGTTTCATCGCGTGCCTCGCTACGTTGGTGATACCAAGGACCGGTCCCGGCGCCCACGCAAAAAAGCTCCGCAACGTAGAAGCGCCGGCAAGAAGAAGTCGCGTCGCCGACGTCAGGCGTTACGCAATGTCGCGCGGAGTCGCGAAAACGACCGTCAGCGGCGCGTCTTCATCCGCTGGCTCGCCGTGAAAGCCACCGTGAATCGCTGCGACCTCGAGTCCGGCTCTCGCGAGGAGCTGCGGTAGCTGTTCGCGCAGCAGGTAGCGCTGCGGGATGGCACTTGTCACCTGCGAAGCGTCGTCGCGACGGACATGATCGTAGATCGCATCAATGCGCTGGCGTGGGCGAGACCAGCGGCTGCGTTCGTAGACGTCCCAGGTGTTGCCGAGGGCAGTGACGGTCTTGACGAATGAACGCTCGTCGTCGTCCCCGTCGGGCTCGGCTTCGCTGTGAAACGCGTCCGCGGCGTACGCATCAAAAACCAGTCGGCCGTCGGGCGTCAGGTGCTGCGCGGCGCAGCGAAAGGTGGCGATGACGTCCTGCTCGTCGAGGAGGCAGTAAATGCCGTTGTAGGGAATGAGCACGCGATCGAAGCGCTCGCCGAGGTCGAAGTCGCGCATGTCGCCTTTGACGAAGCGCGCTTCGGGCGCGTGCACGCGAGCTCGCGAGAGCAGGTCGTCCGAGACGTCGAGACCGGTGACTCGACCGCCGAGCCGGAGCAACGGTCGCGCGATGCGTCCCCAGCCGCACCCGAGCTCAAGGATCGATGACGCGCCTTTGCACGCGCGCTCGTAGAACCCAACGTCCCCGTGGTTGCCCGAGTGCACCGCTTCGTAGAGCGCGGCGGGGTAAGGCTCCGGGACAGGAGTGTTGCGCGTGGCCTTCATCGACTTGGTGAACTCAAGGATCTTTTGCCCAGTCGGTCAAGGCGAACGAGAGCGCGCGGGTTTGGTAGCGCATCCGAAAGACGCCGTCCTCCGCGTGCGTTTCGAAGAGCCGATCGAGTTCCGCGTTGAAGCGATCAGGGTCCTCCACCGAGTGCCGAACGTAGGAGCTCGACCAGACGCGACCCCGAAACGCGTCCAGGGAGAGGGCCTGGGCGTGAGGAAAGCGGGCGACCTTCAGGTCCGCCGCGGCCACCTGAGCTTGCACGGCTCGGGCGCGAGGTTCGGCGCCCACACTCGCGTACTCCGAGCAGCGCTTACGAAGGAGCGCGTCGTAGGCCGCCATCGAAGGATGGTGATCGTCGCGGAGGTTCCAAAACGCGACAGCGCGCGGCGCAAGTTCGGCAAAACGTGGAAGTGCACGTGCGAGGTCGAACCAATGAAACGCCTGGCCTCCGACGACGAGGGAGAACTCCCCTTGCACGTCGAGGGTTTCGGCGTCGGCGCAGACGAATGTGCCACCGTGTTTGCGCGCGGCGGTAAGCATTGCTTCGTTGGGATCGGTGGCGACGACGTCGTACCCGCGCTCCATAAGTTGCCGGGTAGCGATGCCCGTGCCGCAGCCGACCTCGAGGATGCGGCTCTTGGGGGCGAGTCCGTGCGCGTCGCGAAGCCAGTCGAAGAACGCGTCGGGGTAGTCGGGTCGGTAGCGAACGTAGTCGTCTACCGTCGCACTAAAGCGGTCGCGAGGATCCACTCGCAGACTATACCGACAACGCGCTCTACACGAAGCGGTCGACGCCTTCGACGCCTTCGCTCTCCTGCTCGTCCGCAAAGCGGTACGGCGGATCCACGAGCCCGTTGATTCGGTCCATCACGCGGTCCACGTAGCGTTGAAAGGTCGGGCGATGTCGCTCTTCGTCCGCCGCTCGAAAGGGGACGAAGGGCTCTTCGATGTGGCAATCCGCCGCGTCCGCATAACGAAGGGGTTCGCCGATTCGGTAGACGACATGACCGCGACGCGGCAGCGGGTTCGATCCCGGGTAGACCTGATCCGAGCCACTGCAGCCAACCGGAACGACTGTCTTCTGGTACGCGAGCGCGATTTGCGCGAGCCCGATGTGGCCGCGGCTCAGACGGACACTTCGGGTGCCCTGCGGAAAGATGATGAGGTCGAGCCCGAGCGCGAAGGCTTCGTCGTGGAGGGCGAGAAAGCGCGTCATCATTCGCTTGAAGACGGCGAGGATGGCGTCCTCCCAGGACTCGCGCGTTGGATCGAAAGGCCGCCCCAGCATGTCGCGCGGGGTTCGAAAGAGCGCCGGCGGAACGGTCGCCTCGCTGGACCGCGCCGTGTTCTTGGCGACGGCGTCCACGCGTGCACGCAGTTCCATGTACTCGGCTTCGGTGGGCTTGCGACCGAGCACATTGAGAAAGTCCCGCGCCACGAGGTACCCCCGCGAAACGGTCGGGAGGTTGTTGGTGAGCTCCATGAAGCGCGCGACGACGGGATGCTCGTAGTATTTGCCCTTCACCCAGGTCGCTGTGAACCTGCCGCTCGTTCGCCACAAGCGATATTGAAAGGGCCAGTAGTTGTACCGATCGGTGTGGTTCATCGCGAAGATAACCGGCTCCGCGGGGAGACGATCCAGCCCTTCGATGTCGATGCGAACGCGACGAAACGGCTCGTAGGTGGGCGCGAGCACGCCCAGTGCGACGGCCTGCTGGGCTCGTGGGGTCGCACTAAGTCGGATTCGATCCAAGCGAGCGATATCGAGCACTGTCTTCGGTTGGCAGCCGCGCGTGCTCGTGTCAAGACGCGCCCCCCTTCGGCGAGTATACTCCTGTTCGCCTTGCACCGTTTTTTTCTAGTAGCGCTCGCCGTCACGTTACTCGCGTGCGGCGATGACAACCCTTCCGGATCGTGCGCCGACGGAGTGATCAGCGGCGATGAGAGCGACATCGATTGCGGCGGCAGCTGCGGTCCGTGCATGGAGGGGGAGCGGTGTCTCGCGTTCTCGGATTGCATGAGCGGCGTGTGCGCCGAAGGGATGTGCGCCGGGCCGAACTGTTTCGACGGGTTGCAAAATGGCGACGAAACCGATGTCGATTGTGGCGGCGCGTGTGAAGCGTGCGACGACGGTGCGGGATGCGACGAGGGCGCGGACTGCGCGAGCGGCGTGTGCAGCATGGGCCTCTGCGCAGGACCGGCTTGCGACGACGAGGTTCGCAACGGCGACGAGAGCGACCGTGACTGCGGCGGATCCTGCGCGCCTTGTGAAACAGGTGGCCGGTGCACGATGCCCGCGGATTGCTCGAGCGAGCTGTGCGAGGAAGAGGTCTGCCTAGACGCCGGCTGCGGGAACGGCGTCCGTGACGGAGACGAGTCGGACGTGGACTGTGGCGGAAGCTGCGGACCCTGCGCGGACGGTGGAGGCTGCGGCGACGCGAGCGATTGCGAAAGCGGCGTCTGCGAAAGCGACGTCTGTGCAGCACCCACCTGTAGCGACGGGGTTCGAAACGGCGACGAAGCGGACGCTGACTGCGGCGGCTCGTGTTCGGTGCGCTGTGTTGACGGTTCGCGCTGCGACAGTGCGACCGACTGCACCAGTGGCGTTTGCGCCGACGACCTCTGCGTGAGCCCGGGCTGTGCGGACGAGGTCCAGAATGGTGACGAAACCGACGTGGACTGCGGCGGTTCGTGCGGCCCCTGCGCGGATGGAATGATTTGCGCGGGGGCAGGGGACTGCGAGAGCGGCGTTTGTACCGACGACCAGTGCGCTGCGGCCACCTGTTCGGATGGCGTACCCAACGGCGATGAGACCGACATGGATTGTGGCGGCTCCTGTCCGGCGCGCTGCGAAGACGGACTCGCGTGCGAGGTTCCCGCGGACTGCGGGAGCGGCGTCTGCGACGCGAACGTTTGCGTGGCGGCGAGCTGCGGCGACGGGGTTCAAAACGGGGACGAAAGCGACACCGATTGTGGGGGGTCATGCGGAGCGTGCGCGGATGGCGATCGCTGCGGCGATCCCACCGATTGCGAGAGCGGGGTGTGCGCCGCCGATGTTTGCGCGGTCCCGAGCTGCTCGGATGGCGTGCAAAACGGTGATGAAACCGATCGCGATTGCGGCGGCAGTTGTGCCGCTTGCGACCGGGGGGACTCGTGCCGCATCGACGCGGATTGCTCCACCGACGGGTGTCGCGGCCGGCTCTGTGTTGTGGGGCCAACGGCCGGGTTCGATCTCTCGCCTTCCATGGGTGACGCCCCGCTGCCCGTGACCGCGACCTCGACCGCAACGATGGGCGACGGAGCGATCACGACGACGGAGTACGACTTCGGAACCGGCTTTGGCGCGGCATCGAGCTTTACGTTCATGTCCGAGGGGACGTTCATGGTCACGCAGCGCGTGGAAGACGCGAACGGCTTTACGGACACCGCGAGCGGTTCGATCACCGTCAATGCGGCGCCGGCCATCTGCGAACTCAGCCGAACCGACATTTCCCCCGATCCCGAGATCGCCGTCACCCCCGATGGCTTGGCGGTCGAGATGACGACGATTTCCGCGGTGGGCGTCCGTTCCGACTGCAGCGTCGGGCCGAGCGCGAGCGCTGTGTACTACTTCGAAGGAAGCATTGCGCCCTACGAGTGCGATCCTGCGGATGCGCCCGAGGGCTGCGTCGATACGCCCTTTCAGCTGATGAGCTTTGGCGTAGGGACGGCAACGCTATCCTTCGCGGGCTCCCCCGGCGAAACGGATCAGGGGTTCTCTCTCGATACCGGTGGCGCGTATTTCTACGACGGGATGTTCCTCGGTGCGTTCGATCGCTACTCGACGAATACCTACGGGTTCGTGGTGGACTACCGCAGCGCGACCCCGACGGTGCACCTCATCACCGACAACTACGGTTCTCCGACCGTGACGCACACGCAGGCGCTGCCGGAGGTCACGACACCGCTCTTTGCGATGCTGACGGGTGGTCGACGAAAGGTTGGCGTCGACGCGCAGTTCAACTTTGGCGGCGATACCACAAACCGCCCCTTTCGCTTTGATGCGGATGCAGTGTTGCGCGCCAACGGGCTCGCGTCGGTCGCGGATGCACTCGTTCCGGGGTACGGGGGTACCGCAGCCGGGACCCTGAACGCGCGGCCTTCGCTTTCGGTGAGTGCGGACGTGTCGATTCCTCTCGGCGACAGCGTCACGGTGACCGCGACCGCGACGGACGCGGAGGACGGGAATCTCACCGCTGCGATCGCGTGGGAGGATCTGGCGACGGTCTACGGTTCGCGAACCACGGGGAGCGGCGGGAGCTTTATGGTGACGCCGACGCAGCTCGGACGACACCCGCTTCGCGCGACGGTATTCGACAGCGCGGGCGGACGTCGCCAGGCGATCGTGATGGTGACCGTGACGGGGACCTTGCCGCAGTTTGATCCGGTAGAGCTGACAACAAGCGATCCGAACCTCGGAGCGGGGATCACACTGTCGAGCGACAACCTGAGCGCGCGCTGGACCATCGCCGACAAGATGGGGGTGCGGGCCAATCAGGCGAACCTGGACGAGTTCTGGTACTTCGAGGGGACGCGCCTTGGTGGGCCCGTGAACCAGGGCGTTGGGCTCGCGATTTGGGAGGGGGATCTCAATCCTTACTCGGCGGACAACGTGCCGCCCTCCTACTCGATCAACACCTCGGGCGGCGCGTGGCAGAGCATCATCTTTCATGCCGGCTACGACACGACGAACACGACCTACGGGTTTGCGGTGGACTACCGGGGTGTGAATCCGACGGTCTACTTGATCATCGGCGGCGAGGTTGTGGACGAGTGGTTCATGTACGACGTCTTCGTTCCGCTTCATCCGATGCTCTACGGAAACGAGACGGGGGAGGGCATTCCCTTCGACGCGAGCATCAACTTCGGAGCGACGGCCTTCGCGCAGGATCCCTGCACCGCGCTTTCGAACTACGGCCTCGCGTCCGCCGATGTCGCGGCGCTGGAGCTCGGATGGGGTGACGCGAACACCTCGTCGAGCTGTCCATAGATCGTAGAAAACCCCTGTCAAAAATGGTGGGTGGCCCGGATTGCGCGGCGGACGCTGGTAGAAAACCACTGTCAAAAATGGTGGATGGCCTCGATGGGTTGCGAATGCAGTTCATGTTGTGTGAGTGATGTCACGCGGATCGGGTTGTAATCAAACGTTTGATTAGTTAGAGAATGGGCGTGGCACGACCCGTCAACGCCGATGCTTCCGCGACCCGCCAGCGCATCCTGACGAGCGCAACGCTCCTCTTCTCTGAGCGCGGAGCCAAGAGCTCCATCCGTGAGATCGCCAAAGACGCCGGCGTGAGCCTCGCCATGGTTCACCACTACTTTGGCTCCAAGGACGACCTCTTCGCCGCCTGCATCACCGGGATGTACGTCGAGCTCGCCGAGCTTCGCACCCACCTCATCGAAGGGCTCACCGAAACGAAGTCCATCGAGCAGCTCTTCGAGTACGCGATTCGCGAGGGCTTTCGATTCGCTCGCGCGCACCAGCCGGCCATGCGACTGATGATGCGAACCGTCGTCGCTCGCGGCGCCATCGACCAGGCCCGCATCGATGAGTTCCTCGTTCCCTTCTTGGAACAGGCCTCGAAGCTCGTGTCCGGCGTTACGGGCGCCGACCCCGACTCCCTTCGGCTTCCGCTTCAGAGCCTCATCTTTCTCAACGGCCGCTACGCCATTGCCGAGATCGATGAACTCCGCCTCGTCACAGCCACCGACACCGCCGAGGCCGCCCTCGCCGCCGTTGAAAATCACCTCGTCGACAACGCGTTTCTGTCCCTCGGGCTGAAGCGCTCCAGCCATTGAGAGAACCATGCTGAACGTCACCCAACCGTCCCCGGAAATGCTCACCTCGCCTCCCGCCGCGGAGGTCACTGCCGCAGACCGTCGAGAAGCGCGCGCACTTCCTCTTTCGACGCGCTTTACGCTGGGCGATCGCATTACGCCGATTCAGCAGGCATTCCTCGATGAGCATGGCTACCTCGTATTCGGACAGGTCGCCTCGCAGGAAGAGGTCGACCGCGTGTTGGGCGAGGTCGATTTGATTCAGGAGCGCTGGCTCGCCGAGCGACGCAAAGAGATCAACGGCATTCCGGTGTTCATCGGCAAGGACCCCGACGGTGCACCCTTCATCCAGCGTTTCGCGTTCACGTCGTTGCAAAGCCAGTACCTCTACGACTTCGTTCGCGACGATCGCTTCGCGCCCATTCGAAGTCTCGTCGGCGCAGAAACGCGTGTTGGCGATCACGAGAAGGACGGCCTCGTCTTCAACCGAAACCTCAACGTTCCGGGCAGCGCGTACCCTCGCCTCGGCTGGCACACCGACGGCCTCCGCGACCTCTTCCTCAACCGCGAGGTTCCCGGCCCCATGCTGAACGTCGGCATGCACTTCGATCGGATTCGCAAGGAGGACGGCGGGCTTCGCATTATCCCCGGCAGCCATCGCCAAGGCTTCTGGGACATGCTCACCCGCAAGCCCTACTTCGTCTCCCACGGGGTCGACGCCGACGAGATCGCAGTCGAAACCGAGCCCGGGGATCTCACCGTTCACGACGGCCGCACCTGGCACCGCGTCGAGGTCTCTCCCTACACGGGGTGGCGCTCGCTTCGTCGCACGATGTACGTCCCCTACGTGACCGACGCGTGGGCGCCGAAAGGTGAGGACAGCCGAACGCCCTTCTACCATCGCCTCGCGCAGGTCGCGCGGGAGCTGCGGGTCCGCCTGAATCGCTGACCCCTCCCAATCTCGCTACCGACACGCCACGTGACTTTTGGGCTGGCCCCTGCTATCCCGCCGCCCCGAGTGGCACGTGCGTGCCACGAGCCTTAGGTTGCGCATCTGGGACGTCCCCAGATACCAACCCAAAGGTACGGAATGATTGGAGAACCTAGACTTGGCGACTAGAAAACGACGAGGTGGACGCGGTGGAGGACGCCGGCGGCGGCGCAATCCGGACTTCGACGGCGAAGACAAGCGCGACGACCATATTAAGCTGGAAGGCGTGGTCACGAACGTCTTTGCGGGCGGTCAGTTCGAGATTGAGACCGACGCGGGCACCAAAGTTCGCGCGCAGCTCTGCGGCCGGATGCGCAAGTTCCGCATTCGCGTGATCCTCGGCGATCGCGTGACCGTTGCTTTGTCTCCCTACGATCTGACCCACGGCATGATCGTTTACCGCGCGAAGTAGTTCGCGTTTTGGGTGAGCGGCATGCCCTCGGAGGCATGCCATGACACTCCCCATCCTAAAGGTCGATCTCGACCTCCCCGCCGAACGCCGGTGGGATGTACTCGCACCGCACGTGGACGCGGTGCGAGCGATGCTCGACGCCTATCGCGACGATTTCGGCGACCCGACTCCCTTCTATCCGCTGATCGGAACGTACGTTGAGCTCTTCTGTAGCCCCGAGCTCCGGGCGGAGTTTGCGGCGGTTGCGGCGCTCGCCGATCGTGACGTCCTCGAGGTGGCCTTTGCCAACCTCTACTACGACGCGATGAAGCACTTCATGGGCGGAAGCCTCGGCTGCACCGCGTTTGCGGTCGACGTCGACGGAGCGGTTCTTCACGCGCGAAACCTCGATTGGCACAGCCCGGACAACGTGCTCGAGCGCCACACCGCAATCGTGGAGTATGTGCGCGGTGACCGTCTCAGCTACGGGGTCGTCGGATGGCCCGGGTTTCTCGGCGCATACAGCGGCGTTGCGCCCGGACGTTTTGCGGTAACGCTCAACGCGGTCCTCAGCGACGAAGCGCCCGGACTTCACCCGCCAATGACGTTTCTTCTCCGTCGTGCGCTCGATGAGGCTGCGGACTTTGACGCCGCGGTTTCGCTTCTCTCGGAGACCGCCGTCGCCAGCGACAGTCTGCTTCTCGTTTCGGGGCGCCGGGCTGGCGACCGGGTGATCATCGAGCGCACTCCAACGCGGCACGCGATTCGGCCGGCGGGGGTGGTCACCAACGACTATCGGACCCTTTTCGATGGCGCCGCGAAAGGCGTGCTTGGGGCGACGGCCTGTGAGCGCTTCGACAAAGCAAGCGATGGCCTCGTTGCGGTTCGAACCCCAACGGACGCATTCGACGTGCTTCGCAAAGTCCGTATGGGAATCACCGT
>JBCDAA010000144.1:0-19764 GCA_039186435.1 Myxococcota bacterium | reverse complement strand
TGCACCAAGAACATCGTCGCCACCACGGGGGCAGCGATTCGCAAGCCCTGTGCCACGATGTTTGCGCCGAGGCGGACGATGCCGTCGGCGGAGATCGCAGCGAAGGCACTTCCGGGCGGTGCATAGAGAAGGGTTTGCCGGAGTGCGGCGAGGGCGGCGTGATGCCCTTGGAGCGAGAAAAACAGGAGAACGGCGAGCGCGCTGAGGGCTCGTGCGGGAGGCGTATTGGACTCGCCGAAGGTCGGATCCACCGACTGCGCGAAGGCCAAACCCGCTGAGAAACCCGCGAAGGCACCAGCGGCTTCCACCGCCGCGATGGTGACGCGAACTGTCAGGCCGATGACGGATCCGACGAGCACTTCGCCAAGAGCGGCCTTCGCGAGCCAATAGGGATCGAGGACGAGTTCGTTGGCGAGTTCGGGGTGCGGAAACGTCAGCGCGACGGAGACGAGGAGGCCCAAAACGACGCGAGATCGAACGGGGGCGACGTCCCCGAAGGGCGCTGGCATCGCGGCGAGGGCAACGCCGACGCGAAGGCTTAGAAGCACCCAAAGCGGCAGCATGGCGGCGAGGGGATCGATCAGCGTGGAGAGCGCGTCGAACACGTGAACGCGCAGAAGTGCAAAGGTCAGTCCGCTGTCCGAGGAATCCCGGTCACGTGGCCAGATGCCTCCCGATTGACAGCATCGTTTCGACGCTCGCCGTCGCGGTCTTGGCGCGCTGTCGTCCTTCTGACGCTTTCCCCGCCCTCGCCGACGAAAATCGCCACGGTTTTCAGCAAAGCGTCGATGGCACGACTCCTGCTGATACCCCAAGCATGCGCGATTCCATCACGCGGCAGACGGCGGACCGGAACCCAACAACCCCAATGCACCCCCGCGTTCGACCGCCTCGTGAGCCCCGTCCCGGGGTTGATCGCGCACGCGAGCCTCGTCCAACTCCCAACCCCCTCGCGGGGAGGGCGGGGCTCGCTTTTATTTTCGCGGCGCTCTTTGCGTCGCCGCTTCATGCGCAAGACACGATTCGCCTCGCCGAGGTGCTTCCGGTTCTCGCAGGGAGCGAACTTGGCGACGTCGAGGTCGCCGATGCGCCTCCTCCCGGGCAGGTTCGGCAGGTTCGCCGCGGTCAAATCCTTCGCGCGATTGCGGAGGCGGGCCTCAGCGCGAACGGACTCCGAATCCCGCGCTCGGTGACGGTGCGGCGCGGTTCGCAGGAGCTGGATCGCGACGCTCTCGAGCGGGTGATTCGACCTGCGGTCACGACGCGTCTCGCCCCCTGCGCCGTCGAGAGCGTGCGGGTTCCTCGCACGATCACGCTCGGGGAAGGTGAGGTGCGCGTGCAGTCGGAGATGCGTCCGCCAGTTCGCAATCGCACTTCTCTCAGCGGGATGGTGACGCTCTCGGCAGGCGGCGTGTCGCGCACTGTCCCGGTTCGCGTACAGCTTCGATGTCCGCCCCCGGTGGTTCAGCCGGGTGGTCGTATCCGCATCGTCGCGCAGATCGGAAACGTTCGTGCGACGGCCCCAGGTGAAGCTCGGCAGCCTGGGCGCATCGGCGATGTGATTCGCGTGCACAACCCGGCGACCCGTCGGACCCTCTTGGCGCGCATCGTCTCCGAAAGCGACGCGGTGGTTGTCCGGTGAAGTACGCTCTCCTCCTCCTTGCAGTCGGCGCGTGCGGTCCTCGCCACATCGCGCCTCACGTTGCGCGCGAGCGAGACTACACGCCGGGCGACTACGAGGCGGCGCCAACGCCAGTCTCGTCAGGGTCGCTTTGGACCAACTCCTCGCGCGGTCTCTTTGCCGACTTTCGCGCAAGCCGCGTTGGGGACCTTGTCACGATTCGCATCGACGAGTCCGCCCGCGCATCCGGCGACGCGACCACCAACATGGATCGAAGCGCCGAACACTCCTTCGGTATGCCGAATTTTCTCGGCTTCATGGGCGCCCTTACTCGCGCGCATCCGGGCATCGATCCCTCGAACCTTCTCAGCGTGATGAGCGAATACGGCTTCGCCAGTGACGGGGATACCGCACGCGGCACGAGAGCCCGAGGCGTCGTCGCGGTGCGCGTGAAACGACGTCTGCCCAACGGCGACCTCTTCGTCGAGGGCACGAAGATCATCATGATCAACGACGAAGAACTTCACGTGTACGTCTCCGGCGTGATTCGCCCCGCCGACATCGAAACCGACAACTCGATTCGCTCGAGCCTCGTCGCCGACGCCCAGATTGAGTTCACCGGGCGCGGCGCGCTCACCGACAACCAGCGGCAGGGTTGGCTCAGCCGCATCATCGCAAAGCTGAGGCCCTTTTGACTCGCGTGCTTGCCCTGGTTGCTGTCTCTTTGGTGCTCGCAGCGGCGCTGCCGGCGAGTGCGACGCGCATTCGGGAGCTCTGTGATGTCCAGGGCGTGCGCGACAACCAGCTGGTGGGCTACGGCCTCGTCGTCGGTCTCAACGGCACTGGGGACAGTGGGCAGGCGCGTTTCACCGTGCAGAGCACCGCGGCGATGCTCCGTCGCCTCGGCGTTCGCCTCGAACCCGGTTCGATTCAAACGAAGAACGCGGCGGCAGTGATGATCACCGCGAACCTTCAGCCGCACCGCAACCCGGGAAGCCGTATCGACGTGACGGTGTCGTCGCTCGGCAACGCGCGCAGCCTACTCGGTGGGACCCTTCTTCAAACGCCGCTCTACGGCGCGGACGGAGAAGTCTACGCGGTCGCCCAGGGGCCGGTGTTAATCGGCGGGTTTTCGGCGGGGGGTGGAAGCGGTAGCAGCGTGTCGTTGAACCACGTCACCGTGGGCCGGGTTCCCGAAGGCGCCATCGTGGAGCGCGCGGTTGCGATGCCTGGGCTTAGCGACGAGCGTATCGAGCTGAGTCTTCGACAGCCGAGCTTCGTGACGGCACGGCGCATCGTTGACGCGATCGAGGAACGTTTTGGGGAAGGTTCTGCCGATGCGCCCACGAGCGGCACGGTTCGCGTGACGGTTCCCGCCGAGTTTCGACAGGACGTCGTGCGTCTTCTTTCCGAGATTCAGGTTCTCGACGTCGAACCGGACGCGCCCGCTCGCGTGGTGATCGACGAGCGCACCGGCACCATCGTCCTCGGTTCGGACGTGCGCATTCGTGAGGTTGCGATCGCGCAGGGCGGACTCTCGGTGCAGATCAGTGAGAACTTCCGCGTGTCGCAGCCGGGGGCCTTTGCTGCGGGTGGTGACACCGCGGTCGTGCCGGAGTCCGACGTCAATGTGTCGGTTCAGCCGGGAGGCCTCGCGGCCCTTCCGAATACCGCGAGTCTCGCGGACGTGGTTGCCGCCCTCAACGCCCTCGGCGCCGGACCGCGCGACCTCGTCGCCATCTTTCAGGCGCTTCGCACCGCGGGCGCCCTTCAAGCGGACATCGAGGTGCAATAGTGCCGATCGCCGCCATCGCACCGCCCCCGGAAGTTGTTCGCGATGCCGCTCCGAACGAGCACGCAACGCAGGCTGCGGCACAGTTCGAGGAGCTTTTGCTGCGCCAGCTTTGGAGCGTGATGCGAAAGACGGTGGGTGGGTTTTCCGGCGGATCCGGTCCGGGGTCCGGCATGTACGCGCACCTCATGGACGAGGCGATGGCGTCTCACCTCTCGCGGGCGGGCGGTCTTGGAATGCAGGCGCAGCTTGAGGAGGCGTTTGGCGGACGACCCGCGCATGCCGCGAGGATCCCGCATGCGATCGACGCGCGTCCGGTGGTCCGCGAGCCTTTGGTTCTCGGTCCCACGACGGGTATGCGCGTTTCTGGAGCGACCGCGCGGCTGCAGGACACAGCGACGGAGATGATCACCGGCGTCGCTGCACCCCGTTGGGGGCGCGACGGTCGACTCACCGCCGCGGAACTCGCCAGCACGTTTCACACCGAAACCCCCGACGGAACCGCACACTTCAACGTTCGCGACGCGGCCGGGTTTCAGGGGCGCTACAAGTGCAACCTCTTCGCCTTTGAAATGGTCCGGCGGTCTGGGTTTCAGACGCCGCTGATGCCGCGCACCCACGGGTGGGGCTACCCCCATCCCGATTCCGTGACGGTGGATGCGACCGACGGCCGTTTGCGCCAAGACTGGGGGCGCGTTGCCACCGGTGAGAGTGCGGAGTCGCTCGACGACGCGATCGTGACGGGCGACCGCGCGTTTCTTCTCACGGGGAGCGGCCGCGACGGTCACGCAGGACACATGGCCGTGGTCGAACGAGTGCACCAGGTCGACTACGACGAGGCGGGCCAAATCGAGCGCGTGATCTTCGACGGATGGGAAGCGCGGGTGGGCGGCGCGCAGCGTCTCACTCGCCGCACGTGGAATCGCTACGGCAACCCCGGCGGGGAGCTCGCGCGGAACGGATTTTCGCAAATCGAAGTGGTGGAACTCCTCGCGCCGCGGGATGGCCAGCCCGAAATTCCTTTGAGCCGCCGTGTTGGCGCGAGTCTTCACGATGGCGAAATCACACAGGAATCGGCGGCATCTTCGCCACCCACCCAGGAAAATGCCGATCCGGCCTCAAGAACCTCTGGCGGACGTCCGACTGAGACGCTGGAGGCTAGACCGTGAAGATCACTGGCAGCATTCGTAGCACCTACGTTAAGCCCACAGAAACCACCGCTCGACAGAGCAAGCCCGAGACCGGGCGTTCGTCCCACGGCGAAAAAGTCGAGGTCTCGAGCGTGGCGCAGGAGCTTGCGTCGGCGCGTGGACCGGAAACCCCCGACACCGATCGCATCGAGCGACTGCGCGCGGAGATTGAGAACGGAACGTTCGAGGTCGACGCCGAAGCCATCGCCGAAAAGATGTTGGAGGAGGAATTGGGGTGACCCAAGAGCCGGAACCGAGAAGCTTTGGCGAGCTTCTTAGCGCGGAGCGCGAAGCGTTGCGCAGCGCGGATGTCGAGCGTTTGGTTGAGCTTCAAGTTGCGAAGCGCCAGGCGCTCGACGCGCTTCACGCCGCGGGGCAGGTCCTGCCGCCGGAGCTCATCGATCTCGCGGCTCTCAACGTGGAGCTCATGCATCACCTCGTCGCGAGCTTGCGTGGAATCGTCGCGAGCGACGGGTCGGCCGTTTATGGAAAGGGGGGCGATGTGCAGATCACCGAAGGCACCAGTCGGAGGCACGGTGCGGCATGAGTACCCTCTTTGGCGTTCTGTCGATCGGACGAAACGGGATGATGGCCCATCAGGTCGCCTCCCAAACGGCGTCCCACGATGCGACGAACGCCAACACGCTGGGGCATACCCGGCGAATGGCGAACCTCGAATCGCTCACCGGTCCGCCGCAGCCTGGTCTTGGAAGCCGGGCACGCGGCGCGCGACGCGTGATCGACCCCTTCGTCGAGAAACGCCTACTCGGGGCGCGCTCCCAGTTCGGCCACAGCGCCGCACGAACGGACGCTCTCGCGATCTTTGACCACGCGTTTGCGGACGCAGACACCGATATCGGTGCGGCATTGGATGCCCTCACCCGCGCGTTCGGCGACCTGAGCGTGAGCCCCGGCGACCCGACTGCGCGAGAGCTCGTGCTCGCACGGGCGGAGTCGCTCGGCGACGCGTTTCAAACGACGATGGAGCACCTGAATTTTGCTCGCGGGGAGATCAACGAGCGGGTGTCTTTCGAGGTGGGCCAGGTCAACGAACGCCTTCATCAGATCGCCTCGCTGGGCAAGGAAATCGCCCAGGCCGAGCTCGACGGTCGAGAGGCGGGCAACCTCCGCGATCAGCGCGACCAGCTTGTTCGCGAAGTCTCGGATCGCGTTCCGGTCAAAGTGATCGAGGAGGGCGACGGAACGATCAACCTCCTTCTCGACGGCTCGCGATCGCTCGTGGCACCGGACGGCAACGTCAACGAACTCCTCGCCGAGTTCGATCCCGGGACCGGCGACGTCTCCCTTCGCCATCGCGCCGCGGGTGCGGTGGTCGACATCGCGATCGACGGGGGCGCGATCGGTGGTCTTCTCGAAGCTCGGGACGGAGCGCTCGCCGCAACGGCTGCGGAGCTCGACCAGCTCGCCTTCGATGTCGCGACTGCCTACAACGCCGAACACAGCGCGGGGTTTGGGCTCGACGGAGTCGGCGGCCGAAATCTCTTCGGGGCGCCAGCCGCGGTTGACGGCGCCGCGCTCAATTTTTCGGTCGCGCTGACCAACCGAGACGAAGTAGCTGCAGCCGCGGATCCAACGCTCCTTCCTGGTGATAACCGGGCGGCCCTCGCGCTTACGAATCTCGCGAACGAGCCGATCGCACTCGGTGGAACGGTGGGCGCAGTGGAGAGCTACGCCACCCTTGTGGGAAACGCGGCGACGGCGCTGCAGCAGGCGACGCTGCGCAATGATGCGGCGAGCGCGTCGGTGGATCAGGTGGAGGCGCTTCGCCAGTCCGTGTCCGGGGTGTCGGTCGACGAAGCGATGGTCGACCTCATGCAGTTTCAGCGAGGATTTCAGGCCTCGCTTCAGGTCATTCAAACGGCGGACGAAATGCTCGCCGAGATTGTGAATCTGAGGTGACGTCATGCGCGTGAGTGATAAGGCGACCTACCAGCTGCACCAAAAGAACCTCTCTCGCCTGAAGTCCGCGTGGACCGAGAGCCAGGAGCAGGCCGTTCGCGGACGACGTGTTCTTAAGCCGAGCGATGATCCGCTCGCGACGTCTCTCGCCGTACGCGAGCGATCCAAGAGTGCGCGCGCCGATTCCTATTCCCGGAGCATCGACATGGCCAATCACCGCCTCGACGCGACGGACCGAACGCTCGGCGATGTTGCGTCCGCGCTTCGTCGCGTTCGCGAGCTCACGGTTCAGGCGTCGAACGACACGATCACGGCGCTTGAGCGCACCGACATCGCGGTGGAGATCCGTTCGCTTCGCGACACGATTCACAGCCTCGCCAATACGAAGGAAGCCGGTAGCTTTATTTTCGCTGGGTTTCCGGATGACTCGGCGCCCTTCGATCCCGCGGGGACGTTTCTGGGCAGTTCCGACGTCGCGGAACTTGAAGTGAGTCCGGGGGTACGGGTCGCTGTCGGGATCGCGGGAGACGAAGCGTTTAGCGGCGCGGGCGGCGGTGTCGACGTGTTTACGGTGATCGACGACTTGGTCACCGCCCTCGAAACCGATGACATCGTAGGAATTCAAGGTTCGCTCGACACGGTCGACGCGGCGCACGCACAGGTGGTGTCCTCACGGGGAGAAGTGGGGTCCCGGCAGGTCCAGCTCGACGTTTCTCAGGGCGTGGTGGACCGCTTCAAGGATCGCGCGGAGATCCGCCAGGGCGAGCTGATCGGCAAGGATTCCGTAGACGCAATTTTGGAACTCGAACAGGCTCAAGGGGCGTATCAAGCGGCGGTTCAGATCGCGTCGCAGCTGCCCGGGCCTAGCTTGGTGGGTGGATGATGTTGACTCTGACGCGGCGGGTGGGCGAGCGCATTTACATCGGAGACGACGTCGTCGTCGAAGTCGTGTCGATCGGACCCAACCGAGTTCGTATCGGCGTACGGGCGCTCAAATCCGTGCCCATCGTGCGCGGCGAACTACTCGAACGAGCCTCCGAGGCGAACCGCGAGGCGAGTACCCCGTCCGTATCCGCACCCGCCGACGTAGCGATCCAGCGCCGAAACGACGCGCTTCATTTCTCGCGCGGTCTTCTCGGGTTCGAGTCCTTCAAGCGCTGGGTCCTTTGCGACCTCGCCGACGCCGGAGCGAACCAAATGGGTCTGCGCATCCTCGTCGCGCAGGACCAACCTTCGATCCGTCTTCTCGTGGCCGATTTGGAGTTGCTCGACCCGAGCTTTCCGTTTGAAGCGGCGGCGGCGAAAGCTGACCTCGACGACGAGGACGTTGTCTTTGCGGCGGTCGTCAACGTTCCGGTGGATGGGCGTCCGGCGACGGTCAACCTCGCCGCTCCGCTGGTGCTCGGCGTCCCGTCCCGAGAGGGAGTGCAGGTTGTCCTCGGGATGGAGAGTCTGGCTGTAGACACACCGATTCAGTCGATTGGACGAGCCTCGCACTCCGAGCCGGCTGGACTCCCCCAATGAGCGCGGTTGCGGTCCTCGATACCTCGCAAGAGGAACTCACGACGATCCTGCGAATCCTCCAGGGCGCACTGGCGTCCAAGGCTTCGGACATCCACCTGCGCGTGGGCGTTCCACCGGTGGTGCGCATCGAGGGGGCGATCGTCCCGCTCGATCATCCGCCGCTGGATCATGCGCAGCTCGATGCGGCGGCGCGCGCGTTTGCAAACTGGTCCCACGCCGACCGGCAGCGTCTCTCCGAGCGTCAGTGTGAGTTCGGCTGCGACGTTCCGGACGTCGGACGATTTCGCGTTCACCTCTACCGGCAGCGGGGCGCCCGCGCCGCGGTGCTTCGCCACATTCCGACGCCTCTCCCCGAGCTTGCGGCCCTTCGAATTCCTCCGGTGCTAAAGCAGATCGCACTCTCGAAGAGCGGACTCATCGCCGTGACGGGAGCGACCGGCAACGGGAAGTCGACCACCATCGGCGCGATGCTTTCGTACATGAATCGGAAAGTACGCCGGCACGTGGTGACCATCGAGGAGCCGATCGAGTTCGTCTTCGAGGATCAGATGTGCACGTTCTCCCAGCGCGAGGTGGGCTTTGACGTCGCTTCGTTTTCGGAAGGGATCGTGGGTGCGCTCCGCGAAGATCCGGACGTGATCTTTATCGGTGAGCTACGGACTCCCGAGGAGTTTGAGCTGGCGCTACACGCCGCGGAGACGGGCCTGCTCGTGGTGTGCACGATGCACGCGGGCGATGTGATGGCGGCCGTGCAGCGGATGATCAACATGTACCCGAGCGACTTTCGGGCCTCCGTGCGCGACCGCCTCGCGAGTGCGCTTCGCGCGGTGATCGCGCAGAAGCTCCTGCCGATTCGTGGCGGGGGCCGGGAGCGTGTTCTCGTGACCGAGCTGCTTCGCGCGACGGGTACGGTTCGGGATTGCGTACGGGAGGCAGGACGGTTTCGGTCGATCCCGCAGGTTCTCGACTCGGGCGCTCACGAGCACGGAACGCACACCTTTGACGCTGAGCTGCTCAAACTCGTTCGTGCGAAGGTGCTCGATCTCGACGTCGCCCGCGGCGCTGCGCGGAGCCCGAAGGATCTCGTCCGCAGCCTGACGCTGACGCGGTAGGGCAGATCGCCGAGCCCGGCACGAACACGAGATCAGTCGTCGTCGATGACGTCGACCGGATCTTTCGGTCGCGATTCGGGAAGTCGGATGTCTCCGGTTCCGATATGCGGTCGACTGACGCGGTCCTCGCCGAACTGCTCGTCCGAGACGTAGGTTTCGACAATGCCTACCGGTGACGGAGCCGCAGGGTCGCCGAGCTGCGGCGGCGGCGCGGCGGCCTGACGAGCGAGCTGCTCGAGTTCGTCCGAGACCGGGATGAGCATTCCTTGCTCAACTTCCTGCACGCCATCGTCCGAGACCCGA
Source organism: Myxococcota bacterium (assembly GCA_039186435.1). Classification (GTDB taxonomy): domain Bacteria; phylum Myxococcota_A; class Polyangia; order Polyangiales; family Houyiibacteriaceae; genus JALVDI01. The sequence continues at coordinate 10,302 of JBCDAA010000144.1, read as the reverse complement.
AGGATGCGCTCGTTGCCGTGCTCGTCCTGCACGACGACATCGATGGCGCCGTTCGCCGGACTCGGACGTACCTCTGTGACCTGGAACCCCATGGACGATCGAAGAATCGCCTACTCTCCGCGCCCCTGTAAACGGTCAATTCGGGCGGCCGCATGCCTCGAACGAATCGGCGTCGGCAAGGTCCCACCATTCGGTGAGCTCGGCGGGGGCGTTTCCTTCGAGAAGACAGCGATCTTCGACCCACGGATAGATCTCGCCGAGGTGGCGAATCGCGGTTGGGGACACGCGTCGATACACGTGGTGCGATCGGAGATCTTGAGGGTGCTTAATTCCGGCAGCGCCGATCAACTCCAGGACGGAATGAATGGTCTTCCGATGAAAGTTGTGGACACGCCGCGCTTTGTCGTCGACGACAAGGCCCTGAATCAACTTGGGATCCTGCGTTGCGACCCCGACGGGGCATTTGTTCGTATTGCACTTGAGCGCCTGAATGCACCCAAGCGCGAACATCATTCCGCGTGCTGAGTTGCATGCGTCCGCGCCGAGCGCGAGTTGGCGAACGACGTGAAAGCCGCTCGTGATCTTGCCGGCGGAAATGATCTTCGTTTGGTCGCGCAATCCCGCCCCGCGAAGGGCGTTGTGCACGAGGGAAAGACCATCTGCGAGCGGCATTCCCACCGAGTTCGAAAACTCGGGCGGCGCCGCCCCCGTCCCGCCTTCGGACCCATCGACGGAGACGAAATCGGGAACGAGTCCCGTTTCGAGCATCGCCTTCACGATGCCGAGAAACTCCGTGGGCTGACCTACGCAGAGTTTGAAACCGACCGGTTTCCCGCCTGAGAGCTCGCGCATTTGCGCGATGAGCTTGAGCAGTCCCTTGGGCCCGTCGAAGGCGCGGTGCGAGGGAGGCGAGTTGACGGTTTGGCCGACTTTGACGCCCCGAATGCGCGCGATTTCCGGGGTGACCTTATTTCCGGGCAGGATGCCGCCGTGGCCCGGCTTGGCGCCCTGGGAGAGCTTCAGCTCGATCAGTTTGATGTGAGGATGCTTTGCGCGTTCGGCGAAGCGTTCGGGATCAAAGTTTCCGTCTTCGGTGCGGCATCCGAAATAGCCGGTTCCGATCTGCCAACACAGATCACCTCCGGGTTCGAGGTGATGATCGCTCACGCCGCCTTCGCCCGTGTTGTGAAAGAACTCTCCTTCGGCCGCGCCCCCGTTGAGCGCGCGAATCGCCGCCGAGGAGAGCGAGCCGTAGCTCATCGCCGAGATGTTAAAGATCGAGCAGGAGTAGGGCTGCTCGCAAGTTCCTTCGCCGAGCATGACGCGGGCGGTTTCTTCGGTTGGGTGCGTCGGCGCAAGGGAATGCGCGAGCCATTCGTACCCGTCGTCGTAGACGTCGAAGAGGGTTCCGAAGGGGGTCGTGTCGAGGACGTTTTTCGCACGCTGGTAGACGATCGACCGCTGCTGACGCGAAAAGGGGGTGAGCTCGGAATCGGACTCGACGAAGTACTGACGGAGTTCGGGACGGATGGACTCGAAGAAGTATCGAATATGGCCCAGAACCGGGAAGTTCCGGAGGACCGTCCGCCGCGTTTGGTGGATGTCCGCGAGCCCTCTCGACGCAAAAGCGATCACGGGAATGAAGAAGAACGCGCCGGGACGCCACCACCAGGTCAGCGCCCCCACACCTGCGACGAGGATGAAGGTCGTGACGTAGAAGCTTCCTCGGGACCAGCGCTCGACGAAGGCCGGAACACGATCGATACCTGCGCGTTCCCAGCGGCGCCCAGGTCGGGGTGCGGTTGCCATGGCCGATGGTACCGCTAGGCGTCGCCGACGAGAACCCGCATCAAGACTTCGCTTCGCTCGAGGTTCCAGCGAAGTCGATCGTGCGCGGTCTCTTCGATGTTGCCGAGGAGGTTGAGGCGATCGAGCACATCTTTGGGGAGCGGCGGCGGTTCCTCGTCGATGACCCCGTAGCCCTGTCGCTTGCAGATGACGTCCGCAAGCGCGATGACGTCGATGATGGAGTGGAGGTGTTTCGCCACCTTGCCGCGTCGGCCGACGTCGACCTCGTGGTGGTGGGCGATGGCTGCCCGCAGGCCGAGAGGAAAGCGCCAGCGCGCGGCGAGGCGATCGCCGACAAACTCGTGGAGTTCATCTTCCGCGCGCGGTTCCGCGGAGATGGCCGGATCGATCTGAAGCATGGCGAGGCGTCCGAGATCGTGAAGGAGCCCGGCGGTAAAGCACTCGGCAGGCGTGGCGTGGCCGATGATCTGTGCGACAGCTTCGGCGGCGCCCGCGACCGCCAAACTGTGTCGAAAGAGCGCGTGGCTCGATTCACCCCGCGCGTCCTTAAACGCCTCAAAGACGCTCACGGTGAGCACGAGTTCGTGAATGGTGCTGAACCCGAGGAACGAGATCGCGCGGGTGACGTCGGAAACGCCGCCGGGAATTCCGTAGTAGGGCGAGTTGACGATCTTCAGGACCTTCGCGCTGAGCGCCGGGTCCCCCTTCATAACGTTCGCGATGGCGCGCGCGTCGTTGCGAGGGTTGTGGACCATTTCGCCCACCTTCTGCGCGACGAGGGGAACCGACGGCAGCGAATCCAGTCCGTCGACGAGGCGACGAAAGTTCGCGCGGGTAAGGTCCTTTCCGCGGACCGAGACGGTTCGTTCCTTGAGTCTATCCATCGCTGGCGTCTCCTCCGGCCGCGTCGACCGAGGCGTCCGGTGCAGCATCGCTGGCCGCATCGCTCGCTGCATCGCTGGCTGCATCGACGGAGGCGTCCGGTGCTGCATCGCTGGCGGCATCGACCGAGGCGTCCGGTGCTGCATCGCTGGCTGCATCGCTGGCGGCATCGCTGGCGGCATCGACGGAGGCGTCCGGTGCGGCATCGAGTGCTCCATCGCTTGCGGCGTCGATCGCTCCATCCATCGCTCCATCCACCCCGCCGTCCAAGCTTCCATCGACGTCCGCATCGACGTCCGCATCGACGTCCGCATCGAGCCCGTCGGCGTCGAGCGCGGCGTCACCGCTGGCGTCGAGCGCAAAGGAAACGTCCAGCATCGCGTCCAGTTCGGCGTCCGCTCCAGCGTCCACTTCCGCGTCCCCGGCGTCGGGCGTTTGCCCGTCGACCTCGCCGCCGTCCTGAATCGGTGCGGTGCAAACGCCGACCACGCACTGGAGCGCCCCCGCGCAATCGCTGTTGCGAATGCACTCGCTGTCGCATCCGACCAGGACCAACGCGATCCATCCCATCCTCGCGATCACAGCCGAAGCTCCATGCCGGCGACCGCATCGATCGCGACGATCGCGGTTCCGCTGGGAAGGTCGCTCCCCCAAAAGAAAACGTCGACGCGGAGACCGGTTGCGATCGCCCACCCGCCGCCGAGGGGAATGGAGAGTTCAAATCCCGCTTCGCCCCCCAGGAGCGAAAAGGGTGCGAAGAAAAAGGGTGCTCCCACCATCGCGCGCACTTCGAGGGAACCGACCTGCCGCATCAGCTGCGCTCGCGGAACGATTGCGGCACTTACGCGTCCGTCGACCTCCACGCGAAGGGCCGCTCCAACCACCGGGTCGGGAGTGGCATCGATCCAGGTGCGAACGTCGGCCTCGAGATAGATGGGGGTTCGGCGCTGGGTGAGCGATGCGTCCTCCCCCTGATTGCTCGTACCGAGGGAAAGCCCCGAGCCGATCCGTAGTCCGGCGACCGTTCGGCGGGACTGTGCCTCCGCGGTGACGCTCGCGAGAAGGGTCGCGAGGACGAGCGCGCCTTTCGGAACACGTGTCATCGAACTCAACCGAGCGAAGGCGAGGGAAAGATGTAGCGACGCTGCGGCTGGCTGACCGCCACGCTCTCGAGCGTCAATCGTCCGACGACGCGCGGTCGGTTGTCTTCCCCCTGGGAGATCGCGACGTCCCCACCGGCGCGATTTGCGAGATATCGGCAGATGTCGATGTCCTCGTCTCGAGGGCGCAGTCCATCGCCTTCCGCGATGAGCTCTACGGCCACTCCGTTCGGTCGACTGCGCAGCGTTCCGGAGAGGGCGCGCGGACGTTCGAGGGAGGCAAGAAGGAGATCCGCCACGGAACGAATGGCTTCGAAGTACACCCGCCGGTCGAAGCATTGCGGCTCGAACTTTCGGAACGAGTGGTTCACCTGCAGACCGGTGCCGCGCCAGTCCTCGCGAACCGCGCCAAGTACGCGCGCGACGATCGAACCCGGATCCTCCATCAGACCCACCGGAACCACGTTCCGGTCGAGGGCGGCTGCAACGCGCGTCCAGCGTTCCGCCTCTCGTTCGGCCCGCATCACCCGGTCGAGCACGTAAGGGTCGAGGGCTTGGTGGCGAAGAGTTTCGAGGGTTGCGGTCGCCTCGCGTAAACGATTTTGCGTGGTGCGAAGGGTACGAGCGTTCGGGGATTTGGACTGCATCCGGAGGACCTCAGGTGGGTTGCGCAAAGAAAGAGCAACCCCCGTGCCACTAGGCGATGCGGTCGAGAGACGAGCGGCCGCCGCGGACCACGCGCCGATATCCCTCGGCGCCCCGCCGGCCTTGGCGGGCCTGTTCTCCTTCTTGAATCAACGCCTTACGGAGTTGGTCGGCCCAGTCCATGAGGGTCGCGGTCTCGGCGGCGAGCGCCTGAACGCGACCCCGAAGGAGGTCGCGCTCATCTTTCGTGCAGACGGAAACGTCAAAGCGTTGAATGCGATCGAGGAGACTTTGACGATCCTCGACTCGCGCAAGAACTTCGTCGAGGGTTGGATCCGCTGGAAGCGGGTTCAGGTTCCAATCGGAGAGCAGTTCCTCGAATGTCATCGGTAGCACACGCGTTTCAGTTGCAGGAAGCGCGCCGCTAGCCTTGGGCCTCGGCGATTTCTGCCCATGCACTCCGAAGCTCGCGAAGAACGCCTGCGGCTTCGCCAACCGCCGCACCATCCCACTGCGCGTTTCCGCGGCTGATGCGGATGAGGCAGAAGTCGTAGAGGTGGTAGAGCTGCTCACAGAGCTCGGGAGCGTGATTCTCGTCAAGGCTCGCCTGCAGCTCGCTTACGATGCGGTGTGCCTTGCCGAGGGAGATGCCCTTGCTCTTCGCGTCCCGCGTCTCGATCGCTTGCACCCCGGTCGCGAGGTAGCGAAGGGCGGCGTCGTAGAGCTGCACGAGAACGCGCGTGGGGGACGCGGTAACGGTACGAGCGGAACGGTATTGGGCGAGCGCGAAGGACATAAACTACCCGAGCTGTGAGAGGATCGACGTGAGTTGTTGCTGTTGAGAATTCAGGCCGCTGACGACGACCTCGAGGTTGGTAAAGCGGTTTCGAAGGTTCTCTTCGAACTTCTCCAAACGAAGCTCCATGTTGGCGATGCTGATGTCGAGGTCATCGACCTGAGCGCTCATCGCGTCCTGACGGCTGGCGATGATTCCCTCGCTGTCGGCGAAGGCGTCGACGACCGTTTCGAGGCGACCGAGAAAGCCGGTGACCGTGTCGTTGCCGGAGAGGAATTCCACGACCGCGTCCGGATCGTCGGCGAGCGCCGCCGTAAGCTCTGCGTCGTCGAGCTCGAGCGTTCCGTCGTTGTTGAGACGAATGCCGAGCGCGGACAGGCGGTCATAAGGCTCTGAGAGTCCGCTTACGGGGTCCGTGATCGAGCGGTTGAGCTGGCTTTGCAGGTTTCGAAGCATCGAGTCGCCCGAGAGGGAGTCGCCGACGCGCGCTGCACCAGAGAAGACGAACTCGGAGTTGATGCCCCGAACGACCTCGTTGAACGCGTCGACGAAGGTCTGGATCTTTTCGACGCTCGCCTCGGTGTCTCGATCGACCTTGACCGTCGTCGGCGTCCCGTCGGAGGTGTTGAGCAGGTCGAGGGTGACGCCGGGAATCGCGTCGGCGACCTGATTGGACGAGCGAGTCATCGCGAGTCCGTCGACCGAGAACACCGCGTCCTGTGCCGCGACGAGCTCGTTCGCGGGGTCGTCGAGACCGAGAGACGTTCCGGTTTCGGTGAAGGTCACGGCGTTGTTGGCGCCTGTGTCCTGTCCGCTGACCTGGAGGCGGTGGGTCGTGCCGTCGAAGATTACCGCCGCGTTTACGCGCGCATCCGAGTTGGAGATCTTCAGGGCGATGCTGTTGAGGGTGTCGGTGGCGTCGACGTCGATGTCGATGGCGGCGTCGGTGCCCACCTGAATCGACACCGTGCCGGTGCCGAAGAGTCCGCTGGTTGTCGCGTCGGCAAAACCGTTCGAGTACGTGCGCTCTGCCGCAGCGAGCTGGGTCACGTCGATTCGGTAGGTGCCGATGGGGGCGTCGCCGGTCGCACTCACTCCGATTCGTTCTTCGGCGGAGGAGGAGGCGATGGCCCCGAGAATCTCGTCGCGCGAACTCAATCCCTCGCCGGCGGACTTAACCGCCTCGAGCCGTGATTGAATCTCGCCGAGGCGACGGGAGACCGACTGAATGTCCTGTTGCCGCGTCTGCAGGCGCCGGATCGGAATCTGCTCCAGCTGGACCAGCTGTTCGATGAGCGCACCGGAGTCGATGCCGCTGGCGATGCCTGAAAACGTTGCGAGGGGTTCCAAAACTAACTCCTAGGGAGAAACGACGCGCCGGCCGAAACGCTCGGCCGGCGCGACGGGATTATCCGAGAAGCGAAAGCGCGATCTGCGGCGCCTGGTTGGCCTGCGCCAAGATCGACGTGCCGGCCTGAAGCAAGATGTTCGACCGCGTGAGCGACGCACTCTCTTCGGCGACGTCGGTCTCACGGATTCGGGAGTTGGCGGCCGAGAGGTTCTCGCGCGCCGTCGCCAGGTTGGCGATGGTCACCTGAAGACGGTTCTGCACGGCACCGATGTCGGCACGGCCCGCGGAGATGTCTTCGATGGCGACGTCGATGATGTCGAGGGCGCCCTGGGCGCCCGCCTTGGTGCTTACGTCGACGGTGCTGAGCGCCGCGCCACCACCACTGGTGCCGAGGACTGCGGCGTGCATGTCGTCGACCGCGACCGTGATTCGGTCGTTGGCGGTGTTGTGAATGCCAACCTGGAAGTCGAGGGCCGTTGCGGTCCCGTCCAGAAGGGCTGTGCCGTTGTACTCGGTGACTTCGGAGATGCGGTCAATCTCCGCCATGAGCGCGCTGAACTCCTGCTGAACAAAGCCGCGCTCGGTGTCACCGACGGTGTCCGTGGACGACTGCATCGCAAGCTCGCGCATTCGGGTTACGACGCCGCTCAGCTCGTTCATGCCGCCTTCCGCGACCTGAAGAAGACTGATGCCGTCGTTGGCGTTCCGCTCTGCCTGACCAAGGCTGCGGACCTGGGCTTTAAGATTCTCGCTGATAGCGAGGCCCGCGGCGTCGTCGCCAGCGCGGTTGATCCGAAGACCCGAGGCAAGACGACCCATGCTCGTGTTGAGCGAGGTCTGGGTCTTGCTGAGGTGACGCTGGGCATTGAGCGATGCGGGGTTGGTGATGACTGAAAACATGGGGCTCTCTTTCCTTGAGTGATCGGAGAGTCTTCCGTGACTCTCGTGAGCAATCCTTTGCTCTGTGATGAGATTCGGTTGGTGTTTCTCCGGTCTTTAGAACCCGTGTTTTCAGATTGATACTCGGCGAACGAGAACGAGGCGCCTCGCAGTGCGGGGGCGCCTCGTCCATCGGGCCACGTTCCAGGGCGTGGCCTTATTCGAGGGACCCGGCGGGTGCTCTCCCCGCGGGGTCCTCACCTCTCGAACGAACGCTTTGGGGTTGGGGGTTAGAGGAGAGAAAGCGCCAGCTGAGGGGTCTGGTTGGCCTGGGCGAGCACCGAGGTGCCGGCCTGTTGAAGGATGGTGTTTCGGGTGAGTTCCGCCGACGCCTGCGCAATGTCGGCGTCACGGATTCGGGAGTTCGCAGCGGAGAGGTTCTCGCGCGCCGAGGCCAGGTTCGAAACCGTGACCTGAAGGCGGTTGTCGACGGCACCGACGTCGGCGCGCGCGCTGGACGTGTCTTCGATGGCCGCGTCGAGAATGCCGAGAGCGGTCTGCGCGCCGGCCTTTGTGGCGATCGACGCCGTGCTGAGGGCCGCACCACCGCCGCCGGTGCCGAGCGTAGCGCTCCGCATGTCGCCGATGTCGACCGAGATTCGGTCGTTGGCCGTGTTGTTGATGCCGACCTGGAACTCTACGCCCGTGGCGCTGCCATCGAGAAGGGCGGTTCCGTTGTACTCGGTGACGGCGGAGATCCGGTCGACCTCCGACATCAACGCGGCAAACTCCTGCTCCGCAAAACCGCGTTCGGTATCGGTGAGCGTGTCCGAAGACGACTGGACCGCCAGCTCTCGCATGCGGCCCATGATTCCCTGGACTTCGTTCATCGCACCCTCTGCGGTCTGCAGCATGCTGATTCCATCGTTCGCGTTCCGCTCGGCCTGACCAAGGCTGCGGATCTGCGCCTTGAAGTTCTCGCTGATCGCCAAGCCGGCCGCGTCGTCCGACGCGCGGTTGATTCGAAGACCACTCGACAGCTGAGCAAGGCTCTTGCTGAGGGCGCCTCCGGTCTTGGACAGATTGCGTTGAGCGTTGAGAGAACTGACGTTGGTAACGATACTCATTGCCATTTTAATTACCTCTTCCTTGAGAATTACGATGGGAACCAGCCAGATTCCCGCAGCGTCGATCGATCGCGTTCGATCAACATTCGAGGCGAGCAATCGCGTTTGACCGCCTCTCTCATCTCATCGGACGGGCGCGACGCGGGCTTGAGAAAATTACTTCGCTGTCGTGCGCGGTCGCGCGACCTACCGCACGCGACTTGCCCATGCGCTCGAGGAAGCGCTCGCGGACGGACATGCGTTCGCTGCTTGCCCATGCCCATGCCCATGCCCTTGCCCGTGCCCATGCCCTTGCCCGTGCCCGAAGCAACCCGTGCACGTCGGCGCGTCAAACCTCGGCGCCGCAGGGCGAACGTTCGCGTCGCTCGGTCTCGGAGGGCGGCCTAGGAAACGTTCGCGAGACGCTGCTTTGCGACGTTCATCAGCTCACTCGCCTTGGATGCGTCCGTAAGCTCGACGCCGATCTGTCCACGACGAACCCACCGCACCTTTGCCGCGAAGGCGTGACCACCTGCGGCCGGGTCGAGTCGCACCACGACTCGCGCACCCACGGCTACGGGGATTAACGTCGCGATTCGCATGCCGGAATCGGAGACGTCGAGAAGCTCGGCGCGCGCGTTGCGACCCGAGGAAATCACCCGCGCGGGAAGCGAGGTCTCAGCGCGGGGATGACGACGGACAAAATTCGCCATCGGTCCCGGTCGGCGCCCGTTCGGGGGCGGCTCGCTGTCGTGGCGGCGGCGGCCTTCGCGAAGCCGAACCGAATCGGTCGTCAGAAGCTGCTCCGCGAGGTCTGAAAACGCCTGCGCGATCGGTCCACTCGTCTCGTCGAGGAGGAGCGGGCGGCGTCGCGTGACGGACGCATGAATGCGCCGGTCCGCGGGAAGCGCTCCGAGAAAGGGGACGTCCAAACCGAGAAAATCCTTCGCCATCCGCGTGAACGCATGAAGGGTTCGGGCCTGACCCGGATGCTCGAGCTGGTTGCCGACGAGGCGGCCGCCGAAGTTCTCGAGGTAGCGAACCAGCGAGGTCGCAAAAGGCTGCGCCTTCTTGGTGATCCTGGCCAGGACCTGGTCGATGCGTTCCGTTTCGCAGTGCGTCGTGGCGTTGTCGAAGGCTTGTTGCTCACCGGCCGTCAGGGCGCACTGCCGGAGCGAGCGGTACACGGCGCTCTTCAGAAATCCGTAGGCATTCTGCAACGCGGTGAGCTGAGGTGTGGTGACGACCACCCGAACGTCGGCGAGGTCGTAGAAGTCGAGGACGTTGAAGCTCGAGCCGGCGCCGCAATCCACGAGGACGACGTCGGACTCAAGCGCCTGTAGGTGTCGGATCAGCTTGAGCTTCTGCGCGTGGCCCACATTCGCGGCGTTGGCGACGCCGGTCGTTCCCGGAAGGAGGAAAAGACGCGACTGGTGCGTCGGTACGACGGCTTCCTCCAGCGAACCGATCTTTCGATCGATGAAGGCCTGGAGCGTGTGGCCCGGACGTTCGACGCCAAAGAGCGTGTGCTGGTTTGCGGAGCCGAGGTCGGCATCGACCAGGATGACCCGAAAGCCGACGCGGGCCATGGCAATGCCCAGGTTGGCGGCGACGTCACTCTTGCCGACACCACCTTTTCCACCCCCGATCGAGATGGTGAGGGGGGTCCGCGCGCCAAGGGCCATGACCTCGCATACGGGTGGCATCACGCGCTTCTTTAGATGCCTAAAGTTC
>JBCDAA010000143.1:0-19802 GCA_039186435.1 Myxococcota bacterium | reverse complement strand
CCGGCGGGCATTCTCGCGGCGCTTCACGAGCTTCACCATCGCCTCTTCGACCGACGGAACCACATCGAGATGCCTTACGCGGACGGGCTGCGCTCGTTCGCCGCGTGGTTTGTGCAGCTCTGGGCCGAAAGCCTCGGCAAGCGGCATGCGCGCGACGGACGGCGCATCGAAAGCGGCCCGACGCCCCTTCCTGCGGTTGGCGCGACGGATCAGCACGCGCAGGTTCAGCTCTTCATGGAAGGTCCGCGCGACAAACTGCTCTCCTTCTTGACGGTCGAAAACCTCGAAACCGATCTCACCATTCCGAAGGAAGCCGGGGCGAACGCGTACCTTGGCGAGCGACGACTGGGCGAGCTTCTTGCGGCGGAGGCGAAAGCGACCGCGATGGCGCTCGCGACGGATGGCCGACCGAGCGTCACCCTGCGCCTCGAGCGACTCGACGCCGAAAACCTGGGCGAAGTCTTGTTCTTGTGGGAGGCCGCGACCGCGATCGCGGGCGAGCTCTATGGCATTGATGCCTTCGATCAACCCGGCGTGGAGCTCGGCAAACGCCTCGCCTTTGGCCTGCTCGGTCGCGACGGCTACGAAGCGGAAGCCACGAAGGTCGCGGAGTTCACTAGCGCATCCCCGCGCTATGAGTGTTAGATCATTAGTTCAGCAACGTGACTGACGACCCCAACCGGACAACCAACCCGAACAAGACGGTCATCACCGTCGTCGGGGAGAAAGGCGGCGCGAGCAAACGCAGCGACCGGGAAGCCTGTCTGGTCGTCATTTACGGCGAGGATCTCGGACGCCGCATTCCCCTTGGGGAAGATCCCACCGTCATCGGGCGCTCGTCGCGCTGTGAGGTGCAGATCGACCAGGAGAGTGTCTCGCGCAACCACTGCCGCATCATTCACACCGGCCGCGGGTTTAGCGTTCGCGACCTCGGGTCCACCAACGGCACCTACGTCAACGACGAGCTCATCGACTCCTTCGACCTTCGCGACGGCGACCAGCTCAAGGTCGGCCGCACGATTTTGAAGTTCATCGTCGGCGGCAACATCGAAGTCCAATACCACGAAGAGATCTACCGGCTGATGACCATGGACGGTCTCACGCAGGTTCACAACAAACGCTACTTCGACGAGATGCTCGACCGGGAACTCTCCCGCGCACGCCGCTACGATCGGTCGTTCTGCGTGATTGTCTTCGACATCGATCACTTCAAACAGATCAATGACACCTACGGACACCTTGCCGGCGACTCAGTGCTTCGGCAGCTCGGCACGCTCGTTCGGGGCCACGTCCGGCGCGACGACATTCTCGCGCGAACCGGTGGCGAAGAGTTCGGCATCATCACGCCGGAGGTTTCGCTCACGGGCGCTCTCGAACTCGCGCGCAAACTCAACGTCCTCGTCGACGACATGGCGTTTGCCTTCGAGGGAACCCGGATCGACGTCACCATGAGCGTCGGCGTCGCACAGTGGAGCCCGGACATGCAAAGCGCGCAGGCGGTGCTCCAGGCCGCCGACGAAAAGCTCTACGAGGCCAAGCGAACCGGGCGCAACCGCGTCTGCGGCTGACGGGCAAGGCGTCGCGCCACGCGGGCGAGCTCCCACACGGCGAGGAGCATAACGTCGGCGCGCGCGCCGGTTGCACGACCGGCGACGCGAGGCCGATGCGCAACGGGAACCTGGCGAATCGGCAGACCGCGATGGCGGGCCTCCGCGAGAATTTCCGCGTCGATCGCAGCGCCTTGGCTTTCCATGGGAATCGCGTCGAGGAGTGCTTTCGGAAACACTTTGAACGCGCAGTTCACATCCGCGACCGCAAGCCCGAGGGACGCGTTCGCGAGAAAGGTCCACGCACGTCCAAGGCCCGTTCGAAGGACCGAGTGGTCCTGTCGCGGACTCCGATAGCCGGCGAGGACGGCGCCCTCTTGGACCTGGTCGACGACATCGCAGAGCTGCCGTGAGTCGAACTGCGCGTCCCCGTCCGTGTAGAACACCCACGGAAACCGAGCGGCACGAAAACCGGTACGAAGGGCAGCGCCGTAGCCGCGGTTGACGGGATGCTGCACGAGCACGAGCTCGGGGATGGTCTTCTGAAGCGCGCGGGCGCGATCGGCCGTATCATCCGCGCTCCCGTCATCGACGACGACGATTTCGAAGGCTGACGCAACTTCCTTTGCAGTTTCAAAGGCTTCCTGGACAGCGCGGTCGACGTTTGGACCTTCGTTGTAGCAGGGGAGAATGAGGGAGAGCTCAATCATGAAGGGGCGTTCCAGCCGCGCGAGTAGAGCACATTCGGCGCGCGTACGCCGTTGAAACCAACGCAGCCGCGAGTTCGATTCCGGCCGCGAAATCAGTCCCTCGCTCAGGTGTCGACCTCCTCGCAAAAACCACTACGGTAGGCGCCGTGGGCTCGACCGCACCCCCTTCCAGGCGCGATCGCTTCGTGGCCGTGGGGCTCTTCGTTGCGGCCTACCTCTACGTCTTTCCGTACTACCCGGGCATCAACAACCCGAACGAAAACGTCCGCGTCTACATGACGGCGGCGCTCGTCGAAGAGGGCAGCTACGAGATCTCGACGTTTCGTCGGCGCTGGGGATGGACCAACGACGCCGCCTGCGTGCAGTGGCCGGAAGATGGCGAAGCCCCCGAACCCTGCGCGCGCTTTCGGCGAGGCTCGACGCGCAAATACTACAGCGTCAAAGCGCCGTTCACGAGCTGGCTTGGGGTGCCGGCGTACGCCGCAATTCGCGCGCTCTACGGCGACACCGCGTCGCCGCCGACGGTCTACTGGTGGCTACGCGTCACCGCCTCCGGCATTCCGATGGCGGTCTTCTTTTGGTTCTTCTACGGATGGCTCGGACGGCGCACGCGCTTTCCGCTCCTTCGTGATGCCGTGTACCTCTCGACCGCCCTTGGCTCGGTGCTGCTTGGCTATGCGTACCTTTTCGTGAGCCATTCTGTGAGCGCGGCGGCGGCGTTTGGCGCGTTCATGCTTCTCGCCCGTGGACGCGAAGAAGGACGCATCTCGTGGACGAAGGCCATCTTGGCGGGATTTCTCGCAACCTCCGCGACGGCTCTCGAATACCCGTGCTTTCTCGTCACCTTCGCGCTTTGCGTTCACGCGCTCTTCGCCATTCGACCCTGGCCGCGAATCGTCGCCTTCGGCCTCGGCGCGCTTCTGCCGACGCTTCTCGTGATGCATTTTCAAGCGTCCGCCTACGGCAATCCGTTCACGCCGGGGCACCTCTTCGTCGAAAACGAAGGCTTTCGCGCAGGCCACGAGTCCGGGCTCTTTGGCGCCGACCAGTTTCGCCCCTCCGCAGCGGTTCGCCTTCTCTTTGACCTGCGCCTCGGTCTCTTTACGACGACGCCGCTCTTTGCGTTTGTCCTTCTCGCTCCCATGGGCGTGAAGCGAGGACGCCGCGTCGAAGCGTGGACCGCAGGCTTCGGGGTCCTCGCGCTCTACCTCGTGATCTGCACCATGAACAATTGGACCGGCGGCTGGTCGATCGGCCCTCGCTACCTGGTCGTTGCGATTCCCTTTGTCGCCACCGGCGCGCTTCTCGGCCTTGACTGGATCGCCCAGCGACGAAGACGCCTCGCCCACGGCCTCGCCCTCGGCAGCGCTGCAGCGTCACTCCTGGTCTCGCAACTCTACGCGACGTACCCGCATCTTCCGGACAACCTCAACTCGCCGATGCGCCAGCTTTACCCAGTGCTCGTGGAGGGCGGCTTTGTGCCCACCAACGCCGGCATGCTCGTGGGGCTGCAAGGGGTTGCGTCGATGCTTCCGTTCGCGCTCCTCATGCTGGGGGCGCTCTGGTGGGCGTCGCAGCGGACCACCTCGCCGCGACGACTGATCGGGGCGATCGCCATCGCACTTCTGTGCCTTGTCCCGCACGCCTACGAGCCCGTAACGACGACGGACAGCACGCGCGACCTGCGTTTTATCCAGGACCAGTGGCGCCCGCATCCCGCGTTCGATCCTCCCGGGCGTCTTCTCTAACGACCCAATTCCTGGCCCCGTGATGGGTCCATCCTAGGCGCGCCACCGCGCGGGAGGTGAGGAAGATGGGAACCCATGGGGTCGCGCCCTTGGCGCTGGCGTGCGTCGTGTTGTGTCCGCAGCTCGACGCCCAGGAAGCGTCCCCCGCGGAGGGCTGGTCGACGCGGGTTGCGCAAAGCTGGCTTCGAACGCCCGCGTACGCGGACGGGCGCGTCTTTGTGGGCGGCGGCATCGGAAGCCGTGACTTCTACGCGTTCGATGCCCGCACCGGCGAAGAGCTGTGGCGAACACGCGTGAGCGACGTCGGCCCGACCGCAGCGCTCGTGCATCGCGGTCGCGTCATCTTCGGATCCGAAAGCTGCCACGTACACGTCCTCGACGCCGAGACGGGTGCGATCGTGTGGGAGCGTTTTCTCGGCGACCCCCTGACCGCCGCGCCGAGTGTCGGCGGCGGACGCGTGTACGCGGCCTACCTCGCGCAGGCTGGCTGGTCGCTCGCGGCGCTCGACCTCGCGTCAGGCGAACCGGTGTGGAACCTGCTTCTCGGTCACAACGTGATCGACGCGCCGGTCTACCACCAGGAAGCGCTCTACCTCGCCACGACCGACGGCTCCGTTCGCGCGATCGATGCCGACACGGGACGCCCTCGCTGGACGCGGGCGGTCGACGCCCTTGGAGCCCCGACTCGCGTCGGCGACGAAATCCACGTTGTCGCGTGGCCGCAGCACGGCGATCAGCCGATCCGCCTGCGCTTTCAGCTCCGCGGTTACGACCCTGGCTACGCGGAGGTCTTCGCGCAGCTCGAAGAGCGACTGAATGCGCTGGGCGCCTGCGCGTGGAGTGAGCCCGTACGCGTTCCGCTTCAGCTCCAAGAAGGCCGCGTGCGCGCTGACGTTTCGGGCGCCCCTGAAGCCGCCCAGGAGTGTCTCCGTGCCAGTCTCGGCAAGATGCGAGTGCCGCCGGACGACACCGGCGTTCACGAACTCCTTCTCTCCCGAGGTCGCCAGCACATCGCCCGCTTGGATGCTGCGTCCGGCGAAGTTCGTCCCTCCTTCGGTGAGGTCCTGCTCGGGCGCGTCCCTGAGTTTGCTGCGCGCGGAGGCGGAAGCTGGCTGTGGTCCTACGAAGGACCGCGGGTGCTCGCGGATGGAGACGAAACGATCGAGCTTGTCGGTGACCGAATTCGCCTCCGGCAGTCGCGCTCGCTCCTCGGCGATCAGCAGCTCCGCTGGTCGCAGCGGGTTGTGGGCGGCGCCACGCTTCCCGCGATCACAGACGAACATCTGGTCTTTGGAAGCGAGCACGCGATCGTCGTGCGCAGCCGCAGGTCCGGAGAAACGGTGCGCGAAGTTCCAATCGAAGGGCGTCTCGCGTCGCAGCCGGTCGTCGCCAACGGGTGGGTCATTGCGACGACGCGCGATGGGCGTTTGCTCGGCAGACCCATGCGCGATGTGTTGAACCCGAGCGAGACCTACGCGATGTGGGGAGGATCCGCGGATCGCGCCGGGCGTTAAGACCCCGCACAGTGACGGCTCGATGGGCAGAAATCGCAGAAGTCGCCGCGGGCGCTAACGCGTGGCTTCAAAGACGTAGGTCGCCAGGTCCCGGAGTTCGCCTTCACTGAGCTGCGGCCCGAAGGAAGGCATCGCGCCGATCCCGTTTCGAATCGTGGCTTCGATCTGCGGCATCGTGCGGCGGATCCCGTCGAGGGCAGGTCCTACCTGGCCTGCCGTTCCAGCGTGCGACAGGGTGTGGCAGGTCCCACAGGCCGGCTGGATCGAGGCGAAGATCGCTTGGCCGCGCCGACCGGAATCCGAGAGTTCGACCGAGCCTCGGTCCGCCGACGTCGCTTCTTCCGGCGGCTGCAGGCACGCCTGGTCGTCCTCCTCGCAGACGCGCAGAACGACCCCCATGTCGCGCCAGCTGGTGTTGCCATAGCCGCGCTCGTTTTCGACGCGCCCCTCCGGCTGAGTGTTTCCTTCGCTGTCGGTGGCGCGCGTAAAAAGCGTCAGCGCGTCCGATGCGTTCACTTCAAAGGAAAAGAGTCGCCACGCAAAGGGGCCGAGGTTCGGACCGACGAAACGCGCTTCCTCCCACGCCTCTCCGTCGTTGGACCATTCCACGCGCACGACGGGTGCTTCACCGGAGAAGGCGACCCCCACAACCTGCGTTTTTCCCCCAACGATCGGACGAGTCGCCGGCCGGACAATCCACGACTTCACCGGCATCGCCCACATCGAAGGCTGGTCGGGCGCGCCGGACTGACCGATCGGACGAAGGCGATAGCCCGTGCGCATGATCTTCGCGTTCGAGGTTTCGGCGGTGAACGAAAGCGCCTTAAGCCACTTCACCTGATTGCAGCCGAAGTACCCCGGCACGAAGAGGCGGAGCGGTCCCCCGTGCACATGCGGCAGGGGCTCGCCGTTCATTTCCCAGCCGAGGACTCCGTCTTGCAGCGCTTTGTCGAGAGGGACCGAGCGCTCGACGACCACCGTGTCGCGCGCCACGTCCTCCGGGATCGGATCGGCGCCCGTCGCGGTGACAAAGCGGGCCCCGCTCGGAACGCCTCCCATCGCCTCGACGACCGCTCGGAGCGGTACGCCGCTGACGATGACGCAACCGGCCGCGCCGACGCCCCACGCGGAACCGCTCGGACCGTGCTCGAAGAAGCGCCTGCCGTTGCCGGAGCACTGGAGCACCATCGCGACCGTTTCGAGGCCAAGGCGCTTGAGCGCGCCGAGCGTGAAGGTCCGCGCACCGATCGCAAGCGACCACTCGTCGGGCGAGGCGGCCGCTTCCGGCATCGCGAGGTTGTTGCGAACAAAGAGTCGATCAGTCGCGGTGACAACGCTCGCGGCGAGCGCTTCGCGGCGCGTTTCGAGCGTCCAGGGGCGACGTCCGTGAATCTGAAAGTGGGCCGGATCGAGCCCCGGAGGAAGACCGTCGGCACCGACTCGCGACGGTCGCTCCGGTGCGGGTTCGGGCGCTGGTTCAGGCGGATCGTCGCAGCCAACGACCGCGGTCGCGCCGAGGGCGCCAAGCGCGCCAAGAAAACGTCGTCGATCCTTCTCCATCGCTCGCGAGCATACGCCGCCACGCCAGCGAGGCTAGACGAGACCTATCGAAGGACGCGGCGGTAGCGCCGCCGGATTTGCGCGAGTTCGACGAACGCCCGCGCGGCGTCTTGGACGCCGATTTTCGACCCCGCAACATCCACCCACTGCCGAAGCGGCTTTTCCACGATTCGATCCTCGGCGTTTACGCCCTCGCTTCGCCAGTGGTCCACGAAACGCGCAAGCATTTCGACGTCGAAGATCCACCGCGACAAGAATCCTTCGCCGAATGCGTGCGCGGCCGCGTCGCTGTTGCGAAAGAGCTTGGCTCCGCATTGCGTGTCATAAACCGGAAGCCCGAGAATCAACGACACGCTGGTCGCAAAGAGGCGCCCGTAGAGATGGCGGTAAAGGCGTCGTTCGATCCGCCGTCCGAGGAGCTTGACCCGCGAGCCGAGCACGATGTCGACGTCGGCGCGCTCGTCGAGAATGGTCGCGAAGACAGGAATCTCGTCGAGCGGCGTGGCGAGGTCCGCATCCCAGTAGCCGACGTAGCTGGCGTCGCCTTCAAGCTCTGCGAGAACTCCCTGACGAACCGCTTCCGCCTTGCCGGAGTTTCGCTCCAGGACGTGCACGCGCACTCGCCCTGCCGGGGCCCGCGCCTCGAGATCCCGAAGCACGTCGAGAGTGCCGTCCTTGCTCCCGTCGTCCACCATGCGAAACGAGAGCGCGGGCCACTCGCCGAGAGCCGCGAGGAACGCGTCGACATCGAGGCGCTTCTCTTCGTTGTAACAGGGGACGACGACCGCGATCACAGCAGCGGGAGCATGGTCGCTCTCCCTCCGCGTGGCAACGCCGGATCGACAGAGCAGCACTATGCGGGGCGCGCTCGTCTTCGCCGGCGCGGGAAAACGAGGACGAGAAGCGTCGCGATCGCCCCGAGGGCTCCCGCTCCAAGGGCAAGGCGCATGTCGTCGGGCCGGTAGCGAAGCGCGACGCGTTGCTCCCCTGCCGGCACATCGCGAACGACGATGGAGCCTCCCCGCGTCGCCTCGACCACGCGCCCATCGCTCTCCCATCCACGCGCCCAGGTCTGATTGAAGACCACGTCGCCGGCTTCCTCAAGGACCACATCCGCGGTGATCGTATTGGCGGTGCGACGCACGCGTCGAAGCTCGCCCTGCCGAACGCGCGCTTGCGGGACGTTTCCGACGCGGAGATCGCGCGCCGCGTGATACGCGGTCATCCCGGTGTAGCACCCGCGGTTGCTCACGTTCCGGGCGGGAAAGGTGGCGTAGTCCGTGTACGCGCCGAAGTTGAGGATGGTGTACTCCGCGTGATGGTCGAGCGCAGGGACGGTCGGCTTGCGCCAGCGATCGATCACCGCCCCGTTGCCCCATCCGATTTGCACGGCGACGACCACAAGGAGAAACGCCGGAGCGAGCTGAGGAATCCGTCGCCGAAAACGTCCGTGAAACCGCCGAAGCGCGAGCGTCAGTCGGTCCATGGAGAGGCCTGCACCGAGCGCGAGATAGAAGATTAGAAGAACAGCGAAGCGGGACGGAACCCGGAGCGATCCGTAGACCGGAAGCTCGTGGAGCAGCGCCCAGGGATGGAGGTCCGTCACGCGTCCAAGGGTCAACCCGCCAAAGAGCAAGAGCCCAACGGTCACCCAGGGCGCGCGGCGCACCGCGACAACGACACCGACGAGACCAAGGGCCAGCGCGATCGTCCCAATGAAGGTGCCGTATTCCGCCCAGACGTATTCGTGACCCGGAAAGCTGTACTCGTACTCGCGCTCCGCGAGCATGGCGTAGAGCTCTTGAAGGGTGAGCGCATCGTCGCCAGCGGTCGGACGCGGGTAGCGCTCCATCGTGTTGAGGATTGGAATCAGTCGAAACGCACCGAGCGCGAGCATCAGCGGCAGCGCGATCGCGCCCGCACGCACGACGCCCACGCGCCGCGCCGGATCGCTCATTTGCACCAGGCCATCGAAGGCCAGGAGCAAACAGAAATAGGGAAAGGGGTAAACGCCGCCCTCAAGGAGGACGAGGGCCATGATGAGCGCGACGGCGGCGCTATAACGCCACGCCTCCGCCGCCTTTCGCCAGGCGAGCAGAAGCCAGGGCGCGAAATAGAACGGAAGGAACGCGCTGTGTCCGCCGGAGCCGTGCCACGCAAAGAAGCCGGAACCGGCCCAAATCAGCGACGCCATCGACGCGGCCACAACGCCCACGCCGGTATGTCGGCGCGCGAAGACGAACATCCCGGCAAACCCGATCGCCGCGTGCAGGATCAAAAAGATCTTCAGTCCGGCGACCGTTCCAAAGGGCAGGAGCAGATAGAAAAGCGGCGAGTACACCTGCGCCTGCGGATCCCCAAAGAGAAAGACGCCGCCGCAATGCCACGGGTTCCAAAGGGGAACTTCACCGTCGCGCACCAGCGCCGCACGGCCGGCCTCCCATTGATGCTGAAACTGCTGCCAGTCGCCAAAACCCGTCGCGTCCCAATGCCAGAGGGCCGGGCTCCAGTAGAGGGCGGCGGCGACGAGCGCACCGAACGCGATGCGAAGCTTCACTGGGAACCCTCAACTCGCGGCGGCTCCGGAGTGGGCGGAGGAAGCGAACGATGAAAGAACTCCGAGTTCGGATCGCGACGTCCGCCCTCGATCGGAACGCCCGGGGCGCCGTAGTCGTAGTCGTAGTAGAGGCGCTCGGTCACGTCGTAGCGAACGACGAAATGCGCGGACGCGCCCGCGTAGAGGAGCAGGGCCAGCGCCACCGACGCCCGTGCAAAACGACGCGCCCAGCGCTTCTTCACGACCATCGAAAGCGCGACCGGAAGAAGGAGGACGAGCGCGATGGTCCAGGTGATCTGCCGCATCGCCGGCCAGTGCTCGCGCCGCGCCACCCACTCCGGTTCCACGATCAACATCGTCGCGTAGAGGGTGAGCAGTCCGACCACGAGAAGTGCGCCGAGCAGATCAGGCCGCCGAAACACGCGCACCAGAAAGTCACCGGCGAGAACACAAAGAAGCGGGTAGAGCGGAAGCAGGTACCAGCCGTAGTGCCACGTGCCGCTGGGAAGCGCTGCGGCGACCACGTACGTCACAAGCGGAAGCGCGACGGGCATGACGCGATGTTGGGGAAGGCGAAAGACCGTCGCGGCCGACGCGATCCAGAGGAAGATCAGCGGACCGCGCCCGACTTTGCTGCCGTTGATCTGCGGCCAGGAAAACCACGTCGCGAATACATCGGGGCTGACCTGACGAATGGTTCCCTGCACGGACTGCGCGTACCAAAACGCGTTCCAGTCCATGACGGCCGCGTAGACGAAGAGAAGGGACGAAACGCCAGCGCCCACCGCCGTCGCGATCGCGAGGTCCTTCCAGCGACGCGTCGAGGCCACGAGGGCAAGAAGCGCCGCGAGGAGCGCGACCGCTGGAAGCTTGGCGAGCATGCCCATCCCGGCGAGGGACGCCGCCAGAATCAGATCACGCCGGCGAAAGCCGCGATCGCGATAGCGCAAGAACGCCAGAATCATCGCGGGCAGCAGCACCGCGACGACGGAGTCCTCCTTAACGGCGCGGCCCTGAAGCGCGATGAAGGGCGTGACCGCGTAGAGGAGCCCCGCCAGGAGCGCCGCCAGGTGCGAACGCGTGATCCGAAGCGCGAGCAGCATGCAAAGCACCAGCGCGATCAGCGAGAGCACGATGGGAACCAGGCGCGTGTGGGTGATCTTCGCGTGATCGAATCCCTCCGCGCCGCCCGCGTGCGCCGCCACGCCAACCAGGAGGTGCAGCAGCGGCGGATGCTCAAAATAGGGGGTGATCGTGTTGATCGGCCGCTCGCGCCAGTAGGTCACCGGACGCCGCACCACGTCGCCGCCGTAGTAGTGCGGCCACAGCGTCCAGCCGCGCGTTCGTCCATCCTCGACGAGCTGCCAGCCGTTCCAGGCCGCGAAGAGCTCGTCCATGTTTTCACGAAAGTCGGGGGCGGTGGAGTACTCGTAAAAGCGAAGTCCGCCGCCCACGAGGACCAGGACGATCGCCGCGAGCGCAAAGCTTCGGCGCGTTCGTGCGGCGCCCTCGCTTCGAATGCTGACGTAGGTGCCCACCCCGAGCAGGAGCGCGAGAAAGAGCCCGAGACCCCAGACGAGTCCGCGGTGCGGCACGGGCTCCGGCGGCGTAAGCGCGGCGGCCGGAATGGGAACCGCGTCGCCGCCCTCATAGGACCACATCAACCGAAAGTGCACGTCCGGCGATCGATCCCAGTTGTCGCGCCCGGGGGCCTGCGTCGCGGACCCCCAGCGCACGCGAAGGCGATGCGACCCAGGCGAAACCGGACCGGTCGCAAGCTCGCCGTCGATCGTCAGGCTCGTTCCTCCCGACGCATCCACCGAGATCACGCGCGGGTCGCCGGGTGGAACCTTCACCACGGTCTCAACATCCGCATCGATGGGCGGCAGCCCTTCCAGGATCGGCCGGTCCTGAGGCCAGTGCTGAACGAGGCGCTCGATGGGTCGCAGCTCGTTCCGAAACCAGACCCGGGGCTCAAAGGTGGTGACCAGGACCTCGCGGTTCTCGGGGCCCCCGATCGCCCACCGAACCATGAAGCCCTTACTGCGATAGTGGTCGAAGGCCAAGACCAGCGCGGCCACCTCCAAAAAGACGCAAATCGCAAGTAAGCCAGCGGCACCACGGCGCACGGTGCCCACCACATACCTCAAGGAGCCCGTGACAGCGAGCCTCCTGGATTTCCAGCGATCAATGCTATGAGAGACGCGTGGCGCGTCGCCCCAACGTGGCTCTGTGGCTTTGGCTCTTCGTTTTTGGAGCCACCCTCGTCACCACTGGCACGATGCACGTCGACGGCGATTCCCGCCTGATGTGCGCAGCGGCGGCCTCCGTCACCGACCACTTCGGCCTGGATGTCGAAGGTCAGATGCGCCGCGACGTGGTCTACGGCCCGGACGGCAAATACTACTCGTCCTACCCAATTTTGCCGATTCTCGCGTGCGTTCCTGGGCGTTCGCTCGGCTGGCTCGGCCGGCAGGTCTCCCCCGCCCTCGGGCATCTCCTCGCCGGCGTGGTCCCTGCGGCGTTCTCCGCCACGAGTGCGCTGCTCTTTTTCTTTCTCGCCCGCCGCTTTCGCTGCCGCCCTTCCCTCGCCGTGGGCGGAGCGCTGATGCTCGCCTTTTCGACGTTTCTCTGGGCCTACGGTCGAAAGCTCTACAGCGAACAGCTGCAGGCCCTCCTCGTGATCGCATGCCTCCTCGCCTCCTTGCGCGCGAAGGAACGTCCCACGCGCGGGGCGTTCTTCCTTCTGGGCCTGATGGGCGGTCTCGCCATTCACGTAAAGACACCGCTCGCGATTCTCGGCGTGGGCGCGTTCATCCATCAGGTTCGCGGCGGCATGCCCAAGAAGCGCTGGATCGACATGCTCGTCTTTGGCGCGCTCGGCGCGGTCCCCCTTGCGGCGCTCTGGCTCGGCTACAACCACCTTCGCACCGGCGACGTCCTCGACTCGGCGTACAACCAGGGGCAGTCCCTCGCGATCGGCCTCGGCGTCCCGCTCCTTGCGGGATTGCACGGCCTGCTCATGAGCTCGGGCAAGAGCATCTTTCTCTACGCCCCGATCCTCCTCCTTTCCGGCGCCGGCTTCGTCGCGCTCTGGCGCCGCGAACGCGGAGAGTTTTGGCTCTTCATGGTTCCCCTCGTCGGCCTCTTCGCCGTCTCCGCGAAATGGTGGGACTGGAGCGGTGACTGGGGATGGGGCCCTCGCCTTCTCGCGCCGGCAGTCCCGCTCATGCTGCTCCCGGCCCTCCTCGTGATGAAACGCGGCGGGGGCTGGCTTCGAAGCGGTGCTCTCCTCGGGGCGGCCGGGTTCCTCATCAACGGCCTCGGCGCGATCATCTCCGACGCGCACTACACCGCGATCGTCTGGCGGGCGACGCGCGCAAGCCTTCGCATCCCCCGAAGCACCTTCTATGTTCGCGACGACCTCGTGATTCCGCACTTCGTGCCGGAGATGAGTCCGGTCGTCGGACACGGATGGCTGCTCAAGATCTGGAAGAGCGGCGAGTGGAGCGCAGACGCCTGGTACCCGTGGAAGAGTCTCGGCCTGCCCGGATGGCGACCCACCGGCGACGTCATTCCGCCGCACCTCAACCTTTGGTTCGACACTCCGGGCGCCGAGAGCTGGATGATCGGTGCGTCGTCGGTGCTCGTGGCGGTCCTCGGGTTGCTGCTTTTCGTTTCGCTCTGGAGGCAGCGTGCGGCGAACGTTTCGAATCTCTAGGTGGGATCGCGAAGGCGCGACGCCAAGCTCGCGACGCGAAGCACGCGTGCACTTCAACCGACTGGACGAAGGAACGCGGAAGATCCTCTCGGACGCATGCAACGGCGACGGCGACCCCCGCACGGTCGCCTGGTCGCCCTACTCGGGCGGCAACGCGGTCTTGCAGTACCTCTTTCGCGGCAGCGTTGGCATGTCGGCCGGGCTTGGGCGGCTCGTCGTCGGGCTCGGAATGCTTGGGCTCTGGGGCTATTGGTTCGCGACCACCTTCGACGCAGAGACAGTCGGAGGGCGCTTTTTCGGCTTCGTTGTCCAGCCCGTGCTCGCAGGCGTCGGAAGCGTATTCGTCTTTTCATCCCTTCACCGCCGCGGGCTACGTACGCTGCTCCCCTTTTCGGCGGGCACCTACGTGTTCCGTGGCGAAGTGCTCGTCGCCACCCGAAGTGTTCTCCGTCTCATCCCTCTCGACGACCTCAAAGGGATACGCGCGGACGCGCGAGCGGACAAATACGGCGGAAGCCTGATGACGCTCCATTTCTTCCAATCCGGTATGGCGCAGCTCATCATTCACGACCGCGACGAAGAGTACGACGTCGCGAACAAGATCCTGGTGGCGGCAGGCGGTCCGAGCGACCCGTGTTTCGCGGCACTGGGCGAGGCTGCATCGAGCCAGGACGCCACTCGTTCACCCCGCCACCCCGACGGAAGCACCTACCGCGGACGAATCCTCGCGCCATGGGCGGCGTATCCTCTGACCACGGCGGGGCTCGTAACGGCGCTGACGACCGCCGCCTGGTTCGTTGTCCACTTGCTCCTGTGGGACGCGCCTTCGCCTTAGGCGCTAGCGAACCTCGATTTCGCCGATCGCCGGACTGCGTCCGTGCCACGTCTTTGCAGTCACCCGGATACGGTCGATCGCATCGCCGGCCACCTCGACGGTTCGCCATTCCCCTCGATGGCGGATCGCGTAGAAGGTGCCCTCCGCCGACGCCGCGCGGCGACCGTCCGAAAAGAGCTCGACCTCGAACTCCTTGGTCGCCCGATCGTCGTAGTGGCGGTTGTGCCCGTTGAGGATGCGCACCCCTTCGACTCGGCGCGGAGGTGTAAGGCGAAGCTCCACCCACCCCGAGCGATGGTCGTCCGGCTGCCATTCGGTCCGCGGGTTTCCATCGGTCGCGTAGATCGCGTGAAAGTTCAGCTGCGTGGTCGGCGAGCCAGTGGTCACGATCTCCGCCTCGGTGCGGACCGTGCGCCAAAGAAGAAACGCGAGGACGGTCGCGACAACCGCGACGCGAACCACCCGGAGCTGCCAGTAGCGCCGCACGCCCGAAGGATCCATCGCGGCAAAACGCGCGCGCTTCGCAAGCTGCCGCTGTGCGTCCAGAAGCGTCCGAAGCACATTGTCGAGATCCCAGCTCCCCGCGACCTCGGTCTCCCCCTCGCTCGCAAGCGCGTCCGCAAGCTCCCCGGAGGGCGAGCGGTCGAGCGCCTCCAGCACGAGTTCCACGCTTCGCTTTGCTTCCCGAAGAGCGCTCCCGAGCTCCGCGCCCGCCCACAGCCTGCGCGCGCGGCGCGATGCCTCCGTCGACGATAGAAGTCGCTCTTGAACGACGCGTCGCTGTTCCGCGTCGCGCGCTTGGCTTAGCTCCAAGGACTGCCGGTACCCGAGCACGGCGCGGAGAATAGCCTACCCGCCGCACCACGCTACACTTCGCGGATGCCAGCGTTGGAATCCGGCGCGCAGCCGCTCGTCATCGAGCCGGGCAACGTCATCCTTCAACACGGCCACGTCTTTGTGCAGGTTCGCCGCGGCGAGCTCACCGAGTCGTTCCTTCGGCGCCTAGCGCCGAACTTTCGCTCCCTTCGGATCGCCTGGCGAAACCAACCGGTCGGCGTGCTCGCGATCCTGGAAGAAGGGGCTCCCATGCCAAAGCCAGCGCTCCTCCAGCAGCAGCGCGAGTTTGTCCAGTCGATGTCGCGAGACCTCGCTCTCACGCAGGCGTTTGTTGTCCTTGGCGAGAGCCTCAGCGCGAGTCTTCTTCGCTCCGCACTCCGCATGATGAGCATCCGGCGAGGCGATCGACGGATCTGCGGGAGCGTCGAGGAAGGCGCCTCGTTCCTCGAACCTCACGTCGCGTCGCCGAGCGCGAAGGAGCTTGTGACGACGGTCGCGTACGCCCGCCGCTTGCTCGAGACTACGGCCTGACCCGCACCTGCCCCATGGGAATGTTGTAACGACCCTGGGGACCAAAGGCGATCGGCCGACGGTCGTCGTCGAGGAGCGAAAAGTCGATGCGGTAGTTGCCGATCGGCGCGTCCCGCGGCGCGTAGATCTCCACCGGGTCGCGAATGATTTGGCCGGGCTCCCACTCGTCGGTGCGGTAGGCCCCGTTGAGCGGATAGTGGTGCGCGTGAAAGTCGTGAAAGCGGACGCCGTTCGGTCCGATCAGGTCCACAAAGAAGAACCAGTCCCCATCGATGCGCCGGTCGACGCGATAGTAGAACGTCATCGGCAGCGTTTCGTTTCGCGCGATTTCGTCCCGCGGCATGTCGTAGCCGAGGAGCGTGAACCCTGGGTAGCGCGCATCGACCCGATGCTGCATCGGCGGCACCGAAGGAAGAAGGTTTTGCGCGACGATCTCGCTTCGTCGATTGCCTGCACGATGACCGGCCATCCAAGAGCGAATCAATGTGTGCAGCCGCTGGGTTTCCTCCGGATGCGCGGCGGACACGTCCACCATTTCGCGCGGGTCTTCCTGAAGGTCGCTGAGGCGGAGCGTGTTGTCGCGCACCCACCAGATCAACTTGTAACGACCGTCGCGCACCGCTTTCTGGTCGTAGGGAAAGAGCCCGTCCGGGAGGAGCTCCATGAAGAGGGGTCGGTCGGGCCATCCTTCGCTCTCGTTGAGCATCAAGGGAACCAGGCTGCGGCCCGGAATCTGAGGACGCCCCGGAAGGTCGAGAAGGTTTCGCAGCGTCGGCGTGAGATCCATAAGGCTCACGGTCGCATCGATGCGCCCGGCCGGAATACCCGGGCCGCGCAACATCAAAACGCTGCGAACCTCTTCCTCGAAGAGCGTTCGACTGTGACCCCGATGACCGTGCTCCATGAACGCCTCGCCGTGGTCGCTCGCGAGCACCACGACCGTCGAGCGCGAAAGTCCGCGTCCGTCGAGGGCGCTAAGAAGCCGCTGAAACTCGCGATCGGCGAGCGTGATCTCGGTGTCGTAGTGGTCCTTGGGTTCCGCGCCGAAGAGCGACGGAAGTCGATCGGGTAGATACGGAAGGTGAACGTTGAAGAGGTGCACCCAAAGCAGGAAGGGCTGGTCACCCTCCGCAAGCCGCGGCAATGCGCGAAGCGCACAGTCCACCGGAAAATCCCGCGGCGCATCCTTGGGCTGCTCGACCTGATCGAAGCCCTGAAAGAAATCGCGAACGCGATGGAAGTAGTCCGTTCCAACGCAGGCATGGGTGACGTAGCCCGCGCGTTTTGCGACCTCGGCGAAGAGATCGTTTTCCGGACGAACCCCTGGATAGAGGTACTCGTTCCCGTACACGATCTGGGAGGGGTAGACGCCCATGAACATCGACGGGATCGAACGGACCGAACGCGAGGAGGGGGCGATGGTCTCGGTGAACACCGCGGACTGAGCCGCAAAGGCGTCGATCGACGGAGACGTTGGGCGCTCGTAACCGTTCACGCCCAAATGGTCCGGCCTGAGGGCGTCGACCGTGACGAGCACAACACTTCGGCGCCGGGTCGTCGCCGGCGCTCTCGTGTAGTGACCGTCGCCAAGCGCATCTTCAAGGGTCGGTGAACCGTCGCCTTCGAAACAGTCCCCGTCGATCCCGTCCCCGGGCGGATCGTCAGCGCCGGGATAAACGGTTGCGTCGCTATCGTCGCAATCGCCGCCCCCGAACCCAGACGAAAACCCGTCCCGGTCACGGTCGCTGAGCCGCGCGTAAAAGCGGAGAAGGCGCGTTCCCTGAACGCTTCGCTGTTCCACGAGCTGGCGTTCCGGCTGCCCCCCGCCGTAGTGATTCGAGACCCACCAAAGCGAGAGACACGCGGCTGCCGCGAGCCACCAGGAGAGGCGATGCACGCGGAGCGGGATCCACCGACGAACCACGACCGCGACGAGCAGAAAGAGCAGCACGCAACCGATCGGCCACAGGTAGGGAAGAGGGTCGAGCCCTTGCCCCAAGTCGCGGAGCTGACGCCGGGCCCGCCACACGAGAGGAGCGGCCGCGCCGACGCCCAGCGCAACGGCACCAAGAGGCGATGCGAAGGGACCAAAGAGCGGCGCGACTCTCCGCAACACGAGCGAAGCCGCCGCTGCGACGAGCACCGCGATCGCGAGCACCACCGGAAGCGAGGCCACGCTCGCAATCCGGATGAGCCCTTCGGAATGAAAATGCGACGAGAAGAACGAAAGGCTGCGGAACGCACCAAACGCGAACGCGAGCGTTCCGATCCCGGTCGCGATCACGCCGGCGAACGCGTTCGGATCGCGCCGGGGGGAAACGATGCGGGCCGCCCCCACCCGGATCCAGCGAAGCCAGGGCGTCGCCCGCCCGAGCGCGAGGATCGCCCCGAGGAGTGCCCCGATCGCCCAGCCGATGGGAAGCTGAAACGCGGCGAGAACAAACCCAGCTTGCGCGAGGCCGGCCTCTTCCGGTTCGCGCCGGATCACGACCACCACCAGCTCGGCAAGGGTGATGAGCAGGGCGGTCAGAAGGCCGACCAGCGCCTGCTCTTCGACGGGGGCCAACACGGAGCCCTTCCACCCACGGACGCGACGGGGCGGTTTATGGCGGGAAAGCCGCAAGGTTTTCGAATTTCCTGGCGCCGAGTATTTCCGACACCCCCTGGAAACGTCCAGGATCCCGCGCGAAATCCACGCGGAGCTGATTTGAATGCGCCATCCGCGCGCCGATCTCAAGCAGGGGAAAAGCGGTTCGTCTCCTTGCGCCTGGGTGTGCTAAGACGCGCGCCATGCGGTGGTGGGCCCGGCTTCGCGAATTCGTCACGTTGCGAAGCGCGCTCGAGGAGGCGAAGAGTCGACCGGCGGGCCTTCGCGAGCGGGCTGCGCGGACGCTCTCGCTCGGAAGACAGCGTCACGACGCGGCGGAGTCGCTCTGGGCGAACGGTCATTCCGCGGAGGGCCTGCGCATGGGCCACCTGGCGCTCGAGACGGTTCTGCGAGCGGCGAGCGAGCTTGAGGGTGAGGCGGCGGAGGAAGCGGAGGCTGACGAATTGGGGGTCGCCGCTGGCGCCGCGGCGAGTTCTGAGCTCGACCTCGACTCCGAAGCGGACGCCAAAGCTGATTCGGAAACTGACCCCGAAGCCAAAGCCGAAGCCGATTCCGAAGCCGATTCCGAAACTGACTCCGAAGCGGACGCTGAGGCCGATTCCGAAGCTGACTCCGAAGCCGATTCCGAAGCTGACTCCGAAGCCGATTCCGAAACTGACTCCGAAGCGGACGTCGAAGCGGAATCCGCAGCTGACTCCGAAGCCGCCGATTCCGTCGTTGAGTCGGATTCCGACGAAGCCGATCTCTCGCCGAGTGCTCCCATCTGGGCGCACCTCCGAGATCGCCTACCGGCGCGCATGTTCGAGACGGCGCAGCAGGTCGCCGCACTCCGCGCCCTCCCGCTTCTGGACGACGAGGTGAGCGCGGCCGACGCCCGCCTTCACCAGCAGATCAGCGAGTCGACCTCGAGCATCGTTCGAGCGGTCGTCAACGGCACCCGCTCTCCGCGCGAACTTCGCGCCGTCCGGCGGCGCCGCTGGTTCTACCTCGTCAGCACGGTCTCGATCGTCCTCGTGCTGATCGGTCTTCGGGTCGTGCGAAGCATCGAAGAAGCCAACGCCCCCTGGATCGGCCGCTACTACCCCGCGCTGAACTTTCAGGGGGAACCCGAAGAACGCGGGGATCTTCGTATCTCCTTCGATTGGGGGTCGAGCGCCCCCATGGGTGGGCTCCCCGCAGACCGATTCACCGCCCGCTGGGACACCTGCCTCCGCCTCGACGGGGACGAGGAAATCACGGTCTCGGTCCGCTCCGACGACGGCCATCGCGTGTTCGTCAACGAAGAGAACATCCTGAATAACTGGAGCCCCCAGTCGGCGCAGTGGGCGACGGGCCGCAAAGAACTCGGCGCTGGACTCCACCACATTCGCGTCGAGTACTTCGAGCAGGGCGGCAACGCCCGCGTAGGCGTGCGTTTGGCCAGCGAAGGCAGCGGCGATCTCCAGGACCGCCTAAGTCGTCCGCGGGACCCGGACGCCGCCTGCGAATAGCCCCTCTGCGAAGTAGCACTGGACGCTCCCGCTGCTGTTGCAAGCGCCAGGGGCCGGAACTATGGTCCCGGAAGGTCGAAGGACCGCACTTTTCCTATGTCTGATAACGACGAAAACCTCGATTTTGACGACGAACTGCCGGTG